>CAZVWR010000053.1:0-23612 GCA_964630905.1 uncultured Spirochaetales bacterium | reverse complement strand
GAAAATGTGATGAAGGCGCACCAGATGAAGATATCGTTGACGAAGATGTTGTTGACGAAGATATCATTGATGAAGATACAACAGACGACGATCCTTATGTAGATCCTTGTCTTCCTACAAATCCCTGCGATGAAGCGAACAAGACAGTTTGCACAGACGCAAATCTTGACGGTGTTGAAGAATGTGCCTGTGTTGCAACATATCACCTTGAAGACACAGCATGCGTAAGCAATACAAAAATGGTTGACTGTGTTGACAATGCTCCTGATAATGCAACAGCTACTCCGGCTCAGGTTGAAATAACATGGAACGGTACAGCTTGGCCAACAGCAGCTGATTGTGAATGGGACTGCAACGAAGGCTATACAAAAAATGGTGCTGTTTGTGATCAGAATCCAGAATAACAATTGAATTAACGAGACTTTTTAAGGAGGGGCTTTCGCCCCTCTTTTTTTTATTTCCTGATTTACCTTGATTTTTAAATCCGTCTTCCTATAATTTATCGAACTTTGAAAAGGGTCGAAAATATGGATAAAAGAAAAAAGCTCGTCAAACTCTTCAATGATATCAAAATGTTCATTGAAACCAACTCTCTTAAGGCAACACCGCATTCTTTTCTGTTAAACCGGTTCTCTCTTTCAATAAACAATAAAAGACCCGGTGCAGTATCGCTGTCAGGCATTACAAAACATGAATTTTCTCTTATCAACAAAGAGTTTGAAGACCGGCTGAAAAGGGATTTTGTCCTTTCCCTTTCCCTTTCTTCAATAATCTCACTTCCTTCTAAAAGAGTTTTTGAACTTGACAATGTTAAAATACCGCCTAAAACTTCTGTTCTGCTTTTAACAGACACTGTAATTATCCCCTATGAGATTGAAAAAAAGGTTTCTCTTTTCATAGGTTACGGAGAGAATTTTTTTGAAACATCCCCTTTTCAAAGCATTGAACACTATCCTGTTTTAAGAGATGTGCCATTTTCAATATCTCTTCAATCGACCCTTTTTGATCTTATAAGTAACGATAATACAAAGCTTAAACCTTTTTCTTTTGATGTTATCTTCGATGATGCCGCCACTTTCAATTTCCCTAGCGACAGCCTTATCGAAAATGTTTCAAAACTTTTAAAAACAAAAGGCGATTACCATATTACTCTTAAAAAAAATTTTCTTTCAAGCCCTCTGACAAAGAAAAATAAAAAGTCACTCTATTCCTTTTTCAATGCAAGTGAAATAAACAGATTTTCCGCTTTTCTTCATATGAAACTTGAAAAAAAACCTGAAACCAGTCTTGCGACCCCTTCAAATGTAATTATCAGGGATCATATCGAGAACAGGGTTATTAGACTTGAAAAGGAACGACTTGATTTTAACAACCTTCTTACTTTTGATGACGGGATAAAACCTGAACAGATAAATATCATTTCAAAAATTGAATCAAGGGCGGCAACCAGCTCAGGTGAATGTTTCAGATTCTTTATCGGAATGTTCAAGGAAGGAAGCAGCGTTCCGGTTCTTGAACATTTCAGAAAAAGCGTCAGGTTTAAACCTTTCATAAGATCAAAGGAAATAGAACCTTATTCAGTTGCAAAGGTTCACCAGTATGTTCTTCCCGACAAGGATGTTTTCTTTCAGATACCTCCATTTGAAAATTTTGAAAGAGAGAAGCTTATACTCCGTTATCTCTCTGTAAAACCGGTTTTTTCATATGATGATTCCGGTCTTTATTTCCTCAATGATGTTGCGGCAGTCGTTCCGAGAACGGATGAAATAGACCTTCTTTTCGCTGAGGGTTATTATAATTCAAAGGTGATGGAATACTATTACAGAATAAAATTCCCGCATCACAACAAATTTCTGAAAAAGAATTTTAATAAAATACCTTTCTATCTTTGCAGTCGGAACATTCAGAAGATAATAGCTGATCTTGTAAAGGAGATACGGGATATTAACCGATCCATAAACTTGAAAGGTGAGAGCACCGATCTTGTGGAAGCAGTAAAAAATAAAATGGGGCAGCTTGACAGTTTCATATACCAGCTTTTTAAACTTTCAGCGGATGAGATAAACACTATAGAAGAGTCTTTAAAAGGTTAAAGCTCAGAAAGAATTCCATAATAATAGAGCATCGGATATGTTCCTGTCAGATCGGCCACAATTTCAGTTCCGTCTTTGCTTAATATCAGGACTCTCGGAAGTGCTTCACTTGATTCGATCTTCATTTCTTCAGGCGATGAAACTATTTCCATCGATGGAACAATATCTGTTTCATTTTGGGAACCGTCCCCGGCCATAAAAAGGCGTATAAAAAAAACCTTCCCCTTAAAATATTCATATAGTTTTTCTGTGGTTTTTTCCATCTCTTTGCATGCAGAACACCAGGAAGCCGATACTTCGATGAAAACAGGATAATTCATAGATATTTTTTTTAGAGAATATGTCTGTCCGTTAAAAATATCCCGCATTATTATTTTATCAGCTATGGTTTCCTGTTCTTTGGCTTCACTGACATTCTCTGTATTGTTGTTTTCTGTCGTGATTTTTGTTCCTGATGTCTCATGTTTCATTCCGGAACAGGAAATTAATACTGAACACAATATCAGTATTAAAAAAAGTTGTGATCTATTCGGCATTTCGAATTGTAAGGCACTGAGGTGTTGCGCATACCGTGTTGAAACAGTAGAAAGATACGCAGTTTTCATCAGAAGTACACGGAAGCCCCGCTGTTTTCTGCCATTGACATGTGTTTGAATTAGGTTCACAGTACAATCCCTTGTCACATCTGGTTGTACACGGGAGGTTTGAATCACTTGCTATTTTCTGACATGTTTTCTGGGCACCGCACTCAAGCTTAGCGAAGGAATTGCATTGCAGAACAATGGGATTTCCGTCTTCATCCTTTTCTGCCTGAACTCCGCAAGGGGCTCCGACCTGATCGCTTATTCTGGACCTGGTGCAGAGATTATTGACGCAGTTCAGTCCGACAACACATTCCTTTTCCTCCAGACAGGGTTCCCCTTCACTTTTTCTTTTAAAGCAGTTTCCTAAAGCATCTGATCCTGTTTTCCTGCAGAAAAGAAAGTTTCCGCAATCATCATCATTTGCACAAGGATCTCCCGGTTTTCCCTCAACTGCCTTTGAACAGCCGGATGAACGGCACACATATCCCGGAGAACATCTGTCAAGGGTTGAATTACATGACTGATCGGGAAGTTTGTATTCTATGCAGTTGCCGGGACAGCGGTCACCTTTAAGATCGCACCATCCATTGTCACACTCTTCATCCTGGAAGCATTCCTGCTTTATAAATTTTACACCCCTGAAAACCGAAGCACATTCACTTATGTCAAGCATCTGTACATCGAGAGGATTACAAGGTTCCATTGTTGCAATAAGGTCAAAGCATAATTTTGCCTGATCCATATCTACAAAAACCCATCCCATTGTCTCAGCACTTACCATCATTTCATACTTGTGTTTAAAAATGACATTTTCCCCTTTGTGAAAACCTTCAAAAGGGAACGGATTATACATTATCACATCAGGACATGACAGGGCATTGGTTTGATTAACAAATCCCGATGTACATTTTGAAGCGGAATCACAAACCGTGTTAAGATACTGTGTAAAGAAAGCTGCCATGCTCGGAACATAAGGTTCCTCTTTTTTTTCATCTTCACAGGAAACAAAAGCAAACAAAAGAAATACAATAAATACTGATATAAATTTTTTCATTCACTCCTCCAAAAGTATTCTGAATCTTCGTCCTGTAATTTTTTGACATCTTCTGCATACCGGGGAAATTGTTTTTATGTCAGTACTGCATTCGGAACAAATAAAAAGTGTTTTTTCCGATATGGTGTCTTTAAGAAAATTGCTGCATTCCTGGTCATTGGTTAAACGGGAAAGAAGCAATCCGTAAAATGCAGTTCTGTTACCGATAATGGAAGCTGAACCAATGTTTTTTATCTGAGGGTTGTAAAGGATATGAAACACATTTGTAAATTTGCCTTCGGCAGCGGAATTTATTTCGTGACCCTGTTCTTTTTTAATAAGAAGCGATCTTCCGAGAATTTCGTAATTTTCACCGGCTTCAGAAAGAGCTTTTAAGTACACTGCCGCTTTTTTCTGTTTTCCCTTTATAAGTGCAACAGAATATTCGACGGCTTTTATCTCATTCGGATCGTTGCTCAATTTGGCAATTATTTCAAGCCATTTTATTGAAGAAGATTCAGAATTATTCTTGAAGAAATGATATACCGCTCTTGCAGCAAGTTTTTTTAAATGCAATCTTTCCTTTATATCAGATCCTGAAGTGTATTTTTCCATTTGAACATACGCATCATCAAAATTTCCTTCTGCTTCAAATATCTTGGACATTGTTAAATGAGCCGCGGGAAAATTTGCACTTTTTAATGAATCTTTCAGAACCGAAAGGGCTTTCGCATTCTGTTTCAATGCAACATAATCTTCAGCAATGTGTTTTAAGACAAGAGATCTGAACTTTCCGTTTGTAGTGGGTCTGAAAAGAACATCACGGTGTATTTCAAGAGCTTTCTGAGGATCAGTTCTTCTTGCTATGTCACCTGCAAAAAGGAAAAAAACCGGTTCATCGGGATAAATTTCTGCGAGTTTTTTTATACTTTGAAGATATTCGTGACTGTTCTTAAAATGGCATTCCTTGAGCGCTTCAAAAAGAAGTTTTCCGTCTTTTGAGAAATTTCCATTAAGCGAATAGACCGGGATTCTCCTTCTTATGTATTCAGCAATGAACACTACAAATGCCGAAAAAACAGCAAATACAGATAGATAGAATAATATCAGCTGGGTGTTTGTCATAAACTGTCGCTTGGATCGGTGTCGAAATTATTTGTTCCTGAGCCTGGACCGTTATCAATCTCAGCAAGCTTGCTGTTTCTGATCCTTGAGATCTCATCCCTTAAATTTTTGTTTTCCTTGCGTAATTTTCTTTCCCTGTAGTTGATCATAATAATGTCTATTGCAACGAGTATTACCGAAAAGATTATTCCGGCAAGAAAACAGAAAAGTGAAAGGAGCCAGATCTGGATATTTTCAATCGTTACAAAGACAAGGTCAAGTGTAACATACCGGTCATTTGCCTTTGCAAAATACGATATCATGACCGCAATTACTGCAATAAGCATTATAAGAGTGAGTTTTCTGGCAAGTTTCATCTTTTTCTCCCTAAAGAATTAAGCGGGTTTATTATACTTAAAACAGTTGTCATTTAAAATTTTTCCTTAAAATCAGAGTTTTTCAAGCAGCAATCCGAGATTTGACGCCCCTTTTCTGTTGTCTATCAGATTGGCGACATATTTACCTATGATGTCAAATTCCAGATTAACTTCCTCTCCCGCTTTCAACTGTTTTGAAAATGATGTTCTTTTCAATGTTTCAGGAATGAGAGAAACGGTGAATGATGTTTCGTCTGCTGATGCCGCAGTAAGCGAAATTCCATTCACTGCAATCGATCCGCCGGGAATGATAAATTTTGAGAAAGTCCTGTTATATCTGAATGTTATCTCTATCCCAAGACCAATTTTCTTAATATTTGAAATCACTCCGGTCGTGTCAATGTGTCCCTGAACAATGTGTCCGTCAAACCGTCCGTTCATATTCATTGCCCGTTCAAGGTTTACAGTTGAGCCGGTTGAATATTTTGCGGCAATTGTTTTCAAAGCTGTAACTTTTGAAATGAAAAAATCTATTGTGTTATCAGAAAACTTTTCAACTGTCAGACACACTCCGTCAATTGCTATCGAATCACCGGATTTTATCTCATTTGAAAAGGGATTTTCAACTGTCAGCTTATATTCATTGCCAGCTTGCATAATTTTCTTAACGACTGATATTTTTTCTATTATTCCTGTAAACATTGAAAACTCCGCACACAGTTCAGCCAATAATAAATGAAATCTCTTTTTTTGCAACAATCACTTATTAGATGTATAATATTCGCCGGATAAAATTGTTCAGGGGAGAATACAATGACAAGAATTACAGCAGCTATTCTGATGTTGACGGGATTTATATTTTTCAGTTGCAGCAACAACAGCACAAAATCAAAAGACGATCCTGATATCAATGATGAAACAACCGATATCGCCACCGACGGGAACACCGACGAAACAGATGACGACTTCTCCGATGAGGTTTTAACGGATTCGGAAGAAAATGACTCTGACACAGTTGAACCGAAGCAGCTTCAGACCGGGGGAATAGTGATATTCTCATACATGGGAGGCAGTGATGAAAAGACACTTTTTTCTGGAAAAACAGTTCTGGGTCAGGGTGGATTTTTTGGTTATTCAATATTCAATCTGAATGAAAAATATTGGGCAGTCGGTGCTCTTCATGAATCTATTCCGCCGTATGATTTTGAAAAGGCAACCGGCAGAATGTATGTTTTTGAAAGAGGGCATATACCTGAAAATATTGAAGATGCTGAATTTGTTCTAACCCATCCCGACCTCCTTTACAATGCCGGTTTTTCTTTTACTTCAGCCGGAACCTGCGACATAAATAAAGACGGATTTGATGATATTGTCGTTTCAGCTCATCTTGCGGCTTACGGAGATGCCTATGCCGCAGGGGAAATTGTTGTTTTTTATGGAACGGAAGATGGCTGGAATGAAGAAAACACTTCAATTTCAAGAGTTTCAGACGGACTTATTCAGAAAGCCGATTCAATGAGCCAGTCGCTGGTGTGCGGAGACATTGACGGGGACGGTTTTGATGATGTTCTTGCCGGCGGGCAGAATGCAGGACCTGAGCTGGATAGTGGCGGAAGTCAGGGAATGGCTGCATTTTTTAAGGGAAGTGCAGACGGACTTGGAAAAAATGAGTCGTGGACACTTTTGCCGGAAGTTGAAGAAAAAGCACAGTATTTTGGAAGCAGTATGATACTTGAGGACATAAATGGTGATGAAATTCAGGATCTTATAGTTTCGGGATGGGGACTTAAGGAAACAGAGGAATCTGATAATACCGGTGGAGTTTACATCTATCACGGTGGAACGGACTGGCAAAACGGTCCGACACAGAAAGTTTTCGGGAAAAAGGGTTCACAGTTTGGCTCAGTTATAAAACTTGTTAAAATCGGGGATCAGAAACTTCTCGGTGTGATCGCTCCGAATGAAGATAAAAACGGAACAATTTATTTCTATGACCCTGCGGCAATGACAGAAAAATTCACAGTCAAAGTTCCTTCCACTTTAAACATGGGCGACATGGGAAGTTTCAGCGATTTTGATACCATCATGGATACAGATGGCAACTTTATCCTTGTTGCTGGTGGAAAATATTTTAAGGACGGCGGAAGAATACTTTGTGCGGGGATCAGTGCTGATAGTGTTGAAGAACTGGTTGAATGTCCATGGCAACCTGAAACAACTTCAGGCGGATTCGGATTTTCAGTAAAAAATGTCGGAAATATTGATTCAGCAACTGAAGAAGACGAAATTGTTGTCGGAATGCCTGAATATATACATACAGTTACCGATTAAACGGCTTAAACATGATAATTTTAAGGGGTGACTGTTACAAAATCAACGCTTTTAAATGTTTTTTTGGAGGGTGATATGAAAAAATTGTCTATTATGTTTATGATGCTGTTTGTTTTCAGCTTTGTTTATGCTCAGGAAGAGCCGGTGATTGAAGATGAAGCTGTAAAGGAAAATGCTGAAAATGCTCAAAAAGAGCTGACAAATGAATTGGAACCTGCAAAAGAGGAACCTGCTCCCGCAGAAGAACCGGAAAGAGTTTTTACAAGTGAAACAAAAAAAAGTGATGTCAAGCCTATTTATCTTGAGGAGTATAAACCTGCCGAAAAGGAAAAAACAAAAAAATGGTCTTTTCTTCCGATAAACATTGCTTTCGGAACTTCATTTCAGGTCGGTTTCACTATTGCACAGTTCACACACAGAAATTTTGAGATCAAGATCGGAAACATGATGCTCGGTCCCGGTTTCAGATTCGGTTCAAGGGTGAAAGACGAAAACAACGATGACGGTTTTGTCCCCGGGCTCACATTTCTTGGCGAAGTGGCTTTTGGTAAATTTTTTGGAAATCCATTAAAAGAGAGCTGTTTCGGTTTAATGATAGGTATCGGTTCAAAAATCATTTTTGACATTAGAAATATTGAAGATGACTGGGAAGACGGAATTTATGATGATGATCCTCTGTATATAGATTTCCTTCCGTTGTATCTGACCTACCGCTGGAACAAGGGTGAAAGATTCTATGACCTTTCGTTGAGAATCCCCCTTGTCTGGCAGAACGGATCATATGTTTTCACAGATGAAACGAAGCTTTATAACGGTCTTCCCGATCTGACACTCAATTTTTCGTTTGTTTTCTAGATACGAAAATATTTCCGGTTATATATTTCCGCCACAGCTCATCTTTGAATTCCTCAGCGTAATCAATCCCTATCCTTTTAGCAGAAGTTATTGAAAAATTTGACAATTCTGGATTTTTCTCAAGAAAAAGCTCATTCCCTTTTATAAGATCACAGCAATTTAATGAAATATCAATGTTAAGCGCCTTGGCAAGCTTCCCCGGACCGTTTGTAAGGTCTTGTGTTTTCTCAATTTTAGGTCTATTTTGTTTAATAATATCAAGCCCTTCGATTGGCTCAACCGCACGGATCAGCACTGCATGAGGATTGTCCTTTTTTTCAGTCACAACATTTAGGCAGTAATTCAGTCCGTAAATGAGATAAATATATGCATGACCTCCCGGAAGGAACATCGCTTCAGTCCGTTTTGTCCGCCTGTTTCCAAAAGCGTGACAACCCTTGTCAACCGCCCCGCAGTAAGCCTCAGTCTCAACGATCATTGCTTTTACAATTGTTCCGTTTATATTTCTGACAAGAAAATGCCCGAGCAGATCTTCAGCCACTTTCAAAGCATCGCGATTAAAAAAACTTGAAGAAAAACGGTTAGTTGTCATGATTTGTCCTTAAAAAACAAAACATCAAACAAGAAAACATTCACAGTGATCACTGGACATGTCTCACACAGCGGCAGTGTGGTGAAATTTGCGTTGAATTAGAACTCTCTGCCCCCGGTTGAAAATCGGGTAGAATGCGGCCTTTAATAAAATCTATATAAAGAAACACTTTATGTTCCCAGGATCCTTCAGAAAGTTCATAATAATCTGAACTGATAAGATAATATGAATCTCCGAGTTTTGAATAAATGCCACTCTTGTCAGGATTACATCCGGAACATTCTTCACTTAAACTTTCACTGCCTGAAAAGGGTAAAGTTATTTCGCATTTCCCGTCGATTTGTGTCAAAGAGCAGTTCGTTACGAGCGTTCTCAGCTCATTAATGTCCGGAACTTTCCAGTCTGTGTGCCCTCCTTCATCCATTTCCTTGCAGAAAATTTCGACATCTTCCCACTTTCTAAATATTTCTGCATTTGACCATTCCAGTGATGTTTCCGGATCAGTCCACGGATATTCAATTGTGCTTTGGCATGTACCTGATTTTTCTTCCCACTCATAGGTATTGTCACACTTAAACCTGCATTCATCACGGCTCGATTCATCATTGTGTGTCGAAATATTTGACGGTTTCCATTTGCCTCCATCCCATATCTGTTTTATTTTTGAATACAAGTTCCATTGAGAATGCAGCGGCTTTTCAGTGCAGTCAATCTCCCTTTCATCTCCTTTGCTGATTTTCAGACACCTTACGAATCCTTCTTTTTCAAAGGAAATGGCCGCATTACGGAAATTAACTGCGGCGGCATATGTTTCGGGATCTACATAACTACATCCGTCACAATCCGCAATATGATCAAACCAGTTGCCTGACAAAAGAAGTTTTTTGTCTCCGAGTTTTGAATAACCATCAGATTTTGGACCGCATCCACAGGGATCGTTCATACATTCACTGTAGAAATTCAAACAATCATCATTGACCTGACAGCTTCCATCAGGTTCGGTGTTATCACATCCGGTAATAATAGATCTCAACTCGGATATTCTGGGTAGCCGCCAATTAGAGGTTCCGTCTTCTTCAAGATCTTCACAGTATTTATAGGCATCCGTGTAGCTCAATTCCTCGCTGCTCAATTCTGACCAGCCGTCATCACACGAAACAAGGAAAAAACCAAGGACGATAAAAATCATAACTTTCATCACAAACACCTTTAAGCAACTGAAAAAAACAATTCTTTTGTTACAAAACAGTATTCATTTTATTAAAGAAAATGCAAATGCACATTGAATAATTTCAATATTATTGATGATGGATACGGAAAGAAACTGCCGAGAAAGGTTCCTGTGTTTATGGATTAATATCATCAAGATAAACGAAAGATTGCGGCGGATTGACTTTGAAATTTTCTTTTAAATCAAGAGATTCTTTGTACCTTCTGGTTTTTTTAACTTTTATTGCATGAGCATTTTCTTTTTTATCAAAGTAACTCATAAAATAACTTTTTTCTATTCCTGCATATTTTTCTGTTCTTTCCCAAATTTTTTCCAGATCACCAGTTAGAATATAGTCTACATCAAATTCACCAATAACTTTTTGCACAGGAGAAGATGCATAAACTACAATGGTTTTTATTTCCGGATTTTTAAAAATAGTTCTTCTAAACTCATATTTTTTTGTTCCGTTAAATATTTTTTCAGCGAATTCCGGTTTAATTGACAACAAGACTTTCATCAGTTTGAGTCTCCCTTAATATTATTTCAAATTGCCGTCCTGTTATTCTTTGAAAACCTCTCGGGACGGAGCCAATGTCTTTTATTATTCCAAGTTCTATCATTTTTGCCAGATTTATTCTTTTAGGGAATGAATATGCACATAAAAAATTAACAATGAATGGTTTGTTTTTAACATCATAATTCCAATGTTTGCTGAGTTCCAAATCTGTGAAAACGCTTCTTTTTCTACATTTTCTAATAAAATCTGCCTCATCTTTAATATCAAAAATTACACTTTCCACTATTCCAATCGTAGAAATCACGCCTTTATGATAACCGCCTGTTCTATAAAAAACGATAATATCCCCACATTTAACATTTTTCTCCCATGAACGGGAGATGTAGACTTTGCTTATTGCATTTCTATGGGGCTGGTTTTCAACAAAGTTGTCTGGAGATTCTGTTTTTAATATTGAATCCGGTAAAAGATCGGTGTGATATTCAGGATATATGGGATTGAGAAAAACATTTGAATTTTTTGAGAAATAGGGAAAAGTTGTTTTAGGACTTTCAGAAATGTACCGAGGCGAAAAGTTCCTGACACAAACAAGTTCGTTTTTTTTGTTGCCATATTTTAAAAAACCCCAATCTTCAAGCAAATCTATCAATCTTTTTTGATCTATTCGTTTCTCAAATATTGTGACATAAATTTCGTCGACTTTGTTAATGACTGCATTGTCAAAAATAATCTTTAAGAATCTCTCGCCTAAACGAACTCCATTGCTTACCACTTTAAATGTTCCGATCTTTAATCTTTTCTTCTTTGAAAAAACAGGTGAGATGTCGGAGTAATTTTCGTCCTTCTCCTCAATTTTTAAATACAGGAAAGATAATATTTTGCTGTCTTTTTCAGTAACATATGCAATTTCATTTGCTTTTTTGTTAAACCATTTCTCAAATCCAGGGTAATCTTCTTTGAAGCTATCAAAAAAAGGATCATTTATGTCTATTTCTCCGAAATGTTTTTTTGTAACGCTGAGTACTCTATAGTCAATTAATTCAGGATGTTCTGAAACAATTTTTTCCAAGAAAGAGTCTATTTTAAATATTTTGTCGGAGATACCGAGGAGTTCTGCTTTAAAATGAATTTTCTTGTCCTCTGTAATTAAAATATCTACTCGACCCGTGAACACTTCATTTAAAAGTATGGTGTCGTTTATATCATTTTTATCATTATCCAGTTTTTCAGTTATTTTTTTAACTTCTGTTGACATTGGTGCAACGGTCTTCAAAGGAATATAGCTTTGAATTTTAGCAAGAAATGTTTCTATGGTTTTCTGGTTTGAATTTTTTTTAATTTCTTCAATCGTTATAGGATGAATGCATTTTTCATATTTACTAAGATCCAACCATTTAAACAAAATCCCTATATCTTTATTTAAAACTGTATTTGCTTCACGATGGATAACAATGTTAGTGTCAAGCAGTGCTTTCATTCTTTTCCTCCATTTTTGACGCCATCATTTTTTTGATTATCGCAAATTCACTTTAAACCTTAACCGTTAAAGGTTTTAACATAATATGTCAAAATGAATATAATGGCAAATAAAATATTTTGAGGTGTTACAACTTATCTATAAAATCGAGTTCGGGGCTTGATGCCTGTGCGGAGTCATATTTTCTTGGGATTCCTGCTGATATTGCGATAGTTGCGGCTTCAACTGCAAGCTTGAATGCAAGTCCCATTTTTTCGGGGTTCTTTGCTGTGGCGATGGCAGTGTTCACAAGGACAAAATCAGCTCCCATTTCGATTGCTTTTGCGGCATCTGAGGGAGTTCCAATCCCTGCGTCAACTACAACTGGGACTCTTGCCTGTTCAATGATGATCCTTATCATTTCGGTCATGA
Source organism: uncultured Spirochaetales bacterium (assembly GCA_964630905.1). Taxonomy (GTDB): domain Bacteria; phylum UBP6; class UBA1177; order UBA1177; family UBA1177; genus JAGOEX01. The sequence continues at coordinate 11,025 of CAZVWR010000053.1, read as the reverse complement.
TTATCCCTTTGTTCGTTCCGATTGGTGCTCCAAGCGGCATAACTGTTGCGGCTCCTGCATCCTGAAGGCGGAGTGCAAGCATGGGGTCGGCATTTATATATGGAAGGACTGTGAAACCTTTTTTCACAAGGATTTCAGTGGCTTTCAGTGTTTCAACGGGGTCTGGAAGAAGATATCTCGGCTCAGGTGTAAGTTCAAGTTTGATCCATTTCGGAAGTCCTGCCGCTTCAGCAAGTTCAGCATAAAACACTGCTTCTTCTGCTGTTCTTGCCCCTGCGGTGTTTGGCAGAATGATGATGTTCTTATTTTCAAGCAGCGGCTTTAAAAGCGATTCCCCTTTATCAAGGTCCATTCTCCGCAGTGATGCTGTAACTACCTGAGTTTCTGAGCTGATGACAGAAGCCATCATCTCTTCATTTGAGCGGTATTTTCCGCTTCCAAGAAAAAGGCGTGAATTCAGTTGAAAATTTCCGATTTTAGGGATTGGTTTCATGATTTTCTCCGGTTATTTTGCAAGTTCAAGCATTCTGACGAGTGCCGCTCTTGCTTTTTCTTCGATTGCTTTTGGTATTTCGATTTCATAAATATTCTCTTCAAGCGATCTCAAAACATCTGTAAGCATTATCTTTTTCATGTTCACACACATAAGCGATGCACTCGGAAGTTCAATAAATTCAGCACCTTTGTCAGCTTTGCTTAATGGATAAGTAATTCCCGATTCAGTCACGATGATATACTGCTTATATTTCTTTTCCTTAACAAGTGTTTCCATCTGACCGGTCGAAAGGATAAAATCTGCTGTAATTCTAGTTTGAGGCGGACATTCAGGATGCATCAGGACTACTGCATCTGGCCAGAGCTTTTTTGCTTCAATGACATCTTCGGGTTTTACTGCATGATGAACCGGGCAGAACCCTTTCCAGCAGATGATCTCTTTTTCAGGAATCTGCTCAGCAACATAACTTCCAAGATGCATGTCAGGCACGAAAAGAATCTTTTCTGCATCAAGTTTCTTTACTATTTTCACAGCGTTAGAGCTTGTAACACACACATCGCTCAGTGCTTTTGTCCTCACATCGCTGTTGACATAGCACACAACCTTTGCTCCCGGATTTTCGCTTTTAAACTTTGCAAGCTGATGTTCATCGATCATATCAGCCATCGGACAGCCGGCCGCAAGAACCGGCAGAAGAACTTTCCTTTGAGGAGAAAGGATCTTAGCCGTTTCAGCCATGAATCTGACCCCTGCAAAAACTATCGTGTCAAAATCTCCCGCATCTGCCGCTTTTTTTGAAAGTCCGTAACTGTCACCGACAAAATCGGCAATGTCCTGAACTTCAGGATGGGTGTAAGTGTGTGCAAGTATTATGGCATTTTGCTCTTTTTTAAGAAAATTTATCTTTTCGATCATTTCTTTCATTTCAGGTTTCTTACCTCTTTTACTTCGGGGATCTGCCTTTTTATGTGCTGTTCTATTCCCATTTTGAGTGTCATCTGGCTCATCGGACAGCCGGCACACGCACCCTGAAGTTTTACCGTAACGATTCCGTCATCAGCAACATCGATAAGTTCAACATCTCCACCATCTCTTTGCAATGCTGGACGCACCTGATCAAGAACTTCTTTAACTTTTTCCTTCCAGTTCATTTCGCTCATTTTTTTCTCCAATTGAAGTGGTTATTTAAAAAATTATAAAAAAACAAGTTCAGACAATTATCTAATTATAACAACTCATGTCAAGGAAGAAATGAATCCTTGTTTTAATGGATGGGTTTTTGTATTATTCCAGTTGAAAAAAGTTTTTATAAATACGATGAAGGGTTTTGATATGAAAAGAAAAGTATTTAAGAACATTACGGTTTTTGATGGTTTTGAGTTTTTCAAGGGAAGTGTCGAGGTTGTCGGCAAAGTTATCGGCAGAATCGAAAAAAACGGAATAGATATCGCCGATAACAGTGATGTTGAAGTGATAACAGGCGATTATATTCTGATGCCGGGAATGATAAACCTTCATACTCACATTCCGATGACGCTTTTTAAAGGAGTAAGCGAAGATCTTCCGCTTGAAAAATGGCTTCATGAAAGGATATTTCCTCTTGAAGCGAAATTTATTTCGGCTAAAATGTGTAATATCTGCGGGATGTTCGGCATGGCGGAACTTTTAAGGAGCGGTGTTACAACATTTTCAGACATGTACTTTTTTGAAGAGGATGTAGCAAGTGCGGCTCTTGAGATAAACATCAGAGCGATGATCGGTGAAGGGGTGATAAATTTTCCATCTCCGGCAGGTCGCACACCTGAGCAGACCATTGAATATACTGAGTTTCTTGCAAAAAAATATAAAGATGATGAACTGATAAGTGTATGCTGCGCTCCTCATTCGCCTTATCTGACACATGAATCGTATTTGCTTAAACTCAAAGAAATATCAGATGCTTACAAAATTCCATTCCATATCCACATGGCGGAGAGTCGCTTTGAGGTTGAAAATTATAAAGCGTCAGCCGGCAAGACTGAGTTTGAAAGATTTGAAGAACTTGGGTTGCTAAGTGAAAGATTTCTGGCGGCTCACTGTGTCAATCTTGCTGACATTGAACTTGAAATAATGGCGCGTCATAAAGTTACTGTAGCACACTGTCCCTCAAGCAACATGAAGCTTGGAAGCGGTGTGTCAAGAGTTACCGAAATGCTTGAAAAAGGGATAAATGTAGCAGTTGCAACAGATGGCAGTGCAAGCAATAACAACTTGAATTTATTGGCAGAAGCTGAACTTGCCTCAAAGCTCCAGAAAGTTGAAAGACGCGACCCCACAGTGTTTAAGTCAATTGATGCACTCAAATCTGTCACAAGTAACCCCGGAAGAATTGCAGGCAGAAACTTAGGCACAATAAAAACCGGAGCCCCCGCAGACCTTGTGTTAATAAAAACAGACAGTTACGAAATGTCACCAGTTTATGAACCCGCATCGGCACTTCTTTATGCATCAAGCCATTCCGACATCGAAGCAGTATTTGTAGCAGGAAAAAAAGTTGTCGAAAATGGACGCATCCTCACAATTGATGAAGAGAATCTGAAAAAAGAGTTCTCAAAATTTGTCAAAAAAATAAGAGAAGAGATATAAAAACTATGTTTTATGATTCGTCAAAGAATCCGGTATGTTGAAATGCTTTATTCCGTCACGGCTTTAGCAGCCATACCTTTCAGTCAAGCAAAAAATCGAGGTTATGTCAGTTATAACTTTCGCAATTGAGAGAGATACAACATTTCATTCATCAATGTTTTTATTTTTTAAATATTTCAATTTTTGATTAAATTCAGTAAAATGCACCTGTTGTATTAATGTTTTTGAGGTGAAATCATGAAAAAGGTTTTGTTATTATCAGTATTTGCAATGATTTTTGCTTTTATTTCGTGTGGTGAATATAGCACTGCTCCAAAGAGCGGTCCGGGAGAAAACTGCACAAAAACGGCTGATTGCAGAGACGGGCTTAAGTGCATTGATCTGGTCTGTGTCAATGATAATGGCAACACGGGTGATACCGGGAATACCGGCAATACAGGCAATACAGGCGATTCCGGAAATTCAGGAAACACCGGTGACTCAGGTGACAGTGGTGATTCAGGCAACTCTGGTGACTCTGGCAACTCTGGAAATTCAGGTGATTCAGGTGATTCAGGTGACACAGGTGATTCGGGTGACACAGGTGATTCGGGTGACACTGGTGATTCGGGTGACACTGGTGACACAGGCGATTCAGGTGATTCAGGTGATACTGGAAATACTGGAAATACTTGTACTACCGATACCGATTGTGGTGCAGGTATGATCTGCGTTACGGGTGGAAAATGTGTCAAGGGATGTACTTCGAATGAAGACTGCACAATGTACACCGGGCTGAAATGTAATAAGAAACTTGCAAGATGTACCAATGTTTTCGCATCTTTACAGGCATGTGGAGAATCAAAGTGCCCGACTGGTTGTTGTTATGCCGATAAAGGACTTACGGGCGTAAAATGTCTTATAACTGCTGAAGCATCAAAATGCGGACTCTGCCAACAGGGAGAGATATATATTCCCACTGATTCGAAATGTGTTCCTGCGGTTTGTTCAACAACAACAGACAACTGCCCATATCTTAACAATAGTTCAACAAACCCGAAACCGTCATGTTTTGCCTGTAAGTCTGGTGAATTCATCTGCAGAGCGGATACAACTTCTGCAGGATGTTCCGCAAATGTAATAATAAATGCAAAAGAGTGCATTTCATCGGGCAAACAGTGTGTTCCCGGAACGAGCGAATGCTGTTCAGGAATGCCTTGCGTTCAGGGATACTGTTACTAACTGGTTGATTCATCTGATTAGCAGGAAAACCACCAATCATATCTTACAAATATTTATGTTGAAAGAGATTTTAAATATGTTAAACTCCCTGCTGTTTTAAGGTTTTTTTAATTTCTGCGGGGATTTATGAAAAAGAACATACCTGTAATTGAATACAGAAAGGATCTGCCTTACACAAGAATTCTTCTCCATTTTCCGGGTGGAAGTTCGCTTGAAGATGACAAAACTCTCGGATTTGCCCATCTTTGTGAGCATCTCGCTTTCAAATTGAGGATCGGTGAAGACGGAATAGCGGAATTTGTTGAAGGACTCGGTGGCGGAAGCAACGCCTTCACATCAAACGACCTGATTGTTTTTGAGGTTACTGTGCTGAATGAATTTGCTGATAAGACAATAAAATTCCTCGAAAAGATATTCTCCGTTGATTTTGACACTATTACTGATGCCGATTTCGAGGAGGAAAAAAGGGTTGTTCTTGAAGAGATGGCGATGTATGAAGATGAGCCGATGGAGAATCTTTATACCGAAATGATGAAAAATCTTTTCCCGTCACACAGTTACGGAAAAAGGGTGATCGGTGAAAAGGAAACTGTCGGCAATGCGGCAAAAAGTGACATTTCAAAGTTCTGGAAGGAAAGAATTTCAGCAAATCCGTTCCTTGTGATAGGTGGCGGATACGGTAAAACCCCCTCGATGTCAATATATTGCTGTGAAAAGCCGGTGAATCCGGAACATTCACAATGGAAACACACACAAAAGTTTGAGCTGAAAAACACTCAGAAGAAGAACTATTTCATCGCCGGCTGGAAGCTTCCTCTGCAGGATGGAAAGATGGATGCGGTCTTGCGGCTGATATATGCTGTGACTTACGGAATGGACGGAGGACGACTTTACAACGGTCTTGTTTATGAAAAAGGGATCCTCGACAATCTGAACATAAGTACTTTCGGCGGAATGCAGGGTTCGGTTTTCATTCAGAGCGGGGCATTTACTTCAGAAAAGGCAATGTGGCGAATTCAGAAATGGATAGAGTGCTGGGATAATTACAGATTCACCCAAAGCGAAGTTGCAAGGGCACGCGAAGTTATGCTGAGCAATGAATATTTCGGGCTGGAAGGACTTGGCGGAATGCCCGAGATCATGGGAAAAAGCTATCTGCTGTATGGTGAGACCGAAAAACTCGAGAAGGATTTTTTCTATGAATTTATGCACCTGACCGCTGATGATCTCAACCGTTTCAAAGAGGAGCACTTAAGTTTTGATAAAATGGTGTTCGGCATCTCAAAATCACCTAAATGCCGTATAAATGTTAAAGAGATCGATTTCCCGTCAAAAAGGGCGGACAAAGTTGAAAATCTCCCTCTGACATTGAAAAGGCCGGGTGTGAAGGGGGTGATAAAGCCGCTGACCGGTTCAAGTTTCATAACCGGATATATTGTAAAAAAGAGTGGAACACTTTTAAATCTGAAAGGTTACCCCGGTTCATTTAAACTCTTTCTTGATTCAATGTGTACATCGGCAAACGGGATGACAAGAGATGAAACCGAATCATATCTTGACCGTTTCGGAATAACACTTTCACCTGTTTACGGCAACAATGTGGGCGGTATCAAATTTAAAGTGAGAGATAATTTTGCTTTGGAAGCCATTGATCTTATTCATAAAATATTTGGAAATCCGATAAAGGAGGAAGATTTCACTTCCGAAAAACTTTACACCCTTTCAAATATTTCGCTTCTTGAAGAAGAGCCATCTTTCCATATCACAAACGCGATACACGAAACTCTTTTCAAGGGAACTCCTTATGAACATTCGGTGTCGGGAACAGCTGAAGGGATAAAAAATGTTACATTCGACCAGATCGGCCAGATAAGAGAAAAATATTTTTCGAGCAACATTTTTTCAGTTGCACTCTCTGGAGCTGCAGGGATGGACATCCTTGAAAAAACGATTGCGGGTTTTGCAAGGAACAATGTCGGAAAAACAAATGATTTCAAGTTGAAAAATGTTAATCTCAACGATAAAGTGATAAAAATTCCGATGAAGGGTCGCAAAATGGCTCATATTACAAGGGTTTTTAAAGCTCCATCGGTCTATGGCAGTGATTTTGAGAAAATGAAACTGCTTGAAAATTATATGACCGGTCAGAAATCGCCCATGTTCCAGCTTCTTCGGGAAAAGCAGGGACTTGTCTATTCTTTCGATGTTTCCGGGATGTCAGGAGTTGCCGGCGGATATGTTGTTTTCTCTGCAATAACCACTCCGGGAAATGTGAAATCGGTTATGAATTCAATTGAAAAGGCGATAGATCATTTAAGAAGAGGGGAGATCGACAGGAAATATTTCCTTGAAACAAAGAATATTCTTAAGACTTCTTTTGCCAATTCGGTCGTAAAAAGCAATTTTCATGCGTATAATCTTGCTCTTGAGGAAGCACTCGGACTCCCTTTTGAAAGTTATTTGAAATATACTGAAGTAATTGATTCAATTAAAGAAAATGATATAACTGAAACGGCTCTCAAATGGCTTGGTGACGGATTTTGGGTTGTTGCAGGGGAAATTTGATCTAAAGGAGTTTTTGAATGAAAAAAGTGATTCTGATCGCTGTTATCATTATTGCGGCAGGTTTTTTTGCGGCAAAAATATTAATGCCTGTAAAAGTTCCGGTCTGTGTGATCGGATTAAAGGAATTTAACCAGCGACTCGTTGTAATGGGAAGAGTCACCCCTGCCGCAGAAGTTGTTCTGGGTTCAACAATTTCAGGAAGGGTATCGTCTGTCAAAGTTGAAGAGGGTGATAAAGTTGAGAAAGGGAAAGTTCTTCTTACCATTGATGATGCTGAGCTCAGATCAAATCTTGCCATTGCGGAAGCGGCTGTAACTCAGGCAAAGGCAAAACTTGAACAGATATCGGGAACGGAAGTGCGTGTTGCAGAGGAAACGCTCATAGAAAGAAAATATCAGCTTGACAATGCGACTGAAAAATTTGAAAGAAGCAGAAAACTGTATGAAAATCAGTCACTCTCAAAGTCTGAATTCGAAACGGCGGAGCTTGCATTGAAACAGGCAAAAAGTCAGTTTGAGATAGCTTCTACAAGGGAAAAAAGCATTTCAAAGGGGGGAAATGATTTCAATTTGATGAAAGCTTCTCTGGCTCAGGCGATGGCAAATGTGCAGCTTTCCAGAGATAAACTTGACGGTGCAACAGTGACAGCTCCATTTTCAGGTGTGATCCTGAGTAAAAATGTTGAGCAGGGAGGTGTTGTTCAGCCCGGATCAGCCCTTTTCAAACTTGCAAGAACAGATGAAATATTCATAACGACCGATGTGGAGGAGAAAAATCTTTCGTTTGTCAGTGAAGGTCAGAAGGCCGTGGCTTCTGCCGAGTCTTATCCCGATAAAAAATTTGATGCAGAGGTCTATTATATTTCTGATGCAGTTGACCCGTCACGAGGCACATTAAGGATCAAGCTTAAAATCCCCGAGCCTCCTGATTATCTTAAGACCGACATGACCGTTTCAGTTGACATGGATGTTGCAACTGTGAAAGATGTGATACTTGTTCCGGCGGCGGCTCTTGACGAGACGGATACCCCTTTTGTGCTGACAATTGAAAACGAAAAGGTGACAAAAAGAACAGTTAAAACAGGAGCAAGGGACAGCATGAATGTGCTGATAACAGAAGGTCTGCAGAAAGGTGATGTGATCATCCTGCCTGAAGACAACAATCTCCCCAAAATAGGAAAAAAAGTTGAGCCGGCAGAAATTACGGAGTGTAATTAATGTTTGAAATAATGGTCGCAGTCAGGTATCTGATCGATGAAAAAAAGCAGACAGCTTTTATTATTCTTGCCTGTGCAGTTGGTGTTGCTGTAATGGTCTTTCTTTACGGACTAATCAGCGGACTTCAGGCTTCTCTTATTGACAAAACGCTCGGCTCTCAGCCCCATATTGTTTCAAACGCTCACAAGGAAAAGCCTAGAGCGATAGTTCTTTCAAACGATAAGACTACTGTGATAGGTTCTGAAAGTCGCGGCTTTGACAGACCACAGTACATTCTTGACTGGAAACAGAAAATATCAAGTATCGAAAATATCGACGGGATTGTTGCGGCGGCTCCGCATCTCAGGGGTGCGGCACTTGTTAAAAGAGGCGACATCGCCCGCTCTGTAATGATGAACGGTGTAGATGCCGAATCGTTTGGCAGGATCATTCCGGTTAAGAAGAAAATTATAAAAGGGAAATGGGATCTTCCGGGTGTCTCGATCGTTATAGGTAAAACACTTGCCGATGATCTCGGAGTTGTTCCCGGTGACAGGATTCAGTTATCTACAGCTGTAGCAAGTGATTTTTTTACTGTTACCGGAATTTTTGATCTCGGCAGTAATCAGATAAACGACAACTGGGTGTTTGTCCCTCTTAATTCAGCACAGTCTTTCATGGCACTTGAAGGAGAGATCAATTCGATCGACATGAAGGTTGATTCGATCTTTTCGGCTTCAAAGATCGCCCGTACTGTTGAAAAAAGAACATCGCTGCAGAGTTTAAGCTGGATGGAAACGAATTCACAGCTTCTGATAGCATTGAGAAGTCAGTCTTCATCAAGTTACATGATACAGTTTTTTGTAATGGTTGCCGTGGCACTCGGTATAGCAAGCGTTCTGATAGTTTCAGTCGTTCAGAAAAGACGGGAGATCGCTATAATGCTTGCTTTCGGTACAGCAAGACGGCAGATAGTGAAAATATTTCTTTATCAGGGGGCCATTGTCGGTTTTACAGGCAGCGTGATCGGCTCGGTCATGGGAACGGCACTTGCTGAATTTTTCAGGTCGATCTCAAGGAATCCGGATGGGACTCCGCAGTTCCCGATCGAAATAGAGCCGCTGACATATATGATAATGATACTGATTGCAACGCTGGTGGGTCTTGTTTCTGCGGCAATGCCTGCAAAACAGGCGTCAAAAGTCGACCCTGCAACGGTCATTCATTAGGAGTTTATTATGGAAACTGTAATTTCACTGAGGAATATTAAGAAATCATACGGTGATAAAGTAAAAACCGAAGTGCTTCACGGAATAGACCTTGACATAGACAAAGGGGAGTTCTGTGCTCTTATCGGGCAGTCCGGTTCAGGGAAAACGACACTTCTTAACATAATGGGTCTTCTTGACAAACCCACTTCCGGAACCATTGCACTGTTTGGAAAACAGATTGAAAATGCATCAATTGATGAGATCGCTGCAATAAGAGGCCGTACTATAGGTTTTGTTTTCCAGTTTCACCACCTTATCGGAGCTTTCAATGCACTTGAAAATGTGATGATGCCGATGATGGCAGCAACTGGCGGACTTGCGACAAAAGCAATGAAAGAAAGGGCCAGATATCTTCTGGATGCAGTGGGAATGTCGGACCGGCTGACTTACAAACCTGATGAAATATCCGGTGGACAGAGACAGCGCGTTTCAATAGCAAGGGCTCTTGCAATGGACCCGAAGATAATCCTTGCAGACGAACCGACAGGCAACCTCGATACAGCAATGTCAAACGAAGTATTTTCACTCCTTCGCAAAATAAATTTTGAACAGAAAACCTCTTTTCTCATAGTCACACATGACACCAAAGTTGCGTCATCCTGCGACAGAACAGTCGAAATTGTTGACGGGAAGCTGGTGTAGAGCACAAGATCTATTTAGTTTCTATCCAGCCAGTTAAGAAGTGCGGTAACGAATGTGAGAGGATGGGGCGGGCATCCCGGGACATAAAGGTCTATTTTGTGCTTTTCAAGGAAGCTTCTGTCTATTTCTGTGGAGTTCTGGAAAATTCCGCCTGAGATTGCACATGCTCCGGTAAGGATTATGATCTTTGGATTCGGAACGGCTTCAAGGCATATTTCAGTAGCTTTGGCCATATTTTTTGTGATAGGTCCTGTTATGACTATTCCATCTGAATGTCTGGGTGAAGCGGTAAACTCAATGCCGAATCTTCCCATATCAAAATTTATGTTCCCTGCCGCATTAAGTTCAAGTTCGCATCCGTTACATCCGCCTGCTGAAACCTGTCTGAGCTTAAGAGATTTTCCGAAATATTTTCTTATTTTTTCACTTGCGGTCTCAGGTTTTATTTCAGTCATACCGTTTTTAATGACAAGAGATCCCCTTTCTGTTGCCGACATAATGTAGTTCTGTGAAAAATGGATCTTTTCTGCCGGACAGATCTTTTCACATTCAGGACAGTATACACATTTTCCAAGATCAATGCTGACAGGATCAAGTGATATTGCTTTAACTGGGCAGATGTCAAAACATGCGGTGCAGTTATCTGTACATTCAGCGTCGCTGATAATAGGAAAACCGCGATAAACAGGAGACATCGGATTTTTTCTTACATCATGGACGATCGGATCTCCCTGAAGTATCCTCATTTTTATTGAATTTATCATATCACGGCTCCTTTTTCACAGGTCATGTCCGGCATAAGAGAGATCAAAGCTCTTGTTGCACAGAGGAAAATCTGAAATGGCTGTATTTCTTAAAGCAAGACTCAGCCCGTACCAGTTGTTGAAAGACGGGTCCTTTATCTTATACTGGACCAGTCCGCCTGAGTTGTCTGTGCAGGCAATGTGAACTATTTCACCTCTGAAACCTTCTGTCATTGAAATTATTAATGAATCTGCAGCCGGATCTT
>CAZVWR010000052.1:0-23698 GCA_964630905.1 uncultured Spirochaetales bacterium | reverse complement strand
TTTTCATCCTTGTCGTCAAATACATTAAACCAGAATTTTTTCAAGAAACCGATTGCGTTTATAAGGTTGGATTTTCCGGAAGCATTTTTTCCATAAACAATCCCGAGTTTTAAAAGAGTTACACCTTTGGCTACATCAACTGTGTGAATTTTCCTTAAGTGCTTGTCTTTTGTAGCTTCGAAACTCAAAGTTATTTCATCTTTGATTGACAGAAAGTTTTTAACTGAAAATGAGTGCAGCATAATTTCACCTGTATTAAAAAGAAATACCGAAAACCAACAAAAGTAAACCATAAAAACTGAAAAAGTCAAGCTCTATTTCTAAATTTTACAAAAAACAATCAAAATTTGCACATACAGAGCGGCGACTGTTTTTTTGTCAACTCTTTTCCCAATCTCTTTTTAACAAATCCACCAATCTGAAAACTTCAATTCCCCGTTAAACTTATTATAATAACTCCGTTGTGTTAAATCTGTGGAGGAAAATGTGAGAAAATTAATACTTTTCAGTTGTTTGTGTTTATCTTTTTTTGTTCTCAGTGCTGGTGAAAAAGACCGGCTTGCAGTTATGGATGTGACGGATGAAACAGGGAAATTGAGTGAGCAGACAATTATAAATATTACAGACTATATTTTCACAAGGTTTCAAAGTACAGGTGTTTTCTGGATGATTCCAAAAACAGACAGAGATACAGCGCTTGATGCAGCGATAGAAGAAACAAAGATCGGTTCAAGAAAAGAATGTGTTGACGAAAAGTGTCAATTATCTCTTGTTGCAGAACTTCAGGCAAATTTCTTAATAAATACAAAGATTAAACAGCTTTATGAAGGAACCTGTCAGATAAGCATCAGCAAATTCGATGTTGAAAAAAGAGCTGGTGTTTTTTCATGGGAGAACAAATTTGACTGCACTGAGAAAAGTGTGTTTGAAGCAATTGACGGGTTTAATTTCAGCGGAAAAAAAGCAGAGAGTTCGTTTCAGTCCGGCAAAATAGGAGAAACTGTTGAAGATTGGGAAGTCGGAGCAGGTGAAGAAACTATTGTTACATTTGAAACAGATCCAACTGATGCCATAGTTCTTGTTGACGGTCGGATTACATGCCAGAAAACGCCATGTTCAAAGATGGTGACAATGGGAAAACACAACATTGTGATACAGAAGGAAAATTATCTCCCGAAAGAAAAAGTGTTTGATGTTAAAAAAGGTCAGTCTATAAAAGCTGAGCTTGAACCCGATTTCGGGTGGCTCACAGTAAGCTCAACAGTTGAAATTGATGTTCTTCTTGACGGACAGAATATCGGAAAAGCACCGTTAAACAAAAAGGTTGTAAGTCCCGGGGCGCATCAAATTGAGACAGACAATGAATGTTTTTATAAAACCGGCGAGAAATTCCAGATAAAAAGGGGCGAGAGCAAAGTTATTTCGCTTGATCTGAAGCCGAAAGAGTCAGCAATAAAAGTTACAGCAAGAGATGATAAAGGCAATGATCTTGAAGCCGATGTTTTTGTTGATGGAAAGAATGTCGGAACCGCTCCCGGCACATCCAAGATCCCGATGTGCAGTAGAGAGGTTGTCGTGAAAGCAAAAAAGGGGGAATTTAAGCAGAACCTCATATTAAAGGAAAAGAAAGTTTCAACAGTTGATGCGGTCTTAAAACTATCAGGTTTGAAATGGTCAAATAAGTCGACGAATGAAATGAATTGGTTCAAAGCAAAAAAATATTGTGAGAGTTTGAACGAAGATGGTTATTCAGATTGGAGATTGCCTACAATATCAGAGCTCAGAACGCTTATTAAGAATTGTTCTGCCACTAAAACGGAAGGAGATTGTGAAGTTGCAGACGACTGTTTATCATATTCATCTTGTTGGTCCAGTGTATGTGGTGGATGTTCAGATGAACCAGACGGAAGATATTCTAAACTTGGTGATTCCATTTGGCTCTGGTCTTTTTCAGAGAGATCGGATGGGAAAAGTAATGCGTGGAGACTTAATTTTCTCACTGGCAGCGTGGGCAGTAGCAACAACTACTACGGCAAGAACAGCGTCCGTTGTGTCCGTTAAAATAAAAACTGAAAAAGAAGGAGAGCAAAATGCAGAAGATTTTGTTTTTAAGAACGGCATGGATGAAAAAATACAACGGAATCACTGAATCTGATAAACCGGAAAGAGGTGGAAAATTTATTGAAGAAAATGGATGGGGTGGTGAGATTTTTAATTTTGAACCGAATGATGGGAAAATGTACGGTTATGTGAGTTTGAGCGGTGAAAATAAAAGAATAAACATTGCAAGAATAGGTGCAAAACGAGGGTCAAGCTATATAGATAATGTTACCGTTGTTTGGGTTGCAACTTCTGAAAATGGCGGGGTATTTGTAGTTGCTTGCTATAAAAATGCAAGGGTTTTTTCGGAAGTGCAAAATCCAGACATAACGGGAGTTGACAGATATTATAAAGGTGAGAACATAAATTACAGAGTTGAAGCAGATGTAAAAGACTGTTTTTTAATTTCAGAGGAAAAAAGAACATTTAAGATTGACGGATTCGGTCATTCAAATTTATGGTATGCTGAAAATGAAGATGATGAGTTTTTCAATAAAGTAATCAATTATCTTAAATCTCAGGGTAAAGCTGTAAATCCTAACACTCCAAGTGGTCGTAAAAAAATAGATGTTTACAGAAAAAAAATGGTTGAAGAAAAAGCTGTTGAACTAACAGAAAAGCATTTTCGCTCATTAGGATTTGATATTAAATCTGTTGAAAAAGACAATTTGGGATGGGATTTAAATGCAATAAAAGAAGGAAAGGTCATTTATAACATTGAAGTAAAGGGACTTTCTCAGTCAGAAATTAATATTCAGCTAACGCCTAACGAATATTCTAAAATGAATGAGAAAAGCAATAATTATAAAATATGTGTGGTAACAAATGCACTCTCCCAACCCAAATTAAGTGTTTTTTCTTACTCCGAAAAATGTAAGAAATGGAAAGATGAGGAGAGAAAAACACTTGATGTCGAAACACGGACTGGTGCAATTATGAGAGTAAAAGAAGAAATTTAAAATGGAAGAAACAGCCAATAAAAACGGATATGAAGCTGAGGATATTACTGAAGAAATTCTGAACAATCTTTTCTTTCAGGATTTTGTTTTTAGAAGTCCATGCAGAAACAATGAGTATCAGCACGAAAGCACTGATATTTTTGTCTGTTTTGACGATGTTATAATGTCTGTTCAAATAAAAAAACAGATCTCGGAAAAAGACCCTGAGAAATGGGCTGAGAAAAAAATCAAGAAGCTTGTTAATCAAGTTACAGGATCATTGAACTCTTTAAAAAAAGGTAAAATCACAGACCTTTTTAATGAAAGAATCGGCAACAGAAAAATATCAGAGCTCAATTTTGAATATTTCTACGGGCTTGTTATAGTTGATCAGGAAAGTGAACCATACGATGTTTCAGAATATGTGAAAGAAGCTCAGGAAAAGTATAAAGTTTCAATTCAAATAATGTCACTGAAAGACTTTTATAATGTGTGCCGCTTATTTGATACAGCTGAAGAGTTTTTTCACTACTATGATATAAGAAATGAAATGGGAGGAAGTAAAAAAATAAAAATTCATGATGAAAGAGTGTTTGCGGAACACTTCGTAAATAATTTCAATAAGTTGAGCTGTGAGTATGCTGTTAAAGAAGCTGGCAGTCCAAAAAGCTTTAAATCGTTTTTCAAAAAAGCTAAAGATTTTTATAAAAAGAAACTATACGGTGATTTGAATGAAGATTATCGTTTAAGCTTTATTGTTGATACATTGATTGAGAGAATGCACAGAACAGGTGGAACCGCAGAAGAATATAAAAAAAGAAATAGTAATTCCAATATCATTACAGGGCATGGAGCTATAGCACATGAGTTTGCTAAAACTGGCAGAATGACCAGAATAATGCACGGAAAAGAAATATTTAAACGACTTGAAATGTGCAGAAAAGATCCAGAAGCAGAACCTTCGTTCACAATTGAAAGTCCATCAAGAGCAACAGCGTATTTTTACTATTTTCCGAAATACCAAAGAACACCTGAAGAAATATTTAATTTAATTGTACTTGTTGGAGCAAAGAAAATAAAAGAATCACATGATATTAACACAGTTTTATGTTCAGTGATTCAAAATAATCCGCAACTTGGTGAAAGATATTTTTTTGTATTGATCAAGAGATGAAAAAAATGAGCAAAATCAAAACTAATCTGCCGGATTCACAGATAATTTTAAAGGTGAATTAAATGCACTTCGATATAAAAAAGGCAGTTTATCTGGGCGGTTACAAGATAAAACTGTTTTTCAAAGATAAGAAAATCGGTATTGTCGATTTTGAAAACTATCCTCCAAGAAAAGGGGTTTTTGAGAAGTTTAAAGAGATCGAATTCTTTAAGCAGTTTTATATTGACCCGGATTTCAATGTTCTTGCGTGGCCGGGAGGAATAGACATCGCTCCAGAAACAATTTACGAAATAGCCACAAACACAAAACAATCCTCATAAATACCACCATATAAGAAAACCTTACAAGTTCAGTTGTCAATAATTTTAAGAAGTTATCCCAACTACCCGGAATTTCCGGATAGTTGAGATTTGATATTAAAAGGATTATCAGTTTTTCTTGAGCCGTTTCTCGATTTCTTTGTAGAGGGTTTTGATACCGCTTTCGATTGTGCCGTAAGCTTCTTCCATGGTCTTTTTGATTTCTCTTACGACATCGTTATTTATTGCCGCTCTTGCTGCTGCAAGTCTTGCAATGGGCACTCTGTATGGTGAACAGCTTACATAGTTGAGTCCGCATCTGTGAAAGAATTCTATTGATGCGGGATCTCCGCCGTGTTCTCCGCATACTCCAAGTTTGATGTTGGGTCTTGTTTTCTTTCCTCTTTTGCATGCAATTTCAACAAGCTGTCCGACACCTTCCTGATCTATTGACTGGAAAGGATCGATCGTAAGGATCTTCTTGTCGATGTAATCTTTAAGGAACTTGCCTGAATCGTCACGGCTGTAGCCGAAAGTCATCTGGGTAAGGTCGTTTGTTCCGAATGAGAAGAATTCAGCTTCTTCCGCTATTTCATCAGCGGTGAGAGCGCCTCTTGGAACTTCTATCATTGTTCCGACCATATATTCAACAGTAATCTTCTTCTCTTTGAAAACCTGCTCAACAGTATTGATGATTATCTCTTTCTGGAGCTTATATTCTTCAACTTTACCTACAAGCGGAACCATAATCTCAGGGAACACCTTGACACCTTCTTTTGTAAGGTCACAAGCCGCTTCCATGATCGCTCTTGCCTGCATTTCACTTATTTCAGGATATGTATTTCCAAGACGGCATCCGCGGTGTCCAAGCATCGGATTGAATTCATGCAATTCTTCAACTTTGCTCATTATTTTGGCTTCGGTAACTTTCATTTCTTTAGCCATTTCCTTGATCTGTTTCGGCTCGTGGGGAAGGAACTCGTGAAGGGGCGGATCAAGAAGACGGATAGTTACAGGAAGCCCTTCCATCTCTTTGAAAATTCCGTAGAAATCGTCTCTCTGGTGCTTGATGAGTTTCTTAAGTGCCTTTCTTCTCCCTTCTTCATCATCGGCAAGGATCATCTCTCTTACCGCTTTGATACGGTCGCCTTCAAAGAACATGTGCTCAGTTCTGCAAAGGCCGATACCTTCAGCGCCGAATTCTCTTGCAACTTTAGAATCTTTGGGAGTGTCGGCATTTGTTCTGACTTTAAGTATTCTTCTTTCATCAGCCCATTTCATCAGAACTTCAAATTCACCTTCAAATTTGGGATCTTCTGTTGCGATCTTGCCGAGAAATACTTCGCCACTCGTTCCGTCAATAGATATCCAGTCGCCCTGTTTTACAACAATGTCCTTAACTGTGAACTGCTGTGCCTTGTAATCAATTGCGATCGCTCCTGCACCCGATACACAGCATTTTCCCATTCCTCTTGCAACAACAGCGGCATGTGATGTCATTCCGCCTCTAGCCGTAAGAATTCCGTTTGCGGCATCCATTCCGCCGATATCTTCAGGACTTGTTTCTATTCTTACGAGAATTGTCCCTTTTTTCTGTTTTTTCCATTCAACAGCGTCTTCAGCGTTGAAAACTACCATTCCTGTCGCAGCACCCGGGCTTGCCGGAAGACCTTTCGCAATAAGCTTTCCTTTTGCTTTTTCAGCTTTAACGAATTGCGGATGAAGGAGCTGGTCGATCTGAGCAGGGTCAACTCTAAGAAGTGCTTCGTCTTTTGTGATCATTTCTTCGTTGACCATGTCAACTGCGATCTTGACAGCGGCAGCGGCTGTTCTTTTTCCATTCCTTGTCTGAAGCATCCAGAGTTTTTTGTTTTCGATCGTGAACTCTATGTCCTGCATGTTCTTGTAATGATGCTCAAGTCTGTGGTAAATGTCACAAAGCTCTTCATAAACTTCAGGCATATATTCTTCAAGTGACGGGTATTTCGATTTTCTTTCCTTTTCTTTTACACTGTTGCTTTCAGCCCAGTTGCGGCTTCCGGCAAGAGTTACCTGCTGAGGAGTTCTGATACCTGCAACGACATCTTCGCCCTGAGCGTTGATAAGATATTCGCCAAAGAACAGGTTTTCACCGGTTGCGGGGTTTCTTGTAAACGCAACACCTGTTGCACAATCAGCGCCCATATTTCCAAAAACCATCGCCTGAATATTGACCGCTGTGCCCCATTTATCGGAATATCCTTCCATTTTGCGGTAGTAACAGGCTCTCGGATTCATCCAGCTTCCAAAAACTGCTTCAACTGCTCCCCAGAGCTGTTCCATCGGATCGGTCGGGAAATCTTCTCCGGATATCTTTTTAACGATCTTTTTATATTCAGCAACGAGTTCCTTGAGGTGATCTGCAGTCATATCAAGGTCGTTTACAAGTTTATATTTTTTCTTCAGTCCTTCAATTGCATGTTCAAAATTCTCACCCTTAACTTCCATGACGACATTGCCGAACATCTGAATGAAACGGCGGTAGCTATCCCACGCAAATCTTTCATCAGCCTTGGTTTTGATAAGACCCTTGAGTGTGTTTTCGTTAAGTCCCAGATTGAGAACTGTGTCCATCATGCCGGGCATTGAAACTCTCGCGCCGCTTCTGACCGAAAGAAGGAGAGGGTTCTTTTTGTCACCGAACTTCTTGCCCATGACATCTTCAACTTTTTTCAGGTTTTCCATGACCTGTTCTCTCAGTTCAGGCGGATAGTTACGGTTATTTTCATAATAAACTGTGCACATTTCGGTTGAAATTGTAAATCCTGCGGGAACCGGGATCTTGAGATTGCACATTTCGGCAAGGTTGGCACCTTTTCCGCCGAGAATGTTTTTCATTGTTGCATTTCCTTCTGAACCCTCAGGTCCGAAAAAATAAACGAATTTTTTAACCATCTTTTTCTCCTCTAAATGTTAAGATAACTGATATCTCCAATGTTTTCACTTACTAATGTAGTTACTTTGTTTATAAGTCTCATTCTGTTCATCCTTATATTTTCGTCTTCCGCCATTACAAAAACGGCGTCAAAGAAGGAATCCAACACCGGCTTGATTGTAATTATTTTCAAAGCTATTTCAAGGTTGTCAGACATATTAACGATTTCCTGACAAAGTGTGTCAGCCGCTTTAAAAAGATTCTTTTCTTCATCCTGTTCAAAAAGGGATTCAACAGGTTCTCCGGAAATATTTTCCTGTTTTTTCAATATGTTGCAACCCCTTTTGTAAAGCTGCGCAAGTCCTGTGATCTCATTATCCTTAAGCAGTCTGTTTATTGTTTCAGCCCGTTTTTTAACAACAGACGGAACATCTGCTCCCGTTGAAGTAGATGACTGGATCACGGGTGTTTCAAAACTTAGAACTGCGTTATATCTCGCTGTCATGAACTCCATTATTTCGTTCACATCAAGTTTGAGTTTCCCGTTGTGTTCAAGGATGAGTCTGCCCGAAAATTCAAAAAGCTCTCTTAGATTTATGGATGCCTTTTCATTTTCAACTGCAAGGGTCAGAAGCGAAATGGCATTTCTCCTAATTGCGAACTTGTCTTTTGATCCTGTCGGTTTCATTCCTGCCATAAATCCGCCGGTGATGGTGTCGACTTTGTCAGCAATTGAAAGGATTGTTCCAGTCAGCGTTGAAGGAAGTGAGTCTCCTGCATTTACAGGCAGATAGTGTTCATGCATCGCTTTTGATATCTCAGGGTCAAACCCTGCATGATAAGCATAGTATTTTCCCATGATGCCCTGAAGATCGGGGAATTCAAAGACAACTCCGGTGACGAGATCGTTTTTTATCATTTCGGAAGCAGTTTTTATTTTTTCAATTTGACTCTGGTCGGCATTGAAAAATTTTTGTGCAACAAATTCAGCAATTTTTCCAATCCTTACAATTTTATCGTGATATGTGCCGAGATCTTTCTGGAAAAGGACTTCGCGGAGTTTTTCCTTTAATCCGTGAAAATCTTTTTCAAGATCATCGGTAAAATAGAAAGCCGCATCTGCAAGGCGGGCTGAAACAACTTTTTCATTTCCTTTCACTACAACTGAATCGTCTGTCGGTATGTTATTTAAAACACTGGCAAATTTTTTAACAACGGTTTTTTCACCCTGTTCACAGAGAACAAAATATCTCTGATCTTTTTTGAGAACTTTTGTAATAAGCTCTGCCGGAAGATGGCTGTATCTTTCAGGGATCGTGCCTACGATAACATGGGGATATTCCACCATATCCGTCACTTCATCAAGAAGATTTTCCTCAATATTTGCAATAAGTTGAAGTTTGTCAGCAACAGCGTTGACAGATTCTTTTATGATTTTTTTCCTTTTATCACGGTCTGCAATCACGAAATGACCTTTCAGCACTTCCTCATAATCTCCTGCAGAAACTGTCAGCGGTCCGTTTGCAAGAAATCTGTGCCCGAAAGAGGTGAGTGAAAAATCGACATCTTCAAACCGGTCAGAAACAGGTTTGCCGTTTATTGAAAGGAATATCCACCGTATCGGTCTAGCGAAAGGGAATTTGTGCTCTCCCCACCGCATGCTTTTTTTGAAACTTAAAGCTTTTATCCCGTTTTTAACGATAGGGATAATAACTTCTTGAATTTCATTACCAATTTCTTCTTTCCAGCCGGCGATCACTTCACCTTTATCGCTGTTTTCAAAGAAATATTCAGTTATTCCGTTCTTTGCAAGGAACGATTCTCCCGCTTTTGAAAGAGTTCCTTCAGGAGTTAAAGCAACTTTTTTCGGAGCGCCTGTAACGAGTTCTTTCCGGTCCGGCTGTTTTTCAGGAAGTTCAGTAATTACTGCCGCAATCCTTGAACATGTTGAATACATTTGACATTTTGCATTTGCAAGCCGTGCCTTTTCAAGCTCTGAAATAAGAAAAGCCCGCATCTGTTCAGCTGCAGGAACAATGAAACCTGCCGGAAATTCCTCAAAACCTATTTCAAAAATGAAGTTTGCCATCATTTTCCTCCGACATTAGTGAAACTTTCGGCATATTTTCCGGCTATTGCACAGGCGAGATCCCTTATTCTTGTGATATACCGTTGTCTTTCCGTTACTGAAATTGCGCTTCTTGCATCAAGAATATTGAACGCATGACTTGCTTTTATACAGAATTCATATGCGGGACGGGGGAGTGATTTTTCAAGAAGTTCCCTGCTGATCTTTTCATATTTATCAAAGGAATGGAAAAAATCTTCAACCGGTGCTTCCTTGAAATTAAAATGTGAGAACTCAACCTCATCCATTTTATGAATGTCGCCGTAAGTTATCCGGTCATTCCATTTGAGGTCATAAACATTGTCAACATCCTGTAAATACATGCAGATCCGTTCAAGTCCGTAAGTGTATTCAACAGGAACGGGGTGAAGATCAATGCCGCCCACCTGCTGAAAATATGTGAACTGGCTTATCTCCATTCCGTCAAGCCATACTTCCCATCCAAGACCCCACGCACCGAGAGTAGGACTTTCCCAATCGTCCTCTACAAAGCGGATGTCGTGATCTTTCGGATCAATTCCGATCACTTTCAAGCTATCAAGATACAACTGCTGAGCGTTTTCAGGACTCGGTTTGACAAGCACCTGAAGCTGATAGAACCGCTGCATTCTGTTCGGGCTTTCGCCGTATCTGCCGTCTGTCGGTCTTCTTGACGGCTGAACATAGACAGAGCTGATGTTTGCAGGGTTAAGCGCATAAAAGAATGTTGCAGGATGAAAAGTTCCCGCACCCATCTCAATGTCCCACGGCTGAACAAGGATACAGCCCTTTTCCGTCCAGAATCTCTGAAGCCGGAAAATCATTTCCTGAAAGGTGATTCCCTTCATTTTTCCCCCCATAAAAAAGTCGCGGGAGAATATATCACATTTAATGTTCAAGTCAAAAATGTCAGGTGATAAAAATCGCCAGTTGATTAAAAATTGATTCAGATTGAAAAACGGATAATCTTTGTCGAGTTGTTTGATTCATTTTTGGAGCGATATATGAAAAAAGGGGTTGTTTTTCAGGAAAGTCAGCGGTTTACGCAGTGGTGGCTTTGGCTCGTTGTGATAGGGATGGACTTAATGTATTTATTTGCTGTGGGGAAACATCTGTTTTCCCAGATCCAGTCGGGAAAAGAGCCGCAGATAAATTCCCAGATAATAATCGCTGTCACAATTGTCTTTTTAATTACAGTCCTTTTTCTTCTTTTAAGGCTGGATACAATTATTGATGATGCCGGGATTCATGTGAAATTTTTCCCTTTTCACCTTTCGTTTCGACATTACGGCTGGGAAACAATTTCAAACTGTTTTGTCAGAAAATACAAGCCGTTGCTCGAATACGGCGGATGGGGCATAAGAGGTATTGGCAAAAATAAAGCACTTAATGTAAAAGGAAATATGGGAATACAGATCGAATTCTTTGATGGAAAGCGACTTCTGATCGGAACATCAAAATTCGAAGAAGTTTCAAAATTTCTGACAGGAAGATAACATATCAGATCAGATCCACTTTTTTTCAGCTTGAGCAAGCATATTGGATATCTGTAGATGTCCTTTCGCTTTTGCTATGTCTGAAGCAGTTTTCCCTTCTACCTGCCTGATCGTGGGATCAGCCCCTTTTTCAAGAAGCTTTGATACGACCGAGAACATATTTGCTTCAGCGGCGAACATCAGTGCTGTGTTGCCGAAAGAGTCTGTTGTGTCAATGTTCTGCTTTTTGTCAATGAGCAGATTTATCAGGGAAGGGTTGTTATTTGTTATTGCGAGCATCAAAGCGGTTTTTCCATCCTTGTACCGGTGGTTGAAATTAGCTGTAGCACCTGCCCTGAGAAGATGAACCGCTTCCGCAAATCTGCCGTTATGCATGGCAAATACAAAAAGGGTTGCATCCTTACTTTTAAAATAACTTCCGTTCGGGTCAGCCCCTTTTTCAAGAAGAAATCTCACAATGTTCTCATGCCCTTTTTCGATTGCAACAAGTATTGCCGCCTTATTGTTCCTGTCTTTTGTGTTGATGTCAGCCCCGTCACCAACAAGTTTTTTTGTAAGATTTACATCACCTTTTTCAACTGCTTCAATGAAATCCATCGGAAGTGTGTCAAGTTTGCTCAAGATCCTTGAACATTCCGCCGCCCTTGCATCAACGGCATAGTCAAGAGCTGTTTTATCTGCTTTGGACTTAACTTTTCTGTCAAAACCCATGTCAAGAAGAAGCTTTAATAATTCCGGACTGTTACCTTCTGCGGCATACATCATTATATTCTTGTTGGATGGATCTTTTGCTTTCAGATCGGCACCTGATTTTACCAACAGGGCGGTAATTTCAGCATTCTTTAGCGACAGTGCATGCATAAGTGCTGTTTTTCCGTCGGGGCCTTTGAGCTCAGTGTTTACCCCGTTATTAAGAAAGAAACGGACCATCTGAACATCGTTTGAAGTTACAGCGGTAACAAATAAGGGCCACTCTTCATCAACATAGTTTATATCAGCCCCTTTTTTCAGTGCCTCTGATGCCGCAGCACAGTTTCCCGCCTGGATCGCGGCAGAGAATTCAATGTCAATTTCACCTGCAGATATTATAAAAGATGTAAGGATTATAAGAAAAAAAACTCTTTTCACGCTTTACCTGTTAGGCACATCCCGATTCATCATATCCGGTGCAGTCCGAGTTGCAGTTTGCATAACCAGTTGTGTATGATTTTTCCGGAATTAAATTGCACTCCATTCCATTGGTGTCACACACTTCTTCTCCGTTGACCATGTAGTCACCGCAGTATGGCTCAGGTTTTGTTCCGCCTGTGAGTGTTTTCTGTCCCATCGGTGCATCACCGTTAAGCTCAACATCAAGAGTTTCATCAGTATTTAATGTGAATACAGCAGTCATGTTCCCCGTCTGTTCAACATCTTCAACCCAGATGCTGAACTGACCTGTGAAAGTGTATCCTACAAAGCTGTTCTCGTCCCCGTGAGCCATATAAAACTCGGTATAATCATTGATGCTGATGTCAAGCATGTATCCGCTACCTGCTTCTTCGTTTTTCATAACGGAAACATGGGTAGCATTCGGGAAATCCCACTCTCCAAGAAGATCATCCGGATTTTTCGGAGAGACATCTTCATCGGGTCTTATATCATCAGTAGTTTCATCATCGGTTACTTCTGTGTCTGTAATTTCGGTGTCTTCAACTTCAGTGTCACCTGTCTCTTCGTCCGGTCTAGGTATGTCATCTATATGATTATCTTCATCGGTAATGTCCTTTTCATCAAATATCATTACTGAAAATTCTGAGAAGTGGCCTACTTCCGACATGATCGGGTCTCCACTCATAATAGGATCACCTGACATGATCGGGTCGCCTGACATGATCGGATCACCTGATGACTCAAAACCGCTTCCTTCATAAACCCACTTGTCTTCCTTAAAAACTGCAACAGTTATTATCTGTCCTGAAACTTTGTTTTTAGTAGTTTTCAAAGTGAGTGTGGCATTTTTCTTAAACTGAAGACCATCAGGCCCGAAATCATAGATATTACTTCCGAGGTATTCCTGATCAGGATATTTTGAAGGATCTTTTTTCTGGATTGTTATTTCTATATCTGATTCGAGAGCGTCTGCGGGAATAGATAGTTTTGCAAGACCGTCAGCCGATTCGATCGTTCCGCCTTCTGTCGCTTTAATAAGTTTTTTTGTTATTTTGTCATAATCATTTTTTCCAGTGCTTGATTCTCCGCATGATAAAAACACAAACATTAAAACTGAAATGATTGCAATCAGTGACCTTTTCATAACATCCCCTCCGAGAATAAAGAAATAAAACGGGAAATTATATCAGAACCCTTAAAATTTGCAAGATGGAGTGTAGTATTGTATATTTCACCGTACTTACTGTTCAGAGGTGTAAAATGACAGAGATATTTGTTTTTATTGAGAAAGGCGTTTCTGAGCTGGGTGCCCTTGCGTGGGGTCCGCCTATGCTTGTTTTTCTTGTAGGTACCGGACTTTACCTCACTATTTTCCTTAAAGGGCTTCAGTTCTCCAAACTGTTTTATTCGCTGAAACTGATATTCGTCAAAATCGGAGATGAAGAGAAAGGGCATGGAGACATATCCAATTTCCAGGCGTTGATGACAGCTCTTTCTGCAACAGTCGGCACAGGAAACATTGCAGGTGTGGCAACAGCGATAGCCGCAGGTGGACCGGGTGCTCTTTTCTGGATGTGGATGACAGGTCTTGTCGGAATGGCGACAAAATATGCTGAAGCAGTGCTTGCGGTCAAATACAGGGAAAAAGATAAGAACGGGCAAATGTGCGGCGGACCGATGTACTACATTTCAAAAGGGCTTGGATGGAAATGGATGGGAACTCTTTTTGCAGTTTTTGCCGCTGTCGCAACTTTCGGAATAGGCAACATGGTTCAGTCCAATTCAGTCGCGGCCGCCATGCAGAGTACATTCGGTATTTCAAGCTGGATTACAGGTGTTGTTCTTATGGTGTTTTCGGCTTTTGTGCTTCTTGGAGGCATAAAAAGCATCGGAAAAGTTACAGCGGTACTTGTTCCTGTAATGATCGTTTTCTATACCGGATATGCGCTTTTCATAATTTTATCTAACATCGGTGAGATCCCTTCAGCTTTTGCCATAATTTTCGAGTATGCTTTCACTCCGGTAGCAGCTACAGGCGGGTTTCTGGGTTCAACAGTAATGCTTACGATAAGAATGGGTGTTGCAAGAGGCGTTTTCTCAAATGAATCAGGTCTTGGAAGTGCCCCTATCGCAGCTGCAGCGGCCAAAACAAATCATTCTGTACATCAGGCACTTATTTCAATGACACAGACTTTTATAGATACACTTGTGGTCTGCACAATGACAGGACTGGTTATAATCATGTCAGGTCTCTGGAAGGACGGGAAGACGGGGTCAGAGCTGACAGCTTCGGCTTTTTCATGGGGAATGACAGGCGGGAACATTGTGGTCACTATCGGGCTTATACTCTTTGCTTATTCCACACTTTTAGGATGGTGCTACTACGGAGAAAAATCGATAGAATATCTTTTCGGGGAAAGGTCTGTTAAACCCTACAGAGCAGTTTTTGTGGCACTGATATTTGTAGGTGCAATATCAAAACTTGATTTTGTATGGTCGCTTTCTGACACTTTCAACGGTTTGATGGCGGTTCCCAACCTTATTGCGTTGCTGATCCTTTCTCCGGTGGTAGTTTCTGAAACGAAAGATTACTTTGCAAAGATCAGAAAGTCATCCGGAGACAGGGCATGAAAAATGTCAGAACTTTGATACTCGGAGCGGGACTTGCCGGTCTTTCAGCGGCGTATCATCTGAAAGGGAAGGATTTTCTTGTAATTGAAAAAAGTGATCATCCCGGCGGTCTTTGCACAACTGAACAGAAGGATGGATTTTCATTTGATCAGACAGGCCACTGGCTTCACATGAAAGATAAGAGGACAAAAGCCCTTTTCAACATGCTTTTTAATGATGAATTTGTTGAAATAGTCCGCAAAACTTTCGTTTTTTCACACAATGTTTTCACACAGTATCCGTTTCAGTCAAACACTTACGGACTTCCTGCAGATGTCATTAAAGAGTGCGTTCTGGGTTTTATAAAAGCTCAATATGAAAATGACAAGTCAAAAGCGGGCGACAATTTCTATGAATGGTGCATGGCATATCTGGGAGAAGGCATTTCAAAGCATTTCATGATCCCTTACAATACGAAAATTTATACCGTTCATCCAAAAGATTATGCAAGTCACTGGTGCGATTACTATGTGCCTAAACCTACTCTGGATCAAGTGATCGAAGGTGCTGTTACTGCTCCTGAGCAGAAAAATGTGGGTTACAACGCAACATTCAAATATCCAAGAAACGGCGGAATAGGGGAGTTGCCGAAACGACTTTTTGATAAATGTGAAAAAGAAAAGTTTCTGTTCAATGTCCATCCAGTTGAAATGAATAGTGATGAAAAGACAATTCTGCTTTCAAACGGAGAAATCATAAAGTACGAAAATCTAATAAATTCAATACCTTTAAAAGATTTTCTCAAACTTCAGACCGGCTCGACAAAATCATGGAACAATGAAATATCAGACAGAATGAAGATCGCATCGGTAAGTTATCTCAATGTTGCATTCAACTG
This sequence comes from uncultured Spirochaetales bacterium, assembly GCA_964630905.1. Classification (GTDB taxonomy): domain Bacteria; phylum UBP6; class UBA1177; order UBA1177; family UBA1177; genus JAGOEX01. Next base: position 8,010 of record CAZVWR010000052.1, on the reverse strand, counting down.
TAAATTGGGGCACACAGGTCACTGGTTCTACATTCCTGAAGAAAAGTTTATGCCTTACCGAATAGGTTCTTTCAGCAATATCTATTCAAAACTCGCTCCAGACGGAACCGGTTCAGCATATATCGAATACACTCATCAGGGTGATTTTTCAGAAATTGAACTGCTTAAAAAGAAAAGTGTAGAACTTATGCTCGAAATGAAAATGATAAAAAGCATTAACGATATCAAATTTATGGATTACCGCAAAATTGAAAACGGGTATGTCATATACCACAAAGAATATTTCGAAGATCTCAAAAGAATTGAAAAATGGTGTGCTGAAAATTCAATAAAACTTGCCGGCAGATACGGCAAATGGACTTATGCCGCAATGGAAGATGCAATAATTGACGGAATTGAGTCTGTCAGCGGTCTTTACAACATCTGAATCCGGCAAAAAGCTCTGACCATGTTGCGTTGTATCCGCATTCAAGACGGCTCGAAGGGTTCCCGCAGTTGAAAGCGCCGCCTCTTATTTTGTAAGCAGAGCCGGTGTCGGTTATTTCCCACACATTTCCGTTTATGTCAAATGCTCCGGAATGATTTATGCAGTTAAGAAAATCGCCAGTTTTTACAACATTGAAGCAGTAATAACTGTATCCGCAGTTTTCAGACATAAGACAGTTTTCAGGTGCAATTGAGTTCGTTTCGCAGTGTTCATCACAGAAAGCGTCTACCGTGTTACATATTTCTCTATTATATGTACCGCCCCATGAGTACTTTGTTTTTTCTGCCCCTTCACAAGAAAAGATCCACTCATCATCCCTGCAAAGCCTCTTTCCTGCAGCGGTACAGGCAGTTTTGAATTTCTGATAATCAGCCGCAGTCATCGGGTTCACCATCCAGGGCAGAACCCCTTTTTTTGAAACGGCAACAGATTCGTCAGACCCGTGAGAGATATCGGTAGCATCTTTTTTTGATGCTTCAAACTTGTCAATACAGAAAGTTCCATTCCCAACCATATCATCGGGGCAAGTGTCCGCAATTGCATCAGAATCATCAGCAATATCAGAATCTTGAATATCATCTTCGGTCTCAATATCTGTTTCTGTTACAGCCGCTTCATCACTGTCAGGCAGAAATTCCTCATCATAAGTAACAAATTCATCCTGAGTTTGAACTGCATCATCATCATTTTGTGTTTCATCCGGTTTCTGTCCGTTTTCATCCGGAATTACGCCGCAACCACCTTCATCGTTGTTTTCTGAGTCATCGGGATAGTTGTCGTAAATGTCAGGATCTTTTTTGTCAGCACAACCATTGAGAACAACAAAAGTAAAAACGACAGTGATCAAAATGGATAATATTTTTCTCAGCAACTTTTGATTCAACCTGCCTTCCTGAAAGAGTTTGCTTCCTGACACAGAATAACCTCTTTTTTTTATCCGCTCATATTTTGACACATTTCAAAATAAATGCCAACAAAATCGACACAAAATCGGCACAAAAATCGGTTGTGGCTAAGTTCACCTGGTTTAAAAATCAATTTCTCAGCTGTGGTGCTTAAATGTGCCTCTTCCGTTTTTTTGCAAAAATTTTTTAATGTATTATGCTCAATATGTTTTTTGTTAACTATCTTCTTTTGGAGGAAATGATATGCTGAATCTTAAGTACATTCCAAGTGTTGACCCTGAAGTGGCTGAAATTATCGAAAAAGAGGCGAAAAGACAGGAAGAGGGGCTTGAACTTATTGCAAGCGAGAACTTCACAAGTAATGCTGTCATGGAGGCTCAGGGATCTCTTCTGACCAACAAATATGCCGAAGGTTATCCGAAAAAGAGATATTACGGCGGTTGCGAAGTAGTGGATGAAGTTGAAAAACTTGCCATTAACCGTGCATGTGAACTTTTCGGCGCTGAATATGCAAATGTCCAGCCCCACAGCGGTTCTCAGGCGAATATGGGAGTATATTTCGCAGTTCTTCAGCCGGGAGACACAATTCTTGCAATGAACCTTGATCACGGCGGACATCTGACTCACGGAAGTCCCGTTAATTTCTCGGGAAAACTTTACAAGATAATCCCTTACGGCGTTTCGCCGGTTGACGGAAAAATTGATTATACTGAACTTGAAAGACTTGCTGTTGAACACAAACCTAAGCTCATTCTTGCAGGCGCTTCGGCATATCCGAGAGTTTTCGATTTTCCCAGGATCAGGGAGATCTGCGATAAAGTCGGTGCAATGATGATGGTCGATATGGCCCACATTGCAGGTCTTGTCGCGGCGGGAGTTCATCCAAGCCCTGTTCCTTATGCAGATTTCGTAACTTCGACGACACATAAAACTCTGAGAGGTCCAAGAAGCGGACTCATCCTTGCAAAAAAACAGTACGAAAAAGAACTTAATTCCGCTGTATTCCCGGGAATGCAGGGCGGACCGCTGATGCACATAATTGCCGCAAAAGCGATCTGTTTTAAAGAAGCAATGAGCGAAGAATTCAAAGTCTATCAGCAGAAAGTTGTGAAAAATGCCGCTGCCATGGCAGATGAATTCAACAAAATGGGTTATCACCTTGTTTCAAAAGGGACAGACAACCATCTGATGCTCATTGACCTTAGAAACAAAGGTAAAACAGGCAAGATCACTGAAAAAGCACTCGACAAGGCACATATCACAGTGAACAAGAACATGGTTCCTTTTGACGATCAGTCACCATTCATTACAAGCGGTATCAGGGTCGGAACACCATTTCTGACAACAAGAGGACTTAACGAAGAAGATGTCCGCCTTGTGGCAAGACTTATGGACAAGATCATAATGAACATCAAAACAAACGAGTTTTCGCCTAAGATCGGCATTGATTCATCTGTAATTGATGATTCCGTGATCGAAGAAGTGCGCGCTGAAGTTAAAAAAATCTGTCAGAAATATCCTCTCATCAGAAAGTAACTGTAAAAAACGGAAAAAACCATGAAATGTCCATTCTGCAACTCACTTAAAGACAAGGTAATTGATTCAAGATCTACAAAAGACGATTCAGAGATCAGAAGAAGAAGGGAATGTGAAGACTGCGGCGGAAGATACACAACTTACGAACGGATCGAAGAAGTTATGCCGATAGTCAAAAAAAAGAACGGGGAAAGGGAACCGTTTGACCGGAATAAGATCAAAAAAGGACTTCTGATAAGCTGTCAGAAAAGACCGGTGTCTGCTGAAGTGATTGAACAGATAATTGATACTATTGAAAAAACTGTTCAGGGATATGAGAAAAAAGAGATCGAAAGTTCGGTTATCGGAGATCTTGTAATGCAGCAGCTGAAAAAAATAGACAAGATCGCATTCATCAGGTTTGCTTCGGTTTACAAGGAATTCAGAGAACCGTCTGATTTTATTACAGAAGCCAAAGAGGTTCATAAATGACCGTTAAATTTGCAATCGTCGGTTGCGGAAGGATCCTGAAAAAACATCTTGAAGCAATCCGTGACATTGAAAAAGCGGAACTTGTCGCAGTTTGTGACATTATCAGCGAAAAAGCTGAAGTCGCAGGAAAAAACGCAAATGTGCCATGGTACACAGACTACAACGAAATGCTTTCAGAACACCCTGAAACCGATGTTGTTACAATTCTGACTCCAAGCGGAATGCACCCTGAGCATGTTATTGATATTGCTAATAAATTTAAAAAGCACATTGTTTGTGAAAAACCGATGGCGCTTAAACTTTCGGATGCCGACAGAATGATAAAAACCTGCGACATCAACGGAGTAAAACTTTTCGTTGTGAAGCAGAACCGGTTCAACCTTCCTGTCCAGATATTGCGGAAAAAGATCAAAGAAGGGGGGTTTGGAAAAATTGTCATGGGAACAGTGAGAGTCAGATGGTGCAGAACTCAGGAATATTACGATTCAGATCCGTGGCGGGGAACATGGGCTCTTGACGGCGGAGTGATCGCAAACCAGGCAAGTCACCACATTGACCTTCTTGAATGGATGCTCGGTGAACCGGTCAGCGTAATGGCGATGAACGGGACATATCTTTCAAAAATTGAAGTTGACGACACCTGTGCCGCAATAATCCGTTTTAAAAGCGGAGCTATCGGCATTGTTGAAGCGACAACTGCGACCAGACCGAAAGATCTTGAAGGCTCTCTATCCATTCTCGGTGAAAAAGGAAGCTGTGTCATCGGCGGTTTTTCAGTAAACAGAATAGAAGAATGGAACTTTGAAGATGAATCAGCAGAAAAAAGAGCAGAAATTCTTCAAAAATACAGTGAAAATCCACCCAGTGTCTATGGATTCGGCCACATCAGATATCTTGAAAGTGTAATAGATTCAATACAAAACGGAACTCACGCCCTCGTTGACGGACTTGAGGGAAGAAAATCGCTCGAACTCATAAACGCGATCTATGAATCGGTCGAAACCGGCAAGGAAGTAAAACTGATGTTTGAACCCAAATGGTCTAAACTCGGAAGATAGATTCTTTTTTTGAAATTAGATATGGTTGTTTTAATCGCTGGAAAGCTGCTTAGTTTCTTTTTTTGTCAGTTCATTGGCATTTGTTTTTGAAACGATCTTTTTGCCTGTCTTTTTTTCGATTTCTTTTCTTGTATTTCCAGCTATTTTTCCGCCTTGCTTTGCAATTTTTCTGTTCTCTTCAAAATTTTCAGGTTTTTTCTCTTTTGATATTTCAGTCGTGGTGGCTTCTGCAAGCATGTTAAGTACAAGTTCAAGATTTGTCATGTGGTCACGAAGATTTTCTTTCTTCAGTCCTTTGTAATTTTTATATTCTTTTGTTTTAAATCCGCTCCATGCTTCAGTTATATCATCTGTTAAGATTGCAAATTCATTCCCTTTTTTAACTCCTCTTTTTTCCCATTCGTCTGTAAGTTCTTTTCTGATCTCAATACTTTTCAACCGCTGATTTATCCACTCTTTTGAGTATCCTTTCCTTAAATATGTTTCCATCAAGCGGTCAATTCCGATTTCAGGGTCTTCAATCTCATCAATTCTTTCTCGACCTACTTTTGCCAACCACATTTTAAATGGTTCAGCCTTGGGAGAAGGTATTGATTGTATAAGGCGAAACAACTGTTCTGTGTCTGCCACATCTGTTTTGTAATATTTCCCGTCAGAAGAGATCATTTTCAGTTGGTTACAATTTGTAACCGACTCGTTCCCTTCTTTTACTAATCTGTGTTTGAGCACTTTCCAATAATTATTCGGATTAGGACTTTCCGTTAATATTCCGATAACATCCACAATTGAAAAATACCATTTCTCTTCATCATCATTCCATGCAGAACGAACTCTTTTCTGCTCAAAAATTTTAATTGCCGTCTCTTTAGTCATTCAACACCTCAGAAAATCTTTCATTTTTAAAGATCATTCCGCTTTATACTCAAAAACAGGAAAAATCACAAAATTTAATTCTAACGCTCAATTGATATTACAACAGTTTAAATTAATATACAAGAAATTCAGATAAATTATCTTACTCGCCAGCAAACTGAGAAAAGTGGAGTTTATTTAGGGAGTTGGGATGGATTAATTCAGAAAAATATGTGTAGAAAAAGGGGTCATGTAAACTCCCTAATCTTCCTTCACAAGTTTATTGTATTGCCCTTTTGTTATGTAGATTCTGACTTTCGAGGGCGGCAGCTTCTGTTTTACGAGTTCTTCCCGTTGATCGTAGTTCCAGCCGATGATTTTCATGGTTTTGAGATCCAGATCAATGAAATATCTTGTTTCTTTGTCCTGTGGTTTCGGCATATTATTCTCCTCGTTTTCTTAAACTAACAATCAGTTCTATTTCAATTCTCTGCAATTATATTCCATACTTACGAGTTCAAATTCACCGTAACAGAAATCACCTTCAGGTCTTTTATATATCAGTTTTGCCTTTGACGGGATTCTATATCCGTCTATATCTTTGTATTCTGATGTGGGTGTTTCCCATGGATTGTTGATATATTCCTTTCCGTTCGTTTCAAAACGGTCATTGCTTAAAAAATTCAACAATTTTCCTTCCTTATCAAAATATAATAATGCGCTGACTTTACTGTTACCGTTTGTGAATATTGCTTCCACGGTCAAATCATCAATTTCTTCCCATTGGATTCTTTTGTCTATAAGTGCCCCCGGAGCCATAAAAAACATATCATTCAGCACAGTAACCGTTTCTCCTTGATCCATTTTAGGACCGGAAGCATCAACAACAGTGAACAACCCCAGAATTTTCACTTTAAAGATCGCTTTTGCATCTCTGTATAAATGGAGTCCGATTGCCGGTATGCCACTTTTTTTAGCCACGATATAAAATAACCGCGAATGAATATCCATAAAATTGTATTGAACCGATTTCAAAGGCATATATTCTTCTTCAGGCTTAAACCGGATACCGCCTTTAAACTCTGCTCTGAAATTTAAGATTTTTTCTTTTCCGGCAAAACCTGTGTAGCGGATATATTTTTTCACTATTTCAGGCAGATGGGAGAGGTCGTCTTCGCTTAATATTCCGGGTTTATAATTTTTTGTACGGTTAAGTTCGTATTCAACTGCTTTTGTGTAGGAACCTTTCATATCCAGACCTCCTCATTTTTCAAAGTTGTTAAATTTTATATCCGTACTTCAATTTTACAAGGAAATGTTTCTTGCACTCGGTAAAAATTAGCTTTTTCAATTGTAATACCAGAACAAACCCGGAGCCACCTTCAACATCCGCATCGAAACCATCGAATATTTCCTCAAACATGAAGAGGAAATGCTGAAGGGGAAGGGGTAGAAAAAATCGACTGATTTATTAAGGTGAAATGGAGTCAGCTCTCCATCTCTTTTTCAATTTCTTCAATTGTCTGGAGTGAAGATTTAATCTTTTCTTCAAGATTGCTGACGATGTTATAACGGCTAACTCCTATGGGTTTGTTTATGTCTTTAATTGAATATTCAACAACGGTGTTATTCTTAGATTTACAGATCAATATCCCAATTGTCGGATCATCTCTTTCGGTTTTCAGTATTTCGTCAATTGAGGAAACATAAAAATTAAGTTTACCGGCAAATTCCGGTTGGAATTTCACTGTTTTTAATTCAACAACAACATAACAGTGTAATTTTAGATGATAAAACAGAAGATCAATGAAGAATTCGTCACCATCAATTTCTATTTTATATTGTCTGCCGATATATGAAAACCCCGCGCCAAGTTCAAGCAGGAATTTTGTAACATGACTGATCAGCGCATCTTCCAATTCCTTTTCATCATGTTGCTGTCTTATTGTCATAAAGTCGAAAATATACGGATCTTTCAGCGTCTGAACTGCAAGATCTGATTGTGGAACCGGCAATGTGGATTGAAAATTATTTATGGCTTTTCCCTCTCTTTCAAAAAGCCTTCCTTCAATCTGATGGGTTAGAACTGAACGGGACCAGTTGTTTTTTGCAGTTGCCTGAACATAAAAAAGAGCTTCGTCAACATTCTTACACTTTGAAATTATTGTGATATTGTGTCCCCACGGTATTCCAGATAATTGTGCAACAACTTGTTGCACAATTTGGGCAACAGCTTGTTGCCCAATTAAACCCGACTGGCTATAGAACAAGTACCATTGTTGAATATACATAATATTTCTGCGTGAAAATCCTTTCATTCCGGGGAATTCGGTTGTCAAATCTTTGCTCAACTGATTAACAAGACCGTCACCCCATTTTGCAGTTTTCTGTTTTTCAACAATATCGGTGCCGAGCTCCCAGTAAAAATTCAACATCTCCGTATTGACACTTAATGCCGCTTTTATTTGAGCAGAACGGATCTTTTGCTTTAATCCCTGAACCCATAAATTGTATTCTCTATCAGCACTGAATAATTGTTTCATAAAACCACCATTTGATAAAACCAAAAAATCGTAATAACAACTTACAATACCAAATTCTAGTTATTATATCAAGAAATCATATAAGATTATCTTGCTCGCCAGAAAACTGAGAAAAGTGGAGTTTATTTAGGGAGTTGGGATGGATTAATTCAGAAAAA
>CAZVWR010000051.1:0-23920 GCA_964630905.1 uncultured Spirochaetales bacterium | reverse complement strand
CTCTTTCCTTGATCTCTGCAAGCCATTCAGCATATTCTTTTGGGAAAACAGATCCTGGAATCTTTGTCATTGTGCTCTCCATCAAATAACAACTGACTCTAATATTCAACATCCAGAGTTAATATATCTAATTCTAAATTAATTTACAAGAAATTCAGAGAAATTATCTTGCTCACCGGGAAACTGGGAAAAGTGGAGTTGATTTAGGGAGTTGGGAAGAGTTTAAGACAGAAAACATACGTATTTATTGGGATCTGACCCCTATTTTTCATTGATTTTCTTGATGGAAACAAAGCCAATGTCGAATCAGTTAATGCTGTTCTTGAGCAGTTGAATATTCCTCATATCTGAAAAACTAATCAATCTAAAACATTGACAGCATTTATCACATGATATAAAAACATTGAAAGATAACCCCATTCCTTATTAAGGGTAGCGTTATGAGTTTCAAAGCTTTACTGATTCTTATTAATTTATTTATCTGGGCATATCACTTTATCGCCTGGATATACTTTAAAAAACGATTTGCATCTACCGAAAACAAACAGCTGTTTTTGCCAAAAAACATCACACCCATGATGGCGGAAGTTATCCGGAATAAATCTGTCGGTTATAAACTTATGGTAACTGGTATTATTTCTCTTGCTTGTGGTGGATATGTTGACATTTTTGAAGATGACGGTGAATTCATTTTGTATAAAAGAAAGGATATCCCCAAGGATCATCCGCCTGAAGAAGCGTTAATATTCAACTCTTTTTTCCACGACAAAAATGCCGTTCTGATCGGGAAAAACAATTTTTCAGCATTAAATAATCTGAGGATAGAAATTACAAATATGCTATATTCACCTGAAATAGCTGACAGATACTTTATAAGTGGTAGAATTTTTCTGTATGCAGGGTTGCTTCTCTCATTTTCAGCAATTTTATATTTTGCATTAATAGAAAACACGCCTGCGGTTTTAATTTCATCAGTTACTGCTGTAATCAATTTTATAATATATTTTCCTCTTTTTGAAACCTATACAGATACCGGCAAAGCAGTTTTAAATTGGCTCGCAGAGATTGAGGACGAAAATAAATTTATGCAAAAAGGAAATATTTACAAAGGTATTCCATGGGCAATTGTTGTTGGAAAGGAAGCCGTTTATGATGGTTATGTTAAAGGTGAAAAAGTTGAATGGTTTGATGTTTTTGATGGAGTGCCTGTAAATTATTTAACAGGATTGCAGAGAGAATCGAACAGAAAAGATCAGAAATATAAATTTGTTTCATGGCTTTCAAAAACACTTTTATGGTCGTTGATAAACTCAAAAACTCTTTATGGTTACAGTCGTGGTGCAGAAACATTTGGACAAACAAATCCTCTTGATAAAAAAAGGGGAAACCGGCATTGAGGAAAAATTCACAAAATCTCATCACCATCTTCGTCACTTCAACATCCATTTTGGAAAATCCGAACCGTTTTAAGAGGAATCAACAACTGAAATTTACGCCTGATATTCGCTGACACGACCGTTTTTTAAGATGTATTTGCTTCCGTCACTGTGGTCAGTTGCGACTCCTGACTGATCAAAGGAAAGCTTGTTGCCGCTTATGCCGACCCAGCCGTGCTGACGGGCAGGAACTCCATAAACAAGTGCAAAATCCGGAACATCTTTTGTTACCAGGGAACCGGCTCCGACAAATGCATATCTTCCGACAGTCACTCCGCAGACTATTGTTGCGTTGGCTCCGACAGAACACCCTTTTTTCATAAGCGTTTTCTTAAATTCCTCTTTTCTTTCGATGAACGATCTCGGATTTATAACATTGGTGAAAACCATCGACGGACCAAGAAAAACATCGTCTTCTATCTCAACACCTTCGTATATTGAAACATTGTTCTGAACTTTGACACCGTTGCCTACTCTCACATTGGCTCCTACAACACAGTTCTGACCGAAAATGCACTTTTTCCCGATAGTTGTGTTCTTAAGGATGTGAGAAAAGCACCATATTTTTGTCCCCTCACCTATCCTGACATTATCATCAATTATCGCCGTTTCATGAACAAAAAAATCCTTTCCCATCATCTTCTCCAGCTTTTAAGGAACGGGTGATAGTCACCTCTTAATCCGACAGGGCATGCATTTCTGATGTTAAAAGCTATCTCAACGGCCGTTCTTGAATCTTCAAGCGTAAACCCCTCTCCGGCAAGAATTTGCTGATAACTTACAGTATGAAGGTCAGTAAACCCTTCGCTGAACTCAAGTTCTTCGCCGTCTATGGTAATACATCTGAAAGTCTTCTTCCCTTTTTCAACAGCCTGTTTAGGAAGCATGTTTTCATTAATGCTCAGGAACCATCTCACCCTCGCCTTTTCAAACTGCATGAAACCGGCGGCAACATCGCGTTCCTGAACATTCACAATGTTTTTCTGAACATACCCGAATATCCACTGAAGCATGTCAAAGAAATGGATTCCTATATTTGTCGCCATTCCGCCCGATTTACTCATGTCGCCTTTCCAGGAGACATCATACCATCTGCCGCGGCTCGTAATATATGTGAGATCGACATCGTAAACCTTGTCTGCCGGACATTCTTCGATCTTCTTTTTCAATGCGGCAATGGTCGGATGAAGTCTAAGCTGAAGGATCGTGTTGACATGGTGGCCGGTCTCTTTTTCAATTATCTTCAAATTATCAACGGTCCACGGATTGAGGACAAGCGGCTTTTCACATATCGCATCTGACATGTTCCTCAATGCAAGACGGATATGGGCATCATGAAGATAGTTCGGGGAAGCAATGCTTACATAATCTATCCTGTTCTCTCTTCTTCTGAGCTTATCAATGTGTCTGTCAAACCTTTCAAATTCGACAAAGAACTCCGCTTCAGGAAAATAGGAGTCGATTATTCCGATACTGTCATTGGGATCAAGCATCGCAAGAAGATCGTTCCCCGTCTCCTTGATCGCCTTCATATGTCTTGGAGCAATATATCCCGCCGCACCGATCAGAGCAAAATTCTTTTTCATCAAAGTCTCCCTGTAACGATATTCCTGTCAAGAAACCCTTTAATGTCATATATCACTGTGTTTTTGTCAATAAAACTTCCAAGATCATAGTTTTTGAACTTTTCATGGGATACAGCGAGAACAACCGCATCATAATCGTGTTTCAGGCATTCTGAGAAATCTGAAAGTTCAACTCCGTATTCTTCAACGACTTCATGAGGATCCGCCATCGGGTCAACAACATCTACAACACATCCGAAATCCTTAAATTCATTGATGACATCAATAACTCTGGAATTTCTTATATCGGGGCAGTTCTCCTTGAATGTAATACCGAGCACAAGAACTCTCGAACTTTTGATCTTCTTATTTTTCTGGATCATCAGCTTTACAACTTTGTTGGCGACATATATTCCCATATTGTCATTAATCCTTCTTCCGGCAAGGATAACTTCAGGATTGTATCCTACTGCCTGTGCTTTGTGAGTAAGATAATATGGATCAACGCCTATGCAGTGTCCACCAACAAGCCCCGGCCTGAACGGCAGAAAGTTCCATTTGGTGCCTGCCGCTTCGAGAACATCAAGAGTATCGATCCCGAGTTTTTCAAATATCAGTGCAAGTTCATTCACGAAAGCAATGTTGATATCTCTTTGAGAATTTTCAATGACCTTTGCCGCTTCTGCTACTTTCACGCTTGAAGCTTTGTGTGTACCTGCCGTTATTATCGTTTTATAAAGCTGATCTATCTCTTCTGCAGATTCTGGAGTGGAACCGCTTGTTATCTTTTTTATTGTTGTCACTGTGTGAACCTTGTCACCCGGGTTGACCCTTTCAGGGGAAAAACCGCAGAAAAAATCAACATTGAACTTGAGTCCTGATATTCTTTCAAGTATCGGAACACAAACCTCTTCAGTACAGCCCGGGTAAACCGTTGATTCATATATAACAATATCACCTTTTTTAAGTGTTTTCGCAACTGTTTCAGTCCCCTTCACGACAGGTGTAAGATCGGGCTGTTTGTGCTCGTTCACCGGTGTCGGGACTGTAACTATGAAAACATTACAGCTCTTTATATCATCGACATTACTTGTATAAACCAGTTTTTCAGATTGCTTAAGCTTTTCAGATTCCACTTCAAGTGTACGGTCGATGCCTGCTTTAAGCTCTTCCAGCCTTTTTTTATTTATATCGAATCCGACGGTATCATATTTTCTTCCAAACTCTGCCGCAAGAGGAAGGCCGACATAACCAAGTCCTATAATACAAATTTTCTTTTCTTTCATCAGATTCTCCTTCTTTCCTTACCTGTATAAACCGCTGATCTCTGATCTATGCTCCTCATCGGCTTCTGTGTCTTTTTTTCTTCGTAATAGTGTGCTATCAGACCCGGTACTCTCGAGATCATGAAAATGCCGTTTGCAAGCTCTCCCGGTATTTCAAGAGCAAGAAGAACCGCTCCTATCATCCCGTCAACATTTACTGGAAGTTTTGTTCCCTTTATTTCGAATATCTTCTTTTCTATCATTTTGGCAAGTTTGATATAGAAAAGTTTCTCTTCCGGAAGATTTTCAAAACATATTTGAGCAAGCTTTGTGCTTCTCGGGTCTTCTGTATGAACTCTATGTCCAAGTCCTGGAAATATGAATTTACCTGCAAGCTTTTTATTAATGAATTCTGTTACTTTTGCCTCATCAAGAACTTTGCCGCAAAAATCACCCGCTTCGATGAAGAATTTCATTGAATCTTCTATCGCACCTCCATGCGACTTATTTATCGAAAGAATGCCTGAGGCAACCGCTGCATTAAGCGGAGCACCTGTCGATGTCGCATTAATTACAGCCAGTGCACTTGGAGAAGTAACTCCGTGATCAACTGACGATACCAGTACTGCCTGAAAAACGGTCGCTTCCTCTTTCTGCGGAAGTTCACCTTTAAATACAAGATAAACCGCCTCAGCATATGAAAGTTTCCCCATCATCTCCTCGACAGCATAGCCGCGGACAAGTATCTCGTTGGGCTTAACAGAAGTAATCTCGGTATTCCATTCACTCATTTTCAACTCCTTCCTTAAACTTCAGAAACATTATTAAAGCTACTCCTGAATAACATATGAACGCCAGATAAAAAACAGCTGTAAAACCGAAATTTATGCTTATTATCGTAGCAACAACTGAACCTATCACAGAAAAAAATCCGTTAATTCCCCAAAGGAAAGGAAGTTCGCTCGTCTTCACCATCCTTGCTCCGGCAGGAAATGCCGTTCCCATTAGAAATGATACCGGTGCTATAACAAGAAGAGTTATCGATACCCTGATAAAGAATGGAACTCCGAGAGTTGAATGAAGTAATGGAGAAAGGGCAAATATTAAAGCAAAGATCATTCCGCAAAGAACAAAAAGAATTGTTTTCATTTTTAACAACCTGTTATTGCTGAACAAACTGCCCAATCCTGAAAAAAGAAGTATTGAAAACAGAGCGATTGAAAGACTGTACGAAGGATGTCCGAGATATAAAACAAGTTTCTGTGTAAGCACTATCTCAACAAACATGAAGCCGAGCCCTATCAGAGAAAAATAGCCGAGTTTATACAAAGCGAGATCTGTCTTATTTTTCAATCTGAAGAAATAAAGCGGCTGTAGTATAAGCATTACACCCAGAAACAGGAGTATAAGAAGAATTGCCAGAAGAATTGTCTGCCCTGAAAAGATATTCAAAGGGAGAACACCTGAATTGATACCTGAAAAAAGCGTTTTGAGTTTCCTGAGCTCAAAAAAGAATGGTCTGTCATCTGTCGGCGGAGAAACAATGTAAGGATATTCATTAATCAACTTTTCAGACATCTCATCATCTGCATAAAGAAACTTCTGGAAAACATTTGATTCAACTATCTCTTTATGCGGCATAACCAGGGGAACAAACTTGTTCTTCTCGATATATTCAGAACCATTAAGCATTTCCTTATATGAAAACACCCCTTTTTTCAGTATCAACAGAGTGTAAACATCTGACACTATGAACATCACCCTGTTTTTAGGATCTATCCCCATTCCAGTCAAGGTTTCCCTTACAATATTCAGCAGGCGGATGGAGAATCTCGGGGTTCCCTGTTCGTCTGGAGCAAACCAGCTGGTCATTGTGAAGTATCCGTCTTCATTGAGCTTTTCGTAATATGACCTGAATGCTTCTACTGAATACAGATTGTTCTCGGAAAGAGCAAAAGCTCCGGCATGAGTTGAAGAAAATGTATCTACTCCTGAAAGCTGGATTATATCGTAACTTTTTTTGGAACTTTCAATGAAATTCCTCCCTTCATCGACAACGATCTCTATTCCTTCTATGTTTCCTGAATAAATGCCGCCCGAATATTCTTTGAACTCATTTTGCACAGCTTTAACTATAACCGGGTTTATTTCAATACCTGTTACATTCTTTACACCGTAATATCTGGCGGCGAGCAGATCCATTCCTCCACCCGCACCGATATGAAGAGATGAAACATTGTTCCTTCCAAGATGATAAACAAGCGTTGCAGGAAGATAGTTAAAGAAATCAAGATCTTGAGGATATTTGAAAATTGATGTGTATGCCCATGAATCAATTACTACGCCCATTCTTTCGGGGGGAATTTTCCCGTCATCTTTAAACACCGTACTTATGCCCCAAAGGCCTATTGAAGGATAGGCAGATCTATCGGGGTCTTTTATGACATCAACTTTTGAAAGAGCACTCCATCCTGTATAGACCACATCATTTGCCCTGTCCTTGACAAGACCGAGGATCTTATCACCAGGAGGCTCCATGGGAAAAAGAGATGGGAGGAAAAGTGAAGGTAATATGAGGACCGGAACTATTGCTGAAATTATCTTTGTCTTCAACTCAAAAGCACAAATAAGTGCTGACAATGACATAAGAAATATTATCAGCGGAATAACTATCTGACCATTAAAACTGTTAAAAAGAATGATGAAAAGGATCGCTCCGAAAGCACTCCCTGTCATATTCACACTGTAATATATTCCGATACTGCTTTTTCTTTCCCGGAGTACCCAGCCTACAGTCAGCCCGAAAAGAAAAAATGGAGCAAAAAGAGACAGAAGCATTGAAATGAGGGTTAAAAGGCCCGTTCCTTTAAAAACAAGGTTTATGGGAGTGAATGTCATTCTGGTAAGCAATATATAGCTTATAAAAGTCATTGCAGATGAAACTGATATCAACACCGGCAGAGAGAACTTTTTTGAAAAATTTCCCGCCATAGAAAGAAAGACTCCCGAAACACTGAATCCGAGCATTGCAACGCTGATTATCATAAATCCAAAATGATACCACATTACAATACTGAAAAATTTAGTAAAAGAGACCTGAATCGCCATGAGTGCTGCAGAGAAAATAAAAAGTGAAATAAATTCAGATACTTGGTGTTTTCCAGTCTTTTTTATATTCATCGAAGGTCAAATCCTTAAAATCAATGTTACGGGGGATATTAGCACAGTGCTGATTTTTATCAAAAAAAATCGTTTCCCCTTTCATAAATTGTTTTTTAACATATAATTTACTGTTTTTTTTAAACCTTAAAGGGGGGTGAACATGAAACAGCTTATCACGATACTGTTTTTCTTTCTTACTTTCTTAGGATGCAAAGTAAATGACGAAACTCTGCCGGATCAGAATAATTTAAAAACCGATACAGAACAACCTGTAACTGATACTGATTCAGCAAATGTTCCAGATGAAACAAATGATAAAATCATGTCAGAAAAAGAAATCGACGAAGACTCTTTTTACGAACCCGACGAAAGTCCGGATCCTGACCATATTACCGTTTTAGATGATGAATCTGACATCGAGATCTTTGATGAAGATGCTGATAATTCTATATGTCCCAATGTCGAAAAGCCAGCTTCGCCAAGTGAAGATCCTTTAAGCATTGTGGCTGATTTCGGGATTCGCGAATCGGCAAATAACGGGGGATTCACTGACCATTTTCTTTACAGTAACTCTGCGAAACAATTCAAGATAGGGGTTAGAGAGCAGTGGGGGTCATCAATTGTATTTCTTGGCTTTTCAAACAATGTGAACTCAAATGTCATTGATGCGAATGATACAGGAAGAGAAGTCCAGATCGCGATTTATGATCCTGACAGAATAATGCAGAACTGTGCCCATAACGCTTCTTGTGCAACCACTTCGACTGAATGTGCAGGAAGCATTACATTTCTTGGATGGAATCCGGTGCAGGGCGGAAACAGATGTAACAACGGCTCTCCGACTGAATCCATCAGCGGAACTAACGGTGAAATGATCGCATCCGTTGTGCCATATCAATGGAATCCGGCATGGGACAGAACTGACTGTTTTTCTGATATCTGCAGTGACAACAACTATAAAAACCGCCTTTCTGACATGAGATATATTCAGCGGATCAGGTGGGTAGGAGCCAATGTCGTTGAGATAAAAATGACCATTCACAATCTTACAAATATTGAAAGAAGGGCGACTTTGCAGGAATTTCCGACTCTTTATGTCCCTTATGGCGCTCACGGGTTGCAGAATTACAACACACTTTTAGATTCAAACGGCACTGCTATTGCAATTGATCAGCCTGCAAATGACGGATTTTTCATGAAAAATTTTGACAGCCCCGGCGGATGGACAACTTTGCAGATGGCAAGCAAAGAGTACGGAGTCGGAATTTATTATGAAAACCGGCTTACAAAATTTCAGGGGTGGCAGAAAGATGGAGTTTTTAATAATGTCCGGTCAAGAATTGAATTCGGACTCCCTGCAAACGGAACCGTGAATGCAAGGGCTTATCTGATACTCGGCGGTTTTGACACAGTAAAAGTGCTTGCTGAAGGACTTGATGCTGCTATCGCTCCTTTCGGGCATCTCGATGCACCGATAGAAGATGCTGAAATTACTGGAAATTCTCTTGGTATCGGCGGCTGGGTGCTTGACAACAAAGGAGTTGCAAAAATAGAAGTTTTCATTGACGGAACACTGAAAGGGGAAATCCCGCTGAATACCGGAAGAGCAGATGTATGCAAAGTGTGGCCAGGATATTCGATGTGTCCAACCGCAGGATATACTGGAAACATCGACATTACAGAACTCACAAACTGTGCCCATATTCTTGAAATAAAAGCAACCGACACTGATTCAAATGTAAGAATTATCGCAAAAAAGAGATTCTTTAAAAACATGCAATAAACTTAATTGTTTAATACGAGTTTTTGCCTTTTATTTCATACTATGTAGAATGCCATCCGGATTTTTTGACGGGGATATTATGCTTCTACTCAGTGACATTTCAAAACAGTATGCAGGACAGGCAATATTAAAACATGTGACGATACCTCTTTCCAAAAAAAGGACTGCTTTAGTCGGGATGAACGGTTCGGGCAAATCGACTCTGATGAAGATAATCGCAGGGATCGAATATGCCGACACAGGTGAAATAACCACAAAAAGACATGCAATTGTTGAATATCTTCCTCAGCAGGCAGTTTACGATTTCAAAGGGACTGTTTATGAAGAAGTTTCTGCATGGCTTAATTCTGACAGGTTCAACGAGCTTTCAGCCCGTGAAGCGGAAATAATCAAAATTCTTGAAAATGATTCAAACCCTGATGATTCACTTTGCGAGGAACTTGCCGAAGTTGTTGAAGAACTTCATACTCTCGATGTAAAAAAGAAAAGGAAGAACTCAGTTGAAACGATTCTTTTAAACCTCGGTTTTTCAAAAGAGGACTGGAACCGCAACGCAAAAACTTTAAGCGGCGGCTGGCAGATGAGGATCGCTCTGGCAAGAGTTCTTGTCCGGGAACCCGACATCGTTCTTCTTGACGAGCCGACAAACTATCTTGACATCGCAACAATAGATTTCCTTGCAGAGTGGATGATGAAATTTGACGGACAGGTGCTTCTTGTTTCTCACGACAGGGATTTTCTTAACCGTGTCGTTGAAGAGACATGGGAAGTTTTTGCAGGAAATGTGAGTATTTACCGCGGGAACTACGACTTCTATCTCGTTGAAAAGGAACAAAGACTGAAAATTCTTGAAAAACAGCGGGAAAAACAGCTTGATGAGATAAAGACCTTAAACGATTTTTATGAAAAGAACCGGTTCAATGCCGCAACTGCACCCCTTGCCCAGTCAAAATATAAACAGATGGAAAAACTCAAAGCTGAACTGATAACTCTTCCAAGAACCCCGTCAAAAATGAGTTTCCGCCTGCCTGACCCGAAAAGAGGAGGTGAAATAGTTACTGAAATTGATAAACTCTACCACAGTTTCGGCGATATTGATGTCATTGCTGATTACAAGCGGATAATTTCACGAAGAGAAAGGATCGCACTTGTGGGCCGTAACGGTTTTGGAAAATCAACGCTGATGAACATAATCGGCGGCGAGATCGAGCCGTTGTCAGGTGAGTGCCGGCTTGGCAAGGATGTCGAAGTAAGTTATTTCAGACAGCATGAGATAACACTTCTTCCACCGGACATGAGTGTAATACAATTCATTGAATCTATTGCACCTTTTGATCTGATGTCAAGAGTTAAAACACTTCTTGGATGCTTCCTTTTCTATGAAGATGACTGGGATAAAAGGATCGGAGTCTTAAGCGGTGGAGAAAAAGTCCGCCTTGCTTTCATAAAAATGATAATGAATCCGGGAAATCTGTTGCTCCTTGACGAACCTACAACCCATCTTGACATTGACTCAAAGGAGATACTTTTAAAAACTCTCCAGAACATCGATGCAACAATAGTTTTTGTTTCGCACGACTCATATTTCATCAATTCACTTGCCACAAGTGTCGTATATTTCAGGGGAAAATGTGACATTATAAATTTCCCAGGCACTTACAATGAATATCTTGAACGCTACGGACACGACATAATTGACGAAGAAAAAGCAAAATCCGGCGGCACAGATACACCGTTAAGTAAAGGAAAAATGGATTTTGCCCAGCAGAAAGAAGTCAGAAACAAAATTAACAGACTTAGAAAAGAGATCGAAAACACTCAGAAAGAGATCAATAATCTTGAAAAGGAAAAGAACTCTCTCTCAAACCAATTAAATTCCAGTCCAGGCAATCAGCCGGAAATCTCAAAGAAAATAACTGCGATAGACAGCAAGCTTCTCAAACTCATGGAACAGTGGGAAGAAAAAACTGAAGAGTTGGAAAAGCTTTCTGCGATTTGACATAAAAAGATTCTTCATCATTTTTCGCTGCATGTGATAGTGTTATATCCTGAGCAGTCATCAAGGCAGAACGCCTTTCCGCCTGAATATTTTTCAGGATCAATTTCTGTGCAGTCGGTCAAATCTCCCTTTTCGCAGACTTCACCTGTTTCAAGTTCACCGTTGCCGCAAACAGGTTCTACAATATCTTCGTCAATTATATCAATATCCTGCTCATCATCATCAAACCATTCATCGCTGTCTTCATCGGTTTCTTCGCTGTCAACAGCATCTTCATCATAGCTATCATAATCATAAATTATCGGATCATCGTCTTCTTCAAGGTATTCGTCATCTTCTTCTTCGCCCCAGTCAAAGTTGCCGTCAAACCACTCCTTATCATCTCCCGATTCAGTGCAGTAGGAATTCTTTCCTTCAGTTACACATTCACCACCGTAAAAATCGCATTCTCTTTCAAGTGCCCATTCCTTAAAAATGCTGCAAACCTCAAGCTTATTGCCGGTACAACGGGTCTCCCCTTCTTTGCAAAGTCCGTAACCATCACCGATTTTTTTTTCTGAACAGGAATATAGAACCGTTATAACAGCAATAAAAATAAAATATTTATTTCTCATAGTTCACCTCAATTCATCTCGCAAAAGATACCATCATCGTGATTACAGAGCAAATTTTCTTAAAGCTCCTGAACCCAGCCTTCTATCTCATATTCTTCAACAAGTTCAGTCACCTTGGAATATTCCTCAAGGGTAAGCCTTCTGTTGATTTTTTCGATGCCGTGTGCAAGATGTGCCGGGAAATACTGACTCATCAAGCTCAGTTTAAAATCGAGTCCTCTTTTTCTATAATCATTAAGAAGTTCAACAACTTGAAGCGAATTATCAATATATCCAGGCAACACGAGATGTCTTATTATAAGCCCTTTGCGAAGTATCCCTAATTCGTTCTCGACCCACGGAATATTTTTATTTAAAAGCATATCAAGACACCTGCCGTTATATTTCACATAATCTTTTATACAGCTCAGTTCAGCAGATGGCTCGTCAGTCGCATATTTTACATCGAAAAGAAAAATATCGCTCATTTCAAGAATAATTTTAAAAAGCTCTTCAGTGTGAGCTCCGTTGCAGTTATAGACCAAAGGAACATTAAGTTCATTTCTGATATTTTTAAATGACTCCAGAATTCTTCCAAGATAGTGGTCACTTGTCACAAGATTAATGTTATGAACATTCTTTCTGATAAGTTTTATAATGTTCTGACCGAATTCCTCTATCGAATATATCTTTCCGTTGTTCTCATGACTTATAGGCCAGTTCTGACAGAAAACACATTTTGCACTGCAACCTGAAAAGAAAATGTTGCCTGCTCCGTTCCAGCCGCTTACAGGCGGTTCTTCACCTTCATGAACTGCAAAGCTTGCAACCTTTATCCCCTCTTTTGCAGCACCGCATGGACGGACATCTCCACCGCCGCAATTTACAGGACAGCATTCCCCTCTCTCAAAAAGAGTCGCCGCCTTTTGAACAAGTTCATTTAAACGGGTTTCAGATAAGGAATTTAGCGAATTTTTCATAGTATAGATGGAGTTTTTCTATTTCTTCAAATTGATATGGATCATACAGTTTTGAACTGGCGAACCGCTCCTTTTTCATCATGAGTATAGATAAAAGAAAAAGAATATAATTGGCTGACGGGAAATAACTCCCTTCATCAAGAGCTTTCTTAAGTTTCTTGAAAAAACCTGCCGCTTTAACAGGCATGAGAAGAGCAGAGCGGCTTTCAACAAAATGGATCCCGTCGTCTCTCTGATGAAAAAATGAGAGAATAAAATCCCTTTCCTTATACCATGTCAGAGAATTCTCTTCATCACCTGACAGAACAAATTTTTCTCCTGTAAAAAGATCTTCCCCTTTTAATCTTGAAAAAAGCGAAGGAGAAAAAAGTCTCACACTTGCTTTTTCAAGTTCCCTTTTCTCTGCAAGCGTTTTACCTTCACCGATATCGTAGTGATATATGAAAAAGAGATTGAAATACTGCTGCCAGAAATTGAAATTTTTCAGATCTTCACCTGTAAAATAGAAAGCCTCCTTTTTAAAATCATGCAGCAATGCCGCTTCGGATTCATCAAAAGAGGAATATATCCTTGTTTTCACTGCACTCATTAAAAATCCCTTTTATAAATGATTTTTCCATCTGCTATCGTAGCGAATACAGCACCTTTTACATTGAAACCGTGGAAAGGTGTGTTTCTGCTTTTGGACAGGAATCTGTTCTTATCAATTGTCCACTGGTAATTTGTATCAAAAACCGTAATGTCAGCAATTGCACCTTTTTCAATGATCCCGCCCGGAACACCCATTATGCTGTATCCTGCGGTAAAAAGCTCGACAACCCTTTCAATTGTAAGAATTCCTTCGTGATAAAGCTTCAAAACAAGCGGAAGAGCTGTTTCAAGTCCGATTATGCCGCATGGAGCCGAACTGAAATCTGCTTCTTTTTCTTTCTGATGATGCGGCGCATGGTCTGTCGCTATTGCATCAATTGTCCTGTCTTTCAGTGCTTCAATAATTGCGAGTCTGTCCTGTTCAGTTCTAAGGGGAGGATTTATCTTTGCATTTGTGCCGGATCTCCCTACCGCTTCATCGGTTAAAGTGATATAGTGAGGTGCCGTTTCGCAGGTAACATTGACGCCGCGTCTTTTGAAATATCTTATTATATCAACTGACATATTGGCACTGACATGGGAAATATGAAGAGGAACATCAAGATATTCAGCCAGCATGGAATCACGGGCGATCTGAGAAGCTTCACCGACGACAGGAATTCCTTTCATTCCGTAAACAGTCGAGAAGTGACCTTCATTCATCTGTCCGCCCTCAGCAAGATAGAGATCTTCACTGTGGGAAACATATTTCATGCCGCAGGATCTCCCTTTTTCCATGATCTTTTTCAGGAGAGCTGTGTCAGCAACAGGTCTTCCGTCATCACTGAGTGCAACTGCTCCCGCTTTTTTAAGTTCATCGGAATCAGAAATCTCGACACCTTTGATCCCTTTTGTCGCCGAGGCAACTGGATAAAGTCTGACGCCATTCCCTTTTGCGGCCTTTTCAAGCATCAGTTTTACAGTTTCAGCATTATCCGGAACAGGATTTGTGTTCGGCATTGTGCAGACAGCCGTAAAACCGCCTGCGGCTGCGGCATTGAGCCCTGTCAGAATATCTTCCTTGTGCTCGTAACCCGGCTCTCTGAAATGGACATGGATATCAATGAAACCGGGAGCGACGATCATCCCGTCTGCATCGATTACTTCCGCCCCTGAAATATAAGGGTTTTCAGTTATCTCCGCTATTATGCCGTCTTCAATTACCAGCGAAGTTTTTCCGTTGATATTTCCGGCAGGGTTGATCAGTGTTCCGTTCTTGATGACAAGTTTCATTTATATTATCTTATCAACTTTGGCAGCTTCTTTGATTATTATGAATTCAAGCGGTTTGAAAACATGCCCGAACACTTTTATCTCATCTTTGTATTTCAGTGTCGCCTTGACCCTGTTTGTCTCTTCATCCTTTTCAAGAAAAAGCATGCCGGGGAGGATATCCTTTCTTCCAAGATCGACAATTCTGTTCTGGAATTCCTTTTCAGTCCTTTCGACAGTGTTTATAGTGCCGTACTGGGCGATGTTCTCCACAACTTTCTCAAGACGGTATTTGTCAACATAAGGTTTAGCCACAAACCATCCGACATAAATTATAAGACCTGCAATTACAATCTGAATGATCTTTCCTGTACTCATGAATTTTTCTCCTTGAAAAAATTTTGAACGATAACCGGTGAAAAGTATCAGATTACTTAAATTAAGTCAAAAAAAACAGGTCAGTAAAGAAGGATTTCTCTCATTATCTTAAGTCCGGTGTCTATTGCTTTGAAGCTTGGGAAAAACTTCTCTGAATGCAAAGGGTTGGGATCTGTTCCTGATTCTTTTGAACCGAGCCAGAAAAGGAGTCCGCCCCATTTCTGAGTGAAATATCCGAAATCTTCCCCTACAAGTTCACCTTTTTTATCAATACATCTGATCCCTTTTTCTAAAGAGATCTTTTTCAGCAGATCAAAAAGCTTAGTGTCGTTCCTTACAGCTACATATTCTCCAAGTATCTTCACTTCAGCACTGCATCCAAAGAATACTGCACAGTCGTCAGCCGTTTTTTTAACTATTTCAGTACCTTTTATCATTACATCCATATCGAATGATCTCAGTGTCCCCTGAATTTCGGTATAGTCAGAGATGATATTTCTTGCAGTTCCTGAAGATATTTTCCCGAAATGGGCAAGGAACACTTCGTTTTCAGCAATAACATTCCTCAAATTCTCATCACACTTGAAAAGAAAACGGGCTGATGCCATCAATGCGTTATTCCCTTTTTCAGGATAGGCGGCATGGGCACTTTTTCCTTTGAAAACAACATCTATCTCTCTTGGAATCGCAAAAAGAAGACCTCCGTTTGAAGCAACTTCCCCGATCTCATGGTCATCCGTAACATGGAGGGCGAATGCACTTTCGATGTTAAATCTTTCAAAGAACCCTGAATCTATCAGCCCTTTCGCTCCCCCTGCACCCTCTTCCCCGGGCTGAAAAACAAAAAGAACATTTTTCTGAGGTTTAATGCGGGCAGTTTCAGCAATAAGTCCGCAAAGAATTGTCATATGGACATCGTGACCACAGGCATGCATAACACCTTGATTTTCTGACACTATTTCATTTGACTCACATTCTGTCACAGGAAGGGCGTCCATATCCGCCCTGAATATTCTGTAAGGAGAATCGCCGCCGTTGCTGTATTCAACTACGATAGATGTAAGAAAGGGTCTATGAATCTTGAAAAGCGGTGAGTCATGTACTGTTTCTCTAATAAAATCAAGCGCTATCTCTGCCGTTTTCTGTTCTTTAAAACTTAACTCGGGATTTTTGTGAAGGGTTTCTCTAAGTTTATATAACGATTCAATTATTTTCGTCATTTTTCTCCACCTCGCTTTCATTGCCGGTTTTTTCCTCTTTTAATATCTCTATCACCTGATGATCTGCAAATATGGCATTTAGCATTCTGCCGTCCGGAAGTCTAAAAACACCTTTTCCGTTCCATTTGCCGTCTTTCCAACCCCCTTCATAAACAGCTCCATCGCTGTATCTGAATGTTCCGGCACCTGTTATTGTCCCCTTACTGAAATCACCGCAATACAAACTTCCGTCAGAAAATATAAGCGAACCTGTTCCATCCATCTTATCATCTTCCCAGTTGCCGTTGTACTTAAGCCCGCTTGAATAAAGATATATTCCGTGTCCCGATTTTTTCCCGTTTTTCCAGTTCCCTTCATAAATATCGCCGTTTTCAAGAATCAGCTTTCCTTTCCCTTCTCTCACTCCGTCAACAATTTCACCTGTATATCCCGGAACCGGTCTTTCAACTTCTTTCCGAACTGGTTTCTCAATAATTTCAGGATCTTCCTTTTTAACTTCAGGCGGAGCCGGAACTTCATTCAAGACAGGTTCTGTCTTTTTAACAGTGTATTTTGAAGGAAGCTGTATGTGATTTCCTTTCACTTTTTTGTAATCTTTTCTGTATCCGTCGATCCTTTCGTCTGTATCAGGCAGAGGGCTGATATCCCTCCCTTTCAAAATATTCTCATCCGGAGCATCTTCTCCTGATAAAATCGCCGGAATAAAGAGAAAATATATAATCGAAAAGAATATGACCGTGTTTACTTTCACCCGCAACTCCTCAAAAATCACCTGATATTACTGATTTTTTCAAATAAGGTCAAATGAACTTACTCTTGAGCTCTTCGTTTTTTGACAAAAGATGTTTTTTGGCAATATAATCATCTGTCTTAAAACTGATGAGGGCGAAAAAATGGCTGACCAGAACATCAAAATAGATTACAAAAAATTAAATTCCTTTCTCAAAGATTACATCCGGATGATGAAAAGAGGGTGGCTTTTTCTCATCATGAACGACGATTACAAGCAGGGAGACAGAATTACATTCAATATTAAAGTCGCAGGAATAGAAAAAGAACTGAACGCTTCGGGAACTGTTGTTTACAAAGGCCCTAATGAAAAAGGGAGTGACGGGATCGGACTGAAATTCTCTTTTGATGAAAGATCGACCGACCTGCTTTCAACAAAACTGAAAGATCTGACACTTGAAAAATATGGCGATGTCTGGGGGAACAGGATCTGTTCACTGTTGGGGAATGAATAAATGACATCAAATTCTAAAACCGGATCAAGATTCTGTGTCCTTGATGATGAAAAGAACTTTCTAAGTGTAGCAAAAGGTCAGCTCTCAAAATATCTTCCCGAGATTGAAGGATTCTATTCAACAGACCCTGAAGAGGTTTACAGACTTGCTCTGGAAGACCGCCTTACACTCTACATAATTGATATGAACCTTGGTGAAATGAACGGAATGGAAATATACAGGAAGATAGCTTCAATTTCATACCGTGCAAGAGTCATTTTCATTACAGGCGACATTCATTTTCTTGAAGATGAAGATATTAGAAGACAGACTCTCTCTGAAGGTGGAATGGATTTTATTGAAAAACCGATCAAATGGCACGAGATGGCAATAAAAATGAAAAATCATCTCAACCTTCTTGAATATCAGTTCCAGCTTGAGGAAAAAGTTGAAGAAAGAACACAGATGCTGATCCATGCCGACCGTCTTGCAACCGTTGGAACAATGGTTAGTTCGATCGTTCATGAGATAAGCAGTCCTCTCACATTCATCAAAGCAAATCAGGAAACATTTCTTTTTGCATACAACAGAGCGAAAGATACAATCACTGATCCTGAAGCAAAGAAGGTTTTTGAGAATTTCATTCTTCCGGGTGTGAAAGATTCACTTTCCGGAATACAGCGCATCGAGGAACTTCTTAAATCTTTCAGGAGATTCTACAAAAAAGAACATAAGATCTCTGTCAACGACATCGCCTCAATAATAAACGAGGTGAAAAATCTCACCTATTACGGAATAAAAAGGGGGGGGATCACCTTTTCGTATCACATAAAAGACAATTCATCCAATACAATTAAATGTAACAGACAGGAACTTATTCAGGTTCTTACAAACATTGTCAATAACGCTATTGACGCCCTTGACGAGGTCAGACAGGAAAATAAAGAGTTGAAAATATCTGTAAACCCTGAAGGTCAGTTCATAAACATAACTGTTTCAAACAACGGCCCAGCTATTCCTGAAAATATTTTCGATAAAATATTCAACCCTTTCTTCACTACTAAAAAAGAAGACAAAGGCACAGGTCTCGGGCTTTCAATCGTCCATCAGATAATTAAGATAATGGGTGGCAGTGTTCATGCTGTAAACCGTTCGGAAGACCACGATACGGTTGATTTTGTTTTGAAACTGCCAATAAATCAGGATCCCAAAGACAACTAAAAAACGGAGCTGAATAATGAAAACGGAAGCAATCGTTCTTGCAGCAGGTAAGGGAACGAGAATGAAATCCAACATACCCAAGGTGATGCACAATGTTCTTTCAAAACCAATGATCGGCTGGATAATCGAATCTCTTGATCCTGTTGCGGACTATATAAATGTAGTAACAGGTCACGGAAGAGATCTTGTGGAAAAATATCTATCAGAAAACTATGAATCCATAAAATTCTCTTTCCAGCAGAAACAGAATGGAACAGGAGGAGCAGTAAAATCAGCAGTACCCAACATCGCCGGAGATGCATCACGAGTTATCATCTGCACAGGCGACACTCCTCTGATAAGAATGGAAACATTCAAAAATGCCATCAAATATTTTGAAGGAAGTGGTTCTGATCTCACAGTAGTCAGCACTATCCTTGAAGATGCCGGTCATTACGGAAGGATTGTAAGAAACAGCAGTAATGAGGTGGAATCAATAGTAGAAT
This sequence comes from uncultured Spirochaetales bacterium, assembly GCA_964630905.1. Classification (GTDB taxonomy): domain Bacteria; phylum UBP6; class UBA1177; order UBA1177; family UBA1177; genus JAGOEX01. The sequence continues at coordinate 4,768 of CAZVWR010000051.1, read as the reverse complement.
ATCTTGATGCGGATGAATCACAGATGAAGATCAGGGAAATTAACAGCGGCATATACATCGTTGAGAAAAAATTCCTTGTTGAAGCCGTCTTCAAGATAAAGAACAACAATTCAAAATATGAGTATTACCTTACAGACATCGTTAAAATTGCAAACCGGATGAATAAAAAGGTCACCGCATATCTTGAGAACGACAGTTTCTCACTTTCAGGCATCAACGATCAGGATCAGCTCGCAGAAGTCGAAGCGGAAATGCTCAAAAGAATGCAGTAATATCTAAGCTCTTAAAAAATATTCAAGAATGTAAGGGATTATTTATATATTTAGATAAGTTCTGCTTAAAGCTTAGTACTTTTTACCGTATCCGCCGCCAGTTCTTGGTCTTTCTTCACGGGGACGCGCTTCGTTAACAGTAACTGTTCTGCCGAAAAGTTCTGTTCCGTTAAGTGCATTGATAGCTGCAAGAGCTTCATCCTGGTTTGGCATTTCAACAAAACCGAAACCCTTTGAACGGCCAGTTTCACGATCGGTTACGAATCTTGCGGAATCAACTGTTCCGAAAGCTTCAAAAGCTGCTCTAAGGTCTTCTTCACTCATCTTGTACGCAAGGTTTCCAACGTAAATGTTCATCTTTCTCTCTCTCAAAAAACTAATACTAAATAACCAGTCCATGGAAACCGCTTCCATGAACAGGCCGATATTAACTATGAAATTTCAAAAGTCAAGCAATATTAGAAACTTTCTTTTTTATCGATTTTCATCCATTATAACCCAACAACAAGCATCTCTCATAGAGTAAAAGCAATGTAAATAATGAAAATGTAAGTCAATTACTTGACTGAAAAACCATTTGAATATATCTTTCCGCAGATTTTTCTGATTAGGGAAGTTATGATTTTTTTTGAGAAGATAGGTAATTTTTTAATAAGGGCGTTCAATGATGTCTCAAAATACATTGCTTTTACTTATCAATGCCTTTTTTACATGTTCATCCCCCCTTACCGTCTTGGTCAGATAGCCGATCACACCGAAAAAATAGGAATTCAGTCCATTGTAATAGTCGCTTTATCAACATTCACCACAGGGATGATACTTTCTTTACAACTCATCAACATCATGCGGCTTTTCGGAGCCGAATCGTTTGCCGGTGCCGGTGTTGCAATATCAATGAGCAGAGAGCTTGCACCCGTCATAACGGCAATTGTTCTGATCGCAAAGAACGGCTCTTCAATGACTGCCGAGATAGGAAGCATGAAGGTAACTGAGCAGATAGATGCGATGGAAACGATGGCAGTGAGTCCAGTCAGATATCTTGTAATCCCGCGGATCTTTGCATCCCTTATGGTTTTTCCCGCATTAACCGCACTCGCAAATGTTGTCGGGATATACGGCGGTTATTTTGTTGCAAATACATCCGCCATGATAAACAGTACTTCTTATATGCACACCATGTATTTCTGGGTCGATCCCGAAGACATCTGGACAGGACTTGTAAAAGCTTTCTTTTTCGGATTTATTGTCACAACGATCTGCTGTTACCATGGTCTTAAGACAAAAGGAGGCGCAAAAGGTGTCGGAGAAGCGACCACCACTGCTGTTGTTATCTCAACTGTCGCCATACTTATAGCGGACTACATTATGACATACATTTTTATAAACTTTTTCGGACTTTGATGATGGAAAACATCATTGTAAGCGTCAGAAACCTTCATAAATCATTCAGGGACGTGAAAGTTCTTGCCGGCGTCAATATAGATATCGAAGAAGGAAAAATAACAACGATAATCGGTAAAAGCGGAACCGGGAAAAGTGTCCTGTTAAAGAACATCATCGGTATAATGAAACCCGACATAGGTGAAATATTTTTCAAAGACACTGACATCACTAAACTTTCCGATCATGAACTCCTTGCGATAAGAAGGAATATCGGATACCTTTTTCAGGATGCGGCCCTTTTTGATTTCATGAATGTTGAAGAGAATATCGCTTTTCCACTTGTTGAACAGCTTGGCATAAAAGACGGAAAATTATTGAAAGAACGGGTTGCGAAACTTCTTGACCTTATTGAACTTCCCGGAATTGAAAAAAAATATCCTTCCGAACTTTCAGGAGGAATGAGAAAAAGAGTGGGACTTGCCAGAGCCATTGCAGTCGAACCGAAAATTGTTCTTTTTGACGAACCTACCACCGGACTTGACCCAATTCTTGCAGAAAGTATCAATACACTTATAATGAAGGTCAACAAGGAGCTGGGGATGACTTGCGTTGTCATAAGCCATGACATTGCTTCAACCTTCAGGAGAGCGGACAAAGTGGCATTACTTTACGATGGAACAATTCAATTTTTTGGTGAACCGGCAAAAGCTGTGGTCTCTGATCATCCGGTTCTGAAACAGTTTATCAGCAATTCCTTCAGACCGCTTGAATAAGGAGTAATTATGACCAGAGCAGCGAAAATAGGCGTTTTTTTTACAGTCTGCATTACTTTAGTCACCTTCTACATAATTAAGTCCGCTGACAGTTTTTCTGGAGGCAGCACCAGAGTCCTTTATGCTTTGAGCGATGATGCAATGGGTCTTCTCAACGACAGCGATGTGAGGATAGCCGGTGTTGTTGTGGGCAAAATGGCAAAGATCGAACTCGAAGACGGAAAGGCTAAAATGACACTCAATATATGGGATGAAGTTGATGTCTATGAAAATGCCCGGATTGAAAAAGTTATGGAAAGCATGCTCGGAACATATGTCCTTATTCTTGATCCAGGAACAAAGGATACTAGAAAACTTGAAGAATATGAATACATAAAAAATGTCATCTCATCATCGGGGATAAACGGTGCAATGGATAAAGCCGCCATAATGATGGAAAAGGCTACCGAGGCGATATCGATCCTGACCACCGAAGGGAATCAGGAAAAACTCAATAAAATAATAGAAGTCCTTTCAAGGACAGCGGAAAACACTTCACAGACATTTGAAGGTTCCATGAAACTTCTTCTTGAAACATTGAAGAACATGTCCGAGATCACACACAAGATAAATGTCAGAAGTGAAAATGAAATGGATAAACTTTCAAAAATACTTGAGAATACTGTTGCTCTTACCGACAAAATGAACAGCATGGTGAATGATAAGGACGAAGAAATTTCCGAAACTCTCACAGCACTCAGAGACAGTCTTAAACTGATCTCCGAAGAACTGAAGGCATCCCGCGGTGCAATGCAGAACTTAAGGGATATTTCAGAAGATGTGAACAAAATAACCGGCAAAGTAGCGAAGGGGGAAGGGAACATAGGCAGGATCGTCAATGATGAGAAACTTTATAACGACATAACAAAGATATCAGATAAACTGACCGATTATATTGACACAACGCTCGGAATGCAGATCCATGTCGACGCACATTCAGATTATATGGTATTTGACAGGGCTTTTCAGACCTATTTTGACATAACACTTCAGCCGAGGGCAGACCGCTTTTACATGTTCGGTGTCGTTGACGATCCGCAAGGAAGAGTTACAGAAACTTCGACGACATATGAACTCGGCGTTGATGATGGATCATCTGTGCAGAATTATGTGATAACAGAGAACAGGACAAAAACCGATTCGGAGCTTAAATTCAATCTTCAGATAGGGCGAAATTTCGGACCGATGACATTCAGAGGTGGCATTTTCCAGAATAAAGCAGGGCTTGCTCTTGATTACAACCCTTGGAAATTCATGTCAATCTCAGCTGAAATTTTTGATTTCGGCGGTGATGTGCCTGAACTGCGGGTAAAAGGTCTCGCAAGACCGCTTATCTGGACAATTGAGCCATTAAGCTGGATATATCTGACCGTCGGCGGAGAAAATCTGATAAGCGGTGAAAGAGATCTCTTCTTCGGATTCGGACTCAGATTTACAGATAACGATCTGAAAACGATCCTCACATCAGTTCCGATGCCTTGAGGTGAATTAATGCTTAACTGGCTTTCATACGGCGTTGTAAACATATCAAAATACATGACGCCTCTGATATTTGCCGTTGCAATAGCTGCATGGTTCCTTGTTTTAAAAAAATATATTCCGGTAAAAAAGAATCACCGTATTCTTATAAAAGTTGCGGTCGCTTCATGTGTCGGTGCGGGATTATCGCCTCTTCTCATAATTATATTTTCCGGAAAATTCCTCTCTTTTCTTTCCTCTTCGATGACAAAGATTCAGAAAATCAATGACTGGAATGCTTTTCAGGCACTTCTTGCCGCACTCTTTAAAGGTTTTTCGATAACAGGCGGACTTCTTATTCTTGCAATAATTCTTCTTTTTGTTGTACATGATGCCAGAAAGCTCATTTTCGGCATATTTTATCCGTTCCCTCTTTTTGCGGCGATCACCAGAATCAACTGTTTAATGGAAGGATGCTGTTTCGGAAAGATATGGGATGGACCATGTGCAGTAAAATATCCTCCTGCAAGTCATGCGTCAAGACTCCACCATTTAAAACACGGACTTATTTCGAGAGTTGAAGTGAGCTACCCTGTCCACCCTGTCCAGGCATATCTCGTAATATCGATGTTCATCCTTTTTTTAATCCTTTTTGTAATGAACCGGTTTAAAGTCAGCAGGAACATCATAGCGGGCTCTGCTCTGATCGGGTATGGAACAATCAACTTTATAATAGAGTTTTTAAGGGTTGAACCGCTTTTGTATAATTTTCTTACTGTTGGTCAGTTCATGGAGATAATTATTACTGCTCTTGGATTCTATATCATATTTAAAGTCAGGGAT
>CAZVWR010000050.1:0-24016 GCA_964630905.1 uncultured Spirochaetales bacterium | reverse complement strand
ATGTTTGCTATGCTTAAAAATCATTCTCATTTTTTATTTGTTTATAGTTGACTCCTTATTATAATTTCTCGCCCGATATTGATATTACTTGAACTGAGAAAGGGACAATCTCATCCGCTTTTTTCATTGCCTGCTTAACAATTTCGGTCATTCCGCCACAGCAGGGGACTTCCATTCTGACAATTGTGATGCTTTTGAGATTACAGTTTTTAATTATTGCGGCAATTTTTTCAACATAAGCTCCGGCGTCGTCAAGTTTGGGGCATCCGATGGCAACGGCTTTTCCTTTAATGAACTCTTCGTGAGTGTTGGCATAGGCAAATGCGACGCAGTCTGCAATTATCATAAGATCAGCGTTTTTAAGGAATGGTGAGTGAGGAGAAAGAAGGTGTATCTGAACAGGCCAGTGACCGAGCTGACTTTGAAGAGGACCTGTCTCTTTTTTCTGTTCTACCGGTTTTGCAACAGGTTTGTCTGCCGGTTTGAGAGTCATTGCTCTGCTTCCGGGACAACCTCCGCCATGATGACCGTGACCGCACGCTTCTTCTTTTTGCGGGTTTTCAAGAGGATTTTTCATTCCTTTCTCCTTCAAATATGCTATCGCTTCATTTAAAAATTCATCAGCTCCGTGGCTTTTCAGATGTTCAAGGTGAACCCTTATCGTGTTTTCTCCGGCAGGGACGATGTTATCTTCCATCACCTTTCTTTCGTTATAAGGTTCCGCTTCCCTTTCTTCAACTTCAATTGCCCCAGTCGGGCAGCTTCCAAGGCACGCACCAAGTCCGTCACAGAAAAGGTCGCTGATGAGTCTGGCTTTACCGTCAACTATCTGCAAAGCCCCTTCAGCACAGTCAGGAACACAATTTCCGCAACCGTTACAAAGCTCATCATTGATCCTTATGATCTTTCTTTTCATTGTTTCCTCCAACTGTCAAAATAATCATCAATTCCGACTCCATTATCCGAATTAAAAAATGATTTGTCAAGAGATTTTTTTATTTTTTTTAAAAAAAAAGTATATTGCCTGTGTTTGTGAGTACAAGATATAGAGAACATGTTAAAAGATATAAATATATCAAAGCAGTATATAAATTATAATCGTACAGAAATGCTTTCGACGGCCCGTCTTGTGGCTGTTCTCCTGATGTTTGTTTCAGTCGGTTCTTTTCTGGGAGAATATTTTTTTCTTCATACAAAAGCTTTTCTTTTTTACAGGCTTATCGGTTTTCTTGCTGCACTGGTTTTTCTCATTTATTCAAAAATATTTTTTGAAAAGGCAAGTGCCGCCGCAACTGTTATTTCTGTTTTGACGGTACATTTCTCTGTTTCCATAATGAACTGTTTTATTATCTACGCTATATTTACAAAAAATCTGCTTGCACCTGAATTTAAAAGCTCAGTTATTATGGGCGCCGGTATTTCTGTGCTTTTTCAAATTGTTTTAAGCACAGGAATAAAGAAATGGATCCATGTCGTTATTTTTGTTCCGGCATTTTTCTTAACTATTGCTCTAATTTTTGCAGGGGTTTCTGCAAACGATATGGCTGTTTTCTCAACTTACGATATTACGATCCTTGCCGCCAGTGTTATTTCCATCAGAGAGGGAAGACTGGAGATAGTTAATTTTATTAACGGTCTTGCCGAAAAAGAGAAGAATGAACTTCTGCTGAAAGACAAGGTGAAGACAGAGATCCTTTCAAATGTCAGTCATGAATTGCGAACACCCCTTACAGGTATCATCGGTATAAACGAACTTCTTTCCAGAACATCTCTCACGGATGAACAGAATGAACTTTTAAGTTTTTCAAAACAGTCCAGTTATCATCTGCTTGAGCTTATCAATGATCTTCTGGATATTTCAAAAATGGATGAAAAACATATAACTTTGAAAATGGAAGATGTTGAAATAGTTAAGTTTTCTGAAAACATCCTTAAGAAATTCATTACACTTGATAAAAAGGGACTGGAATTTTCGTTTAATACTGAAATGGAAAAAGACCTTAAAATTTCGGCTGACAGCGGTAAGATCGCACAGATATTGAGAAATCTGCTGAATAATGCTGAAAAGTTCACAGATTCAGGGAAAATAACCCTTTCTATTTATAAAAATGATGAAACTGAAGATACCGTTGAGCTTAAATTCGCGATTTCAGATACAGGCATGGGAATTCCCTGCGAAAAGATCCCTTTCTTATTCGACCGTTTCTATCAGATTGAAAGCGGAACAAATAAAAAACATGCCGGAACCGGCCTCGGTCTTGCTATAAGTAAAATGCTTGTTGAAGTAATGGGTGGAAAGATCGGTTGCGAAAGTATTATAGGACAGGGAAGCATTTTTTCATTCGTAATAAGATTTGCCAAAGTGAAAAAAGTTGTCTGAAATAACAACATGTTACCGGCCTTCCTCATAAAAACCGCAGCTTAGATGTGCTCCGTCGCAGAAAGGGTGATTTTTTGACTGACCGCAGCGGCATAGACAATAGTGCTCTTTTGATTCGGGACATGAGTTCTGATCGTCTTTGAGTTCAATATATCCTTCAACCATCAAAGGGCCACCTTTTGCAACTTTAATTGCCGGTTCGCGATCGAAGAAATTCTTGTGGCACTCTCCGTCAACGGTATATGAAAGTGCACCGCTTGGACATTTTCTTATGGTTTCTATTATTGCATCTTTGTTGCCAAGGTCAGGGAGAATCCATGGTCTTCTGTGACGGTCAAAAACCGGTTTAAGTTTCAGGCACGAGCCGTCATGACTGCAAACTCCGAGGTTAAAGTGAACTGTGATGTCACTGCCGGTGTAATCTTTATTCCTGTCAATGATTCTGTCGGATTGTTTTTTCAGATCGAGTCCTTCTTTTGTATGTGTTCCATCGCAATAAGGCATTTTCTCAGATTTTCCGCATCTGCAAAGAGACATTACAGGCTTTGTTGCAAGAGTATTTCCATTACAGTCAAACAGATTTTTCAGATCGCTAACCATCAAAGGAGAATGAACTGTGCAGGTTATTCTCGGCTTTTTAGGTCCGTCACACTTTTTTTCCATTAGTCTTCTCCTTAAAAAAAGTACGGGCAAATATAGATTAAATCAGATGACTTGTAAACTTTTAGATTTTTATGATTGTATTAATCCGTCTTCATAAGATTATGATCTTTTTTGACGATATCGGGAACACCATTATTAAAATATATTATGTTTTTTATGAATGATGCGACTTTTGATGCATCCCCTTTCCATTCTTCGCTGTAAAAGATGGTGTTTTCAAGATCAAATGAAAGAATGTCAGCTTCAGTAGCTTCCGACAAGTCGACAACAAGAGTGACAGGAAGCTTGATTGAAAACTCTTTCTGCGGAGCAATAAAACCGTTCGCCTTTGAATTTTCAAAAGGATGCCCGAACCAGAAAAAATCACCTTTTACGCAGTTTTCTACAAACCATTTGTCAATTCCAATAACAAGAGTCTCTTTCGGGATCACGATCAAGGTAAATTACTTCTTGAAACTGCTGTGGATCTTTGAGATCACATCATCTTTGGGAAGGTTTTCAGAAATTGAAAGCTCTGTTGAAAGGATCTCTTCAGCTTCATTGAGAAGTTTATCCTCACCATAGCTCAACCCTTTTTTCTTTTTTAAGAACATAAGGTCAGAAATGACCGAAGCGACATCAGTAATCTTGCCGGTTTTCATTTTGTCCTGAAGAAATCTGTACCTTTTGTTCCAGTTCATCTTCAGAAGATCAAGATTTCTGTGCTTAAAACAGCTGTAGACATCTTCGGCACATTCGCTTTTTGTAATCGTCCTGAGTCCCATCTTGTCGGCGGAATCAACCGGAACAAAAACTTTTGAACCGTTTGACACCATACTTACAACATAACATTTGACCTCTGATTCACCCATCGGCCTGTGCTCGATAGATACAACTTTACCCACACCATAATTAGGATAAACTGCCAAGTCGCCGGGTTTGAAACATTTCATAAGGAACCTCCAAGTTCAAGAACATGACTCATTGATTATACTTATTAATACGGGGCAGTCAAGCGGAAAAACAAAATTTCCCATTTAATTTCAAGCAGTTACTTTTTTGATACATCTTGCAACCTATTTTGAACCGTCTCTAAGACACATTTAATAATGCCATAAACATCTTTCCATATCACATAATCCATTTTCCTAAGCCATGTCATCTGCCGCTTTGCCAGATGCCTGGTGTCCTGAGCTATTGTCATGATGAGGTCATCTTCGGAAGTAATTGAACCTTTTAGAAAAAGATCCGCCTGTGCATAACCTATTGAATTAAGCGGTCTACAGTTTAAAACATTGAAGCCCTTATTGTTCACTTTTCTCACTTCTTCAACCAGACCCGATTTAACGATAGCCTCAGACCTAATGTTTATTTTTTCATACAATTTCTCTCTTTCGACATTAATAGCGAAAGAAAAATGCTGTCCGTCATATTTTTTTATCCGCTCAGATTGGTTCCATTGCGAAAGTTTTTTTCCCGTAAGTTCAAATACTTCGAGACCTCTCTTTATTCTCTGTCTGTCATTTGAAGAAGAAATACGCTCTGCCCATAATGGATCTGTTTCAAGAAGTTTTGTATACAATTCTTCTGTCGAGAACAATTCCAGGGAGTCGTTATAATCCTTCCTCGCTGTCTCATTGAGCTCCGGCACAGGGGAAAGACCGTTTATAAGAGCATCCACATAAAAATTCGTTCCGCCGACAATTATTGGAACCTTCCCTCTTGACTTGATATCGTTAATTGCATCAAGAGCGAGATCAGCATAAATCCCGGCACTTATTTCATCTTTCAGATCATGCGTCCCGATAAGATGATGAGGAATTCCCTCCATTTCTTCGACAGTCGGTGAAGCCGCCCCTATTACAAGATCTTTATATATCTGGACAGAATCTGCACCGATGATCTCACCGTTTATTTCTTTTGCAAGTTCAACCGAGACTTTTGTTTTTCCTGATGCTGTCGGACCTAGAATGAATATGATCATTACTGTCTTTTAACCTTTTTTTCAAATTCGTTTCTGCTCATTGAGAAAAAGAACGGTCTTCCGTGAGGACATGTGAGAACTTCTGAATTGTTAATATCCTCTATCAGTGAATCTATCTCCAATGAGGTAAGAAAATCATTTCTTTTTACTGAGCTTCGGCATGCGGCAGTCGCAAGACGGGACATGAAAATATCTTCCATAACCCCGGAAGAACCGTAATTTTCAAGCTCTCCCGCCATTTCCTTAATAACTCCCTTCCAGTCAGCATCGAAACCTATCGCCGGAACCGCTCTGACAGCAACGGAACTTTCATCAAACTGCTCTATCAGAAATCCCGCATTGCTGAACAATGTAATATTGCTGTTTATGACATCACTTTCGATATCCGAAAGTCCGACTATTATCGGCGCAACAAGCATCTGGCTCATTCCGCTTTTAAGTTCCGACGCTTTTCTCAAAGCCGTGAAGGTTATCCTTTCATGTGATGCATGCTGATCAAGGAATATAACTCTGTCAGCCATTTCAATTATCTGGTAAACTCCGAAAAGAACCCCGAGTTTTTTGTAATCCCTGATCTTCATTTCGAAAAGATTTTCATTTTCAGGTCTGAAGATCTCGCCTGAATAGCTTTCGGCAACACTTTTTTCAGAAACAGCCATCGGTTCGCCTTTAAATGTCCCTTCTGACTGTGTTTCAATTCTCTCAACCGGTCTGAAAGATTTGAGCGCACCGGTAATGGAATTTGAGATCAGCTCAGAAATGATGAAAGGATCCCTGAACCTAACTTCAAGCTTCGAAGGGTGGACATTAATATCTACCGTTCCGTTTTGAACTTCAAGAAGAATAACGACAGGAGACCGGAATTCCCCTCCTATCTGTTCGCGGAATGTACGGAGAATTGCACCGTTTATCACTCTGTCGTTGACTATCCTTCCGTTGACTGAAACAGCGGTGAGAGAAACTGGCGCTTCAAAAGGTGAAGGAACATGAGCTGTCAACGATATGCCGTCCCTTTCCATGTGGAATGAACGGATCATTTCCCTGTTTAACTTCCAGATATCCGCGATTCTCACAGAAACAGACGGGGACGGGTTGAGAGCGAACAGATTTCTTCCGTTGTGAGTAAATGAAAACCCTGTCTTATAATTGATAATACTGAATTTCTGTATCATCTCTTTAATATGCGCCAGCTCCCTTTCGTCGCTTTTCAAAAATTTCTTTCTTGCCGGAATATTATGGAAAAGGTTGGAACATGATATCTCCGTCCCTTTCGGCATGGAAACCGGTCCGTTTTCAGTTATAACTCCGTTCTTTGCAACTATCCGGAACCCCTCACCGTGAGAAATCGCACTGGAAATGGAAAAATGCGTCACTGCCGCTATTGACGGGATCGCTTCGCCTCTGAAACCCATTGTTAAAATATTTTCAAGGTCTGCAATATCTTTTATTTTGCTTGTTGCATGTCTTTCTAGCGCCATGAAAACATCGTCTTCGGTCATTCCGCATCCGTCATCTTTCACAGTTATCCTTTTTTTGCCGCCGCTTTCAATATCGACAAATATGTTTGCAGCTCCGGCATCAATACTGTTCTCGATGAGTTCCTTCACTATGGATGAAGGTCTTTCAACAACTTCCCCTGCCGCTATCTGGTTTATTGTTTTTTCAGTTAAAAGTTTTATTCTGCCCATAATTTAAGCCAGATTTTTAAGTAAATATAATAAAAGGAATATAACCCCCGCATAAAGCACTGCCGCACCGGCAAGCATGAGTCTCTGAATGTTCATCGATCTTGATATCAATTCTCCGTCTATACCTTCCACAACCTTCATTTTACGGAAAACTGTCCGGATAAAAAGTATAAGTCCGGCAAGAGATGAAATTAATATCATCCACCAGTAAAAATTAAGCTCACCGCTCTTTTTTTCATTGAACTCCTTTTCAAGAACTTCTCCTGAAAATATTAGAGGAAGCGGCATAAAAAAAGAGGAGTTGTAACTTCTTATGAAACTCTCCTGTGCTTGTAATGGAAACTTTTGAATGAATTGCATAAGTCCCGAATAATATGGATCATCCACTTCACCTTTCAACTCCGGAGATCTGGAAAAGACCACATAAGTTGTTCCGGGCGAGGAGGAATTGAAGCTTGCCTGTACAGTTTCGCAATTCACATATCCATCAGGCAGTCTTGTTCCGGTATTATGTATCGCCACAATATCCGTTCCCACCCATTTCTTTGCACTGTAACAGTCAATATGGACATTGCCCACATCTGAAAGTGATGCCAGCATTATCCCCGAATTATCAGCATAAAATCTTAACATTTTGCCGCTGTAGGGCACTTTCGCCACTGCCGAAGAACCGTCACTGAAAGAAATATTAACATTTTTATCGTGCGTGAATATCGTTGTGAACGAAAGGTATCCGTCTTTCAACTCCTTTGCCGTGCCATTTATCAGGATCTCATTTTCTTTGCACGGACCATCTCCGTCAACACAGTAAAAATGAATTTTGGTTTCAAACTCCGGAACCGCCCTGAACTGGTCTGGAAGCAGAAAAACAGTTTTTGTTCCTGAAACGGCAGGAAATGGAATATTTTCAAGTTCTTTTGCTGAAATATGTATCCGGGCAGGAACAGGAACCTTTATATTTTCCAGATCGCTGTATCTTACAGGGAATTTAACTTCTCTGCCTCCAATAACCACAGAGATCTCCCTTAGATCAGGACGGATATCAATAAGAGATGTCGCAGACTTTCTGCCGTTAATGAATATCTCAGGATTTGTTACGAATTCACCATCTCTTGAAATGACTTTCAGCAGAGCTTTTGAGCCCGGGGCGACCTCTGCACCGTAAAGATAAATAAAATAGTCGTACCTGTGCTGCTGGGCATTTACAAAAAGAAAAATGAAAACACCGACGGAAAGAAAAATCACTGCAGAAAATACAGATGTAAAATCTATTTTTCCTTCTTTCATTTATACAACTATTTCAGAATGTTGCTGATGGAGGATCTTTTCAGCTTTTCAATGAAGAGATAAGGTTCAATGATCTTTAAAAGGCGGTCGGCATTCTTCTGATCTGATGAATCAAAAAGAAGAGAGACCATCTTATCTGAAAGATTGAGAACCCCTTCTATCTTTCCGTTTATAAAGATCGGAAGCGACATAAAATAATCTTTGGAATAACCGCCTGTCTTTTTGAATCTGGTATCATTGTCAATGTTCTCTACAAAAACCGGCTTTCCTGTATTTATGACCGTCCATGCGACACTGTCGGGTTTCGGCTCAACTTCAAGTCCGGTAAGATTTTTCTTTGTCGAAGCCTCTATCACAAGGTTCCCGTTATTATTCAGAAGCATTACGGAACCCCTTTCGGCATAAAGCATTTCAAGCATCCTTGCAAGAACATCGTTCATAAAAACAGAAAAATGGGAACACCCTTTGAAAGAGTTGTCCACAAACTCCCTGAATTTAAAGAAGTTCTTGTATTTATGGGCATTTGTAAAAGCCAGCACCGTCTTTATGACCTGCACAGCAACAGGCTTGAACCCGTCCATCGGTGCACGGAAATATTTGTCGGTATATCTTACATGATCCGCCCAGTTTGCATGCTTTGAACCGGCAGATGAAAGTATTACAGTAGGAAGAAAGTTGAGTCTGCACGAATTGTGAAGTTCGATCAGATCAAGTATCGAAGTGTAGTTATCTTCGACAATGAAGAAAAGAGCACCTCTTCTATGTTCATTGACAATATCATCAACATTTACATTGGAGTGATTCCATCCCTCGTTTCTGATAATTTCGATCAGACTGTCTTCGAAATCCTTGTTCCTTATGGCTGTGCAAACCTTGAAATCCCGCATGAATCCTCCCTCCATTCTTTTCATGTGAGTATATTGTTTTTTCAAAAAACTGGCAAGTTTTAAAACATTGTCATCAAACTTTCATCAAAGATAAAGACCACCTATTATTATGACACTAACGGAAACCGTACACACCGCTGCACACCTCAAACAGGGTGCATAGAGCTTCATTACAACGCCCAGGATCAGTTGACGAAATACGGCACAAACATCTACACCTACACACTTAACGGGGAACTGAAGACAAAAGGTAACCCCGAAGGTGTCACTGTCTATGATCACGACCCGATGGGAAATCTTGTTCAGGTAATCTTGCCAAACAGCACAGTTATCGGTTATACTTACGACGCAAAGAACAGACGGGTTGCAAAAATGGTTAATGGTTTTATCACAGAACGGCTCATATACAAAGATCAGCTTGCTCCGATAGCGAAGGTTGATGCAGACGGAAATGTTCTTGAGGAATACATTTACGGAACAGGTATCAACAGCCCTGACTATATCAGAAAGGACGGAGTCAATTACCGAGTTATTAAAGATCATCTCGGAAGTATCAGAATGATCGTCAACACCTCAACCGGTGAAGTCGTCAAGACACTTCGCTATAGCGAATTCGGTGAAATAACTGATGAAACAGGAACATTCAACACCATATTCGGCTTCGCTGGAGGAATCAGAGATACAGATACAGGACTCACCAAATTCGGAGCCAGATGGTATGACCCAGAGGTTGGAAGATGGATCAGCAAAGAACCACTCGGATTTGAAGGTGCAATGAATTTCTACAGTTATTGTGACGGTGATCCGGTTAATAAAGTTGATGTTACGGGGTTGAAACCGGGGGATCCATTCTCTGATATAAGAATGTTAATTAAAGATGTTGAAAAATACACAATGACTTTGGTCGATGCCGATATTTATGAATATATGGCTGAAATATATGTCCATTCTCGCACTAAATATGGAGCACCAATTTATGCGTATAGAAATCCATATCATACAAATGATTCAGGTCATGTAGAAATGAATAAAGACTATGATAAAACTGGTGTTGTGGCAGCATGGCATAGCCATATTGATAATTTCCAAAAGAATATTCGTGGCTATTCGTATTTATCAGGTAAAAGTCAGTATGATAAGACAAGAACAGCTCCAACAGATACTGATATTGGCGTTGCCATACTTCTCATGAATGCGAATAAAGGTTATGGTAAAATTTTCATGACTCACTTTGATGTCTCATATGACGAGACGAGCAAAAAGCCAATTTTTGATATTCTAGGTCGTGATGACTGGGGGAAAATTGAATGGTAAGGAATAATATTTTTATTTGCTTAATAGCATTTATTTGTTTTTTAGAATCAGGTTGTAAGAATAATTTATCACATGATGCTAAAGAACGGTTTAAGAAAAACGGCGAAATTATTTTAGACAGTGATTTGAGTTTAATGTGGACAGAAAAAGATCAGGGTTTTCTAAATTTCGATGAATCTCAAAAATATTGCAATAAACTTGAATTGAGCGGGCATAAAGAATGGAGATTGCCTACTTTAAACGAGTGGCGTTCGATAATTGTTGGATGCCCAATGACCTTAAATGCCGGTAAATGTAAAGTGTCGGATATTTGTTTTGATCGCAACAAATGTTGGAGTTCTGAATGTAGTTGCAAAGAACTAAAAGGTCCGGGCGAACATGGTTGTTATTGGGATGATAAAGTTTGGGGTATAGAATGCGCTGTTTATTGGTCAGGTACAAAATCCTCAAAATATAGTATTTGGAGCATTCAAATTGATTCTGCGAAGTTATGGACATCTGGTGGTGAAAGCAAAAACTATTTTAAATGTGTGAAATCAATAAAAAAATAAAGTGTATTTTTTAGGTAATTTTATACAAACAACAGGAGAATAGCGAAGAAAGTGAACGGAGTCATAACAGAACGGCTCATATACAAAGATCAGCTTGCTCCGATAGCAAAACTGGATGCAGACGGCAACATCCTTGAAGAATATGTGTATGCTCTCGGCGTTAATTCACCTGACTACATCAGAAAGGACGGAATCAATTACCGAGTCATCAAAGATCACCTCGGTTCAGTCAGAATGATAGATAACGCATCCACTGGCGAGATCGTTAAAGAGATCGAATACGATGAATTCGGAAATATTATAACAGAAACAGGCACTTACTCTATTCCGTTTGGATTCGCAGGCGGCTTGCAGGATCGTGACACAGGACTAATTCACTTCGGAGCCAGATGGTATGACCCTGAAGTTGGAAGATGGATCAGCAAAGAACCGCTCGGCTTTGAAGGTGCAATGAATTTCTACAGTTATTGTGACGGTGATCCGGTGAATTATGTGGATGTGAATGGGTTGAAAACGATAGTTTTAGTTAAATACAGTGATTGGGCTGGCCATGTAGTTGTTTGGGTTGAGAATTCTGGCAAATATGAGTATTTTGTTGATGGAGAAAAAAAAGATTCTGCTGCACTATATGACCCCATGGGAGATTATGCCACTAGTTTAACCGATATTGAGACAGGCAAAGCAGCCTCAATTTCTAAGTATATTAAACATTTTAGAAAAACACATCCTGAAAATTCATATAGATTATTTGAATATAACACATCTGCAAAGGAAGAGGAAAAAATTATTAAAGCAATGATAACTGAAGGTCCTGGAGTTCCTTTTTCTACTCACTATTGTTCGGTCGCATCGTATAATGTTTTGCTAAACTTAGATAGACTCAATACTGTTCGAGGGTATTTTGCAAGGTTCTTTGTGCCATTTAAATCTGTTCATCCGTATAGACTTGATTGGTTTTTAACGCAACTTGGTGCTGATTCTATTAAAACAATAACTCCCGAAATGAAATACTCAGAGTGAGGATAAAAATGAGGATAACATACATTTTTTTAATGATTTTATTGATAGTTGGTTGCAGAAAAGATTTAATGCCTCAGCCTGATTATAATGAATTTATGGATCATGTTCATAATAAAAATCTTGTTGCAGCAAAAGAAATGGAAAAAAAAGGTTTTGATGTCAACAGTGATATTGCCCCAGCAGGGAAAAACACGATATTATTGAGTATGGTAAGAAAATATAACAAATCAATATACAATGAAGAAACAGAAAAAGGGGGAAAAATTCTCAACGATATAAAATGGTTCCTTGAGAATTTCAAAGTGGATGTAAATCGGAAAAGTTATCAAAGAAGCTTCGAAGGTTTTATTGGGATTTTTGAACGCTTTTGGATAGAGGATTCAAGGACACCCTTGTCATATTCCTTGGATGGGGGGAAAGATCGGCAGGGTGATTTTGAAATGTTCAAATTATTGTTATTTTACGGTGCAAATCCTTGCATAAAATCTAAGAATGGGGTTTCAACATTTGAAGAGATTTTAAAAAGAGATCTAAAGGAATATAATGAGTATCTAAAAGACAAGAGTATAAATTGTCCCATGTCAAAATAGCGTCCGTCAATGACATCCCAGGTAATCTTGCCAAACAGCACAGTTATCGGTTATACTTACGACGCACTCAATCGTAGGATAGCGAAGATGAAAAATGGAAACTACGAATACAAACTTCTTTACAGCGGTCAGCTCTCACCTATTGCACGGCTGAACGATGAAGACCGTGTGGTTGAGGAATATGTCTATGGGTCAAGAGTCAATGTCCCTGAATACATGATCAAAGACGGCAGGAAATACAGATTCCTCACAGATCACCGTGGTTCAGTCAGAATGGTCGTTGATACACAGCAAAAAAAAACCCCCATACCTGGGGGCAACAACTCAACTCTTCCGCTTAAACCACCCCCACCATTTCTTTGGTTCCGCCTTCTTCTGAATCCGTGAAGCGATTTCGGTGACGGCAACCTTTATTTTTCTGTTGTCTTGCCTATCAGTTTCTTTATTTCTCTGTCAAAATCAGATTCGAAGAGGCGGTCTTGAACAGGACGATATTTTTCAAATTCGCTTTCAGCAAAAGATTTAGCGATTTCAGCTGTAACTTCACCAGCATTTTGTAAAACTTCCGCATCATTGAATTTTAAAAAAGTATTCAACTTCTCCGCCCAGTCATTCATTGTCATCGGAATACCTTTTTCTGCCTGATTTTCAGCATAATCAAGATACATGGTGACAATTCGGTTTAATATTTTGATTTCTTCTTTACTCAGATAATTTTTGGCTACAACAACATCAGATTTGATGATTTTTCCGTCAGGTGCTTTTTTCCATGTAGTCAGCCCCATACATTCTTTTTTGTGATTTGCACGATTTACAATAAGTTCTGCCGCAGTATGACCGTGAGTTGCATAGTGAAGTTTGTTCTGCACCGTTGCAAAAAATGTTTTTGTAGTCGGCGAATGAAGGTCATAATCTATTGCAGTTGAATAAATGTCAGTGATCTGCTGATAAAAATTCCGTTCGCTTTCTCTTATGTCCCTGATTTCAAGGATCAAGTCTTTAAAATACTGTTTGCTGAGATATGCACCGTTTTTTAGTCGCACATTATCTAAAACATATCCGCGAAGAGCAAAATCCTTTAAAACTTGAGTAGCCCAACGTCTGAAATTTGTAGCCCTTTCTGAATTTATTCTATACCCGAGGGCAATAATCGCCTCTAAATTGTAATGCTTCGTGTTATATTGTTTGCCATCATCGGCAGTTATTAGGAAATTCCTAACAACTGAATTCTCCTGTAATTCATTCGTAGAAAAAATGTTTCTCAAGTGCTCGTTAATAGTAGGTATTTTAACATCAAACAGTTTTGCGATCAGCTTTTGGGTGAGCCAAATATTTTCATCTTCTACTCTTACCTCAATACCGTCTTCACCAGCCTGAATAGTAAATATCAGGAATTCAGCAGTTGAATTGCGAATGATCAACTGTTTTTCTGCTTTATTTCGTGCTTTTTCTTGTTTATCTCTGCTCATATTAATCTCCTCTGGTAATTCAACAGAACTATGTTAATTTTTTAAGAGTTTAAATCCAGAAAAATCTAAAAAAAGAGATGTGAACGGGACGGCATTCGATCCGGCTGACGACCTCATCACCACCTATTCTTACGATCATGGGGGCAACCTTCTCAAAGTAAATCTTCCAAATAATGATGAAATACGATATTGTCCTATGTCAAAATAGCATCGGTCAATGATATCAGCAAGTTATAGATTCACAAGAAAGTCATCAATTTCAGCAAAAAATAGCGTTTCTGAGTGAAAATCAGGTTGGTTTTTGCTTTAAACTTGAAATTCATTCACTAAAATCCGGAAAACAATAGAAACTTCTGAAAAAACAGGATTCCCGGTATTTTTTTATAGATTTTTTCTGTTCAAGATTTCTGAAAAAAGCTGAAGAATCAATTAGTTAAGCAGCTTTTTTCCACTCGTATCTGTGAACAAGTCCGCCGAGCTTAGGGATTGATTCCACTTTTCCTTTATCAGGTTTTTTCTGAATTTTCCTGCCGTTCGGAGAATCTCTCCCGATGGCAAGATGACACCTGTCGTTATTGTAATAATCGACATATTCCTTCATCAGCCGTTGAAGATGCCGCTGATTGAACTGAATCTTGAAAGCCACTGTCGGCACAGTGAAATTCATGGGAAACTGTTATCAAAGTTGTATCTTTTGACAAATCTGATAATATCGGCTGTCATTTTATGGGAGTGAACATGAAAGAAAAACCTTCCCCGATAAACACTATCTGGCTGATGATGGTGCTTATTTCCGTTGTTGCTGCTTCATACACCGGAAAGATGTCCGGGCTGACCGCCTCGGTTTTTGAAAGTGCAAAATCGGCCGTAACCCTTGCGATTGGGCTTGTCGGAGCAATGGCTCTGTGGCTTGGAATAATGAAGGTGCTCGAGGAAGCAGGTGCTCTGAAGTTGATCGCAAAAGCAGTGCGACCCGTAATGACCCGTCTTTTCCCCGATGTTCCGCATGATCACCCTGCAATGAGTGCAATGGTGATGAACATCGCCGCAAATATGCTTGGACTCGGCAATGCGGCTACACCTATGGGAATTAAAGCGATGACAGAGCTTGATAAACTGAATAAGGAAAAGGGAACTGCCACAAATGCAATGTGTCTTTTCCTTGCAATAAACACTTCAAGCGTAACACTTCTTCCGCTCGGAGTCATAACTGTCAGGGCCTCAGCAGGAGCAAGTGAACCCGCTTCGATCCTTATCCCTTCCATCCTTGCAACAATACTCTCAACATCATCCGCCATTATCGCATCAAAGCTTCTGCAGTCTAAAAACAGCGATGCCGTAATAAGTGAAGAGAAAGACGAGGAAGAAAAAACACCGGCAAATTACGGAAAACCTGAAATATTCAAGATTGTTGCGGTCTCATTATTCATCGCACTTGTCGCAGGCGGGATTTATTTCAGTGCATCATCAAACACAGAGCCCGTTTCATGGAGAAGCTTCATGCAGGCACTTTCCGACTGGCTTATACCTGTGATCATGGTTGCATTTCTTCTTTTCGGATATCTCAAAGGTGTCAAACTTTATGAAACTGTGACAGAAGGTGCAAAAGAGGGTTTCAATGTGGCAGTAAAGATAATTCCTTTCATGGTCGCTATATTTGTTGCCGTCGGAATGTTCCGTTCAAGCGGAGCTCTTGACATAATGGTCAACATTTTCAACCCCCTGACATCGTTGATCGGAATGCCTGCTGAGGCTCTGCCGATGGCACTTATCAGACCTCTTTCAGGAAGCGGCGCATTTGGAATTATGAGCGAAATTATAAGCAAAGAGCCCGATTCCTTCCTTTCATATCTTGTTTCAACAATGCAGGGATCGACCGAAACAACTTTCTATGTTCTTGCCGTATATTTCGGAGCTGTCGGAATAAAGAATGCCAGACACGCCGTACCCGCCGCTCTCATAGCTGACGGCACAGGTATAATCGGTTCTGTGATCATCTGCAGAATGCTTTTCTGACCGCTCAGTCCAGATTGACTATTATTGCGTTTACAATCGGTTTTTTCTTTGTCAGTGCAAGTAGATATCTTCTGACCCTGATCCTTATCTCTTCTTCGACATCCTTCCAGAAAGGTTCTTCGGGAAGCTCATCCTTGAAATAGTTTTCAATGAGGTCTTTCAGTTCTCTCTCGATCTTTTTCATTTTTGAGACGGATGCAATTCCTGCAGAAACAATTCTCGGTTTTGAAAGAAGTGTGTTAGCTAAAAAATCGACGGTCATCATTACAGTCATGATGCCGGCCTTTGCGATCCTTTTTCTTTCACGGATGTTCTCGATGTCAATGAGATCCGGATCACCGTTTGAGACAACTTTGACGGTAAGATCATATTTGTGTGAGATAACAGGCCGTTTGTTCTTGCGAAGGGAAAGCATCTCTCCGTCAGTTATCACCTGCGCATTGAACCCGTTCCGTTCAGCAAGCTTTGCACTCAGTTCAAGAAATCTGCGATGACCGTGAACAGGAATAATGAGATCCGGGTTTACATCTTTAAAACACTGAACAATATCAAACTGTTTAGCGTGTCCTGAAACATGAATGTCATCAGTATTCTCATAATATACATCGGCACCCTTTTCCACGAGATTGTCTATCATTCTCCCTATCGAAAGCTCATTTCCGGGAATGTTCTTTGATGTGAAGAATATTGTATCACCGAATTTCACCGAAACAGACTTCATCATATCAAGACTCATTCTTTTCATAACACTTCTCGGTTCCGCCTGCGATCCTGTAACGATGAGTGTCAGCTTGTTCTCCGGCACTCTGTTGATCTTTGACTGTTCTGTCAGAAGTGATGCCGGAAGTTTCAGATGACCCAGCTCCGAAGCGATCCTTGTGTATGAACAGACACTTCTGCCAAGCAATCCGACGGTGCGGCCTTTTGAAAGTGATATCTCGATTATGTTCTTTATTCTTGTCGTATTTGAGGAAAATCCGGTCGCAATGACTCTGCCCGGTGCATTTTCAATTATCTGAGTGATATTCGGAATTATTGAACTTTCACTTTCGGAATGTCCTGTATTTTCGATGTTTGTGCTGTCAGAAAGGAGAACATCAACTTTTTTAGGAACTCTGCCTTTAAAAGGTGATCCTTTTTTTCCGTCATATTTAAAATCACCTGTATGGACGATTGTAATTCCGCCTACATCTATTATGAGTCCTTTCGCTTCGGGGATTGAATGAGGAACATCAAACATTTCAACTCTGAACGGACCAAGATTTATCTCGGGTGTCTTTTTTGAACTGAAACTTTCGATCCTGTTCTTATATCTGGCATATCTGCCTATTCTTTCTTCCAGTATCATTTTCGGAAATTTTGTCATATATACCGGAACATTGAATTTCTGAAGGAGATACGGGACTCCTCCGATATGATCTTCGTGTCCATGAGTTATAACACATCCCAGAAGTTCAATATCAAGTTCATCTATGATATCAAAATCAGGAATGAAAAAATCATCTTCCAGAAAATCATCGTTGCCGGGGAAACCCATTCCGCAATCCACCATTATTGCCTGATCTTCATACTTGATGAGAAGACAGTTCTTCCCCACTTCTTTCAGTCCGCCGAGAGCCAGAAATTCCACATTTGATGTCATTTTATTCTCCGGAATATTTAATTGTTCAGTTCATTGTTGACATAATATCTGCATATTTCTCATGAACAAAGACCGTCCTGCCTTTGTCCATAACCTCTTCAAGCTGAGCAGTTCTTGATATCGAAACATTTCTGAAACTGCCCGCAATATCAAAAGGGGCAGACCAGACTCTTTCGTAAGTGAACTGCATCGGATCAATGTTCTTTCCATCAAGAAGGACTGTGAAATGAAGATGCGGGGCTGTCGATCTGCCGGAATTTCCCGCTCCAGCTATCACCTCACCTTTCTGCACTGTGTGTCCGCTTACAACAAGAAAGCGGTTCAAGTGACCGTAAACTGTTTTCAGCCCGCTACCGTGATCAAGGACGATAGTGTTGCCGAAACCGCCCTTTTTCCCGACGAATGAAACTGTTCCTGCATCAGCAGCTCTGACCGGCGTGTCAATTTTTGCGATTATATCCAAGCCGTTATGGAATCTTTTCCTTTTATGAAACGGATCAACCCGGTATCCGAAAAAACTCGAAACTCTGCCGCTGTCGATAGGGGCACGGAACTGTCCGGGAGGAGAGAGCATCATTCCGTGACCCGAAACAAAGAAATCACCGTAAGTTTCATCTCTGAAAGCAGTAAGTGTGAAATCACCGACCGTTGAGCTTCTGACTGAAAGTCCCAATATTCCGAAAGCATGAACAAGGATATCGTGGTCGAAGATCCCCTTTACCATGAAAGACACTGTATCTCCCGGCAGCAGCTTGTCGAGAATGCCCCAGTCCCATACAAGTCTTTCCTTTGCCATTTCATAGAACTGAAGATCGTCTTTTGCAAGAGAATCCTTTATTTTAAAATATCTTACAACTATCTTTACTTCAAGAGATATTTCAGAAGTCTCTTTTTCGAAATTACGACCTTTCCTTATAAACGATATTTTTTCGCCGATGACCCTGTTCTTGTAATGATGAAGATTGAATGAAAGAACTTTTTCGCCCATTGTGCTTATGGAAAAAATATCTCCTGCCATGAAACGGTTCAGACCGGCATTATTTCTGTAAAGCTGTTTTGCGGTTTTCCAGTTTTCATCTCCGATCATCTCTTCAAACAGTTCATCATATTTACCGTCCGGCACCTGAACATAGGCAGTTTCTATTGTTCTTTTATGACTTTCACTACTCCATGACACATGAAGGTTTACATCTTTTCTGAAGTAAACATTATAGACAATTGCCGCTGAAACAGCCGCAACGGTTATTGCAAGTGCCAGAAACCATTTTACATTCATTGAAAAACTGCTATTGAACAACAAAACAGGGATATTTTAATCATTATTGAAATTATGTCAAAAGCAAAATTTAATAAAGAAAGGAATCATCCCCGTCTGAAACAGTTACAAAAACTATCGTATCTGTCTTTGTTGATGCATCAAGCGAATTGTATGCGGTCTCAATGGAAAATGCATGAGAATCTGAATATGCAATAATATGAAGTATCTGCTTTTCCCATTTATCTTCAGGGAGAACATTTTGACTGCTTTGAACAATATCATTAAGTTTATTGCTAAGCAGAGTTTGTGCATCTGCGACCGTGTATTCCAAGTCAAACGGAAATTTCACCGCTTTTGTCACGCTCACTCCGATCTTTAAGCCGTCAATGTTTACAATAATATCGGTTCTTTCTGTATCAGGATCATACCCTATTTCGTTTTCAGTTTTCAGAAGTCCTGCAAATTCACAGCGGGCAAGCACTTCATATGCAAACACTTTGGAATAAACAGAGTTCCCCGCACTTACATCATCAAGGATCTTCTGTCCCCCTTCGGTCAGAAATGCGTAATCGACCTCATCATAAGGATCGTTCAGAAAGTCTATACTGTTTAGAAAGAAGAATGACTCGCCCGACACAAGTTCATCGTCAAGAACACCGCAAGAGCCTGAAATCAATCCGAAACCATCAAGCGGAACTTCTGCTGCATCTTCATCATCATCACTTATTTCATCATCAACTTCAAAAGTTTCATCATCCGACTCCGTGTCAAACACTTCCGACTCCGCCAAGGCTTCGTCGGACAAGTCATCATCAGGTTCTGTTTCGTCATCCGACTCCGCCAAGGCTTCGTCGGACAAGTCATCGTCAGATTCAGTTTCATCATTTAGAATATCTGAATCCTTAACAATTTCCTGATCCTGATCAATGCTGAAATCATTATCTATGAGTTTGTTGCTGTTTTCCTTGCTGCAACTGAACAAAATTAAAGCAGATATCAGAAACACAGCTGTTTTCATTTCAACCTCCGAATAAAACATCAAGTTTTTTATATTAAATTAAATGTTTAATAATTGCAAAATTTACTCTCTTTCAGAAAATATCCAATTGACACGGAAATGTTTACGATATAACCTGTTTCATGATTTTTTGTGAGGTAAATAAATGACAAAATCACCGAAAGAAGCTGGAACAGAAAAAAGAATTCTTGAAAAACTTAAAGGGAAACCGCTTATTCTGGCAAAAGAGATATTCAGCGATCCTGAGATCATCCACCTTCAGAACTATGCCAACACCGTTTCGATCACCCGTCTTAATTACAACGATCACGGCCCGGTTCACATGAAAAGAGTTGCATATAATTCTATAAAAATAATGTCGATCCTGCATGAACAGGGATTTAAGTTCTCTCTTGAAAAAGAAGGAGCCGGTACTTATGAAGAGTCTCTTAACGCTGTTCTTTCGGCTTCTTTAATCCACGATATCGGCATGTCGATCGGAAGAGAGAACCATGAAAAGAACGCTCTGATCCTTGCTGACCCGATATTAAGAAGGATACTTGAAAAAGTTTATCCTGATGATTTTGAAAAACAGGTTATTGTGCGGGCACTCGCATTCGAGTGCATCAGCGGACACATGGGAACTCTCAAGGTTCATTCCTATGAAGCGGGGGTAGTTCTTATCGCTGACGGATGCGACATGGAAAAAGGACGGAGCCGTATTCCAATAATGATAAACGATGAGCCGAAACCGGGCGACATTCACCAGTATTCTTCAGCCGCAATCGAAAAAGTGACCATCACAAAAGGGGAAAACAAGCCTCTTGCGATAAATGTTGAAATGAGTGCATCTGTCGGTTTTTTCCAGATCGAGGAAGTCCTTTTCAGAAAAATCAACGCAAGCACGCTCAAACCATTCATCGAACTCTCCGCCGGAGTCACCGGAAAAGAGACGAAAAGGTATCTGCACTGATTCTTTTTGATTTGCGAAGTGACAAATTATTTTACGCAACGGACACCGTATTTGATGCTATTGGAGACGTAGCCCACATGCCCAGCTTTGAAACTCACATAACATGCGATGTATTTGCGATCTGATAGCTCCGACGACGACCAAAACAAATCAGTATCTCTAAAAACCGAATATTCGCCAGATGTGTCATTTTTACACCCACGACATGAATAACTCCAACAATCGGAAGACAAACAACTGTCAGTGACTCCACATTCACCACCTGTTTCAGTAGTCGGACAGTTCTGAATAAGTGTTCTGAGTTCCGAAATTGCAGGAAGTCTGCCACCGAGGTTTTCACAATAAGTTATTGCATTATCCCAATCCATAGAACTGCTTGAAGCCTCTGACCAGCAAAGACCTTTATGATAATTAGGAAATTCACCAGTACAATCAGAAGGTTTAAATTTACCTCCTGTATCATCCCCACCGCACGAACCCATCACAAACAACAAAACAAACATCAATGAAATTAGTGCTTTATTCATTTATCTCACCAACAAAATTAAACACAACGGTAATATTTTAATGAATTTAATGAGGAATTAAAGTTTTCGGGAATTAAAGGGGGAGACCTTAAACAGATTCAAGAAAGGCATCGGCATAAAACTGGAACTGCAAACAGTAAAAATTGACACAAAAATGTAAATTCTTATATTTGCCTCATCTTTTATCATTAGAATGGAGATGTTTTTTGAAAAAGAGTTCTTTTAACATCTCAATATCCGGAATGACCATTGCTATCGTTATGACGACCAAAGATTTGAAACCGGGATTAATATGAGCTTTAACATACTGCAATATCCGGTCAGGCAGATAAATTTATATTCAGGACTGCCCCGTTCTATTTACATTTTATTCGTTGTCCGAATGGTGAATGTCATGGGTAACTTTGTTTATCCATTTTTGACATTGTTCCTCACCGACAGAATGGGTCTGAGTGCAACTGAAGCTGGAACTTATTTTATCTTCAGTGCAATTTCTCAATCTTTGGGAGCTCTTTTAGGTGGTAAGCTTACTGATCTCTGGGGACGCAAAAAGCTGATTGTTTTTTTTCAGGGTACCGCCGCAATCTGCTTTGTTCCATGTGCGTTTTTAGGTAATTCTCTTTTAGTACCTATGCTTTTGATAATATGCGGTTTTTTTTCAGGAGCCGCCCAACCTGCCAATTCTGCAATGGTCGCCGATCTTACAAATAAAGAAAATCGAGCCAAAGCTTTTTCACTTCTGTATCTAGGAATAAACATCGGCTTTGCCATCGGTCCAATGATAGCCGGCTTTATGTATAAAAATTACACCAGCTGGATATTCCTCGGAAATGCGATATCAATATTACTATCCCTCATACTTCTGGTTCTATTTGTTGAAGAAACAATGCCAACCCGTGAGAAAATAGAAAAAGTGTCTTGCGATAACAATGCAGAAGCGGCAGAATCAGGAGGATTGCTGAGAGTGCTGTTCAAGAGACCGGTACTTCTGATGTTCATTTTGGTGAGGATGATCAACCAGCTTATTTATTCGACTATCGGCTTTTCTATACCGATACAGCTTAGAGAGGTCTTCGGTCAGGATTCGGGCCCAATGTATTTTGGCATAATAATGTCCTTTACGGGTTTGGTTGTTGTGGTATTTACAATTCCTGCCACTAAATTAACTATGAAAAACAAGCCGCTGACGAACATAGCTGTTGCCTCTCTGCTTTACGGCGTGGGGTTTGGAATGCTGGGATACATAGATCTTTTCTGGCTTTATTTTGTTTCCGCATTTATTTATACATTTGGTGAAATACTGGATGTGACAAATTCAGGAGTATATGTCGCAAACAATTCTCCGATAACTCACAGAGGAAGATTTAATTCAATTATCTCTCTGGTATCAACAGCCGGTTCAGCTTTCGGTCCCTTTGTGTGGGGCAGTTTTATGGATTCCCATGGTCTTCATACGCTGTGGATAGTATGTTTCGGTCTTGGTGTTTTCTCAGGGATTCTTATGCTTTTTTTAAGATTGTTTGAAATCAAATTTAATAGCAAACAGCGGTAACCATAATAACAAAAGAGGGAGATCCCATGCAGAAAAAGTCTTTAGTGGTGATTGACATTCAAAATGACATTACCAAAAACTACAAAGAAATCATTGCCAATGTTAATCGGGCAATAGATTGGGCAGTGGAAAATGAAATCCATGTCGTATATATAAGGCATTATAACCTATCTGACGGAACAAGAACTTTCAAACCCAATACCCGCGGGTCTGAATTAGTTCCGGAAATGAAATTAGTTTCTAAAAACATTTTTGAAAAATCCAAAGGAAACGCACTGACCAGCGAAGACTTCGCAGACTTCATCAGGAAAAATGAAATAAGCGAATTTTACATTACGGGAGCAGATGCCATTGCCTGTGTTAAATCAACCGTATTCAATATGTGTAAAGAAAACTACAAAGTCACGGTCTTATCAGATTGTATTACAAGTTATGATAAGAGGAAAATTGACGAAATGCTGAATTATTACAAGAAAAATGGCTGCGAAATTATTAATTTAAATGACTTGCCGGATTCTAAATAAAAATACCATCGGCTAATCTTCCAAACTTCCAAAGCAGTAAACCTTCAGGGGAACTTTTTTAAAACTCGTCCCACAGTGACAAAGACGGCCAGAAAAAGGGAAAAAAGAAATTGAAATAGAAGCTGATAAAGCTATACTTTTAATGATTTGGATTTGAAAAATAGGGATTTATGGGAACCAATGGAACTAAAAAAAAACGAGTTTAACAAATTAATTGAATATGGCACTTTAATTTCAATTGATTTGATCATTGAGAACAAACACAATCAAATCTTGTTAGGATTAAGAAAAAATAGACCTGCAAAAGATTCATGGTTCGTACCAGGCGGAAGAATCTTGAAAAATGAAAGTGAAGAAGAAGCATTTCAAAGAATTACAAAAAAAGAACTTGGCATCAAACTCAATATAAACAACGCGGTGCTTATAGATATTTACAGCCACCTGTACCCTCACGACAACAGTAACGATGTCTCAAATGTTGACACCCATTATATCGTTTTAGCGTATTATGTTAAATTTGAATTAGATATAAGCCAGCTTCCAATAGAACAACATGCGGAATATAAATGGTTCTGCAAAAATGAGGTCGATAATGTGAGTAATATTCATAAAAATGTGCGCCCTTATTTTGACATCACAATGCATGGGAACATTAATATTAATCACAGCCATCCCATAGGTTAAATAAAAAAACGCAGAAAAGTTGAAAAAGAAA
>CAZVWR010000049.1:0-24189 GCA_964630905.1 uncultured Spirochaetales bacterium | reverse complement strand
GTATTCTAAAATTTAAAAAAGTCGGCCCCGTGTCATAAAATATATGTCATCTCTTGGGACGATAAAGTGTTTGCAAGAGTCTTTAAATAGCATGAGGATCCCGGATCGTCCAATGGCAGGACTACGGGTTCTGGCTCCGTCAATCAAGGTTCGAATCCTTGTCCGGGATCCAAAATCTATTTATTCCGACCCCATCGTCTAGTGGTTAGGACGGCGGCCTCTCACGCCGTTAACGGGGGTTCGAATCCCCCTGGGGTCGCCATGATAATCAGAATGATTTCAATGACTTTTTCACACTTTCACGGGCGCGATAAATCGTGCCCCTACCATTTACGCATCACGATTCACGCATCACTAATTTATTTGATATCTCCTTATTAAAGTTTAGAATGTCATAGATTGGAGATTTATATTGGAGGATTAATGAGTACGCTGATTGCAAAAGAATATAAATCATTTGAAGAGACAAAAAGAATCTCTGGTGATGGTACAGAATTTTGGTATGCAAGAGAACTTGCTGATGTTCTTGAATATGTTCAATGGCGTAATTTTTCTAAAGTTTTAGCTCGGGCAATGCTTGCCTGTAAGAATAGCGGATATAAAGTTTCTGACCATTTTGCTGAGGTCAGCAAAATCGTGGAGGCCGGAGTTACTTCAAAACCCGTAATTGAATACAAACTCAGTCGTTATGCCTGTTATCTGATTGTTCAGAATGGAGATCCCAGAAAAGAAATAATAGCTTTGGGTCAGACATATTTCGCAATTCAAACAAGAAGACAGGAAGTTGCCGATTATTTCAATCAGCTTGATGAAGATAACAAACGGCTTGTGATCCGTGGCGACATTAAACAATGGAATCAAATGCTTGCGGAAGCAGCACATAATGCCGGAGTTATAACAGATGAAGAATATGCCGCTTTCCAGAATGCAGGATATATGGGGCTTTACGGTGGAATGAAAGTTGAAGATATTCATAAAAAGAAAGGATTAAAAAAGAATGAAAAAATTCTTGATTTTATGAGCAGTACAGAACTCATTGCCAATTTATTCAGAATCTCTCAAACCGAAGAAAAGTTGAAGAAAGATAAAACCGCAACAGCAGACGAAGCAAATGAAATCCATTTTTTAGTTGGCAAAGAAGTTCGCGGAACCATTGAAAGAGTCGGCGGTACAATGCCTGAAGATATACCTGTGCCCGAAAAAAGCATAACCGAAGTTGAAAAAGAACAACTGAAAAAACTCAAAAAACCGAAAAAGAAATTAATGCTTGATGAATAGCGGGAGCCTTTCCACATTTACACGGGCGAACACATGGGTTAGCCCCTACATCAAATTATCATCAACCCATTGAATGTATTTATCAAATCCGCCGATAACGGGAATAGTGATTATTTCAGGAACTTCGTAAGGGTGTCTCTCTTTTATGAACTGAACTGCCGTATCCTGCAGTGAGCATGAAGTTTTAACAAATGCAAGCACCTCGTCTTCCTGACATATTTTCTCTTTCCACTCATAAATGCTTAAAACAGGAGAAGTGATCTGAATACACGAAGCAATTCTTTTTTCGATCATCTCAAGGGCAATTTTCCTTGCCACCTCTTTTGAAGGGAATGCTGACACGATCATCACCATTTTAGTTTCCATAACTCACCTCTCTATTCACACCGGTAAATTTTCATTCCGCACAAGGATTATGCCCCTATGAAAAAGTATGTCAAAAAAGTGGATGGCGTTCTCACCCCCCATTCCACCATTCCACATTTCCACGGGCGAACACATGGGTTAGCCCCTACAAATAATTTGATATCTCCCTCTTAAAGTTTAGAATGTCATGGATTGGAGATTTTAAATCGGAGGTATTAAATGGATATTGAGAAGTTGGTAAATCTTTTTCAGGATACTCACAACGAGTTGCAATCAAGAGCGGCAAGAAGTGTAGATTCCTCCCTTGTTGTCCGCAATTGGCTTTTTGGTTGGTATATTGTTGAGTTTGAAAATGGCGGAGCTGAACGAGCCGAGTTATATGGAAAACGATTAATTGATATTTTGTCTGAGAGTCTTTCAAACCTCGGAATAAAAGGAATGTCTCCAACAAATTTGCGAAAATTCAGAGAGTTTTATCAGAATTACAAGATTCAACAGGCACTGCCTGTTATATCTCCAAATGCAAATCAAAAGATTCAACAGGCACTGCCTGCCGAATTGGATAAGTTTCCGGAAACAATGCAAAATACTATAGAATATCTCTCTTCAAGGTTTGTTCTCGGCTGGACACATTATGTGACTCTTATGACAGTAAAAAATGATGAAGAAAGAAGATTCTATGAAATTGAAGCAGCAAAAAATGGTTGGGGATATAGAGAGCTTGAAAGACAGATAAATTCCGCTCTTTTTGAAAGACTGGTGCTTAGCCGCGATAAAAACGGAGTGAAAGAGCTGTCAATAAAGGGACAAATTGTAGAAAAACCAGCAGATATAATTAAAAATCCATATATCCTTGAATTTACAGGTCTGGAGCCGCAGAAAAAATACACCGAACACGAGCTTGAAACAGCAATTATTGATAAACTGGAGCTTTTTATTCTTGAGCTTGGGAAAGGGTTCCTTTTTGAATCGAGGCAGAAAAGATTTTCTTTTGATAACAGACATTTCTTTGTTGATCTTGTGTTTTATAACAGGTTACTGAAATGTTTTGTTGTTATTGACCTTAAAATCGGAGATCTGAAACATCAGGATCTTGGACAGATGCAGATGTATGTGAATTATTTTGACCGTTATGTGAAAACAGAAGAGGAAAATCCGACAGTCGGAATACTGCTGTGTTTGACAAAAAGCGATTCTCTCGTTGAACTGACATTGCCGAAAGACAGCAATATTTACGCATCCAATTACCAGCTTTATCTTCCAAGCAAAGAAGAACTGAAAAAACAGATCGAGGAAGCAGAAAAAGAATTTGAAAAATATAAATAAATAAATTTACACGGGCGCGATCATTCGACAAGCTCATGATGGTCGTGCCCCTGCCATTCACGGTTCACCTGTCACGTGTCACCCTTCGGACTCACCACACAAATAAATTGCCTATAAAATAACAATCGTTAAAATATTTTCGAATTGGACTCAAGAGTGTCGGAATTGGTTCGTAGGGGCGGGATTTATCACGCCCATTGTTTTTGGTATTTCGTAGGGGCTGACCACTGTGTCTGCCCTCTATTTATGAGGTGTTTAATGGTCGAAAGCGAGTGGATAACCCGAAAAACACGGATTGATTCAAAGCTTAATTCTCTGAGTCAGCCGTGGAAGATCATTCCATATTCAGAAAATCTCGATACTTCTAAACTTACCAATCATGCGGTTGAAGAATTCCCGACTAATAACGGTCCTGCTGATTATGCTTTTTTTGTGAACGGCAGGTTTTTAGGCATTCTTGAAGCGAAAAAAGTTTCATTGAGTCCTCAGAATGTGCTTGAACAGGCAAAAAGATATTCAATGGGTGCTGAAAAATCAATCGGTCAATGGGGTCACTACAAAGTTCCTTTCATTTATTCATCCAACGGTACTCAGATCTGGTTTGCCGATTTGCGTGATGATCAGTATTATTCGCGTGAGCTGATTAATTTTCACACTCCCTCAGCGATGTTTGAGATGTTTGAAAGAAAATCGGATAAGTTCAGGGATTATTTCAAAAATGTGCCAAATGACATAGAAAGATTAAGACCGTATCAGAAATTAGCTATAGCGAATGTTGAAAAAGGGATCATTGAAAACAAGCGGAAGATGATGCTTGCGATGGCAACTGGAACGGGAAAGACTTTTACAACTGTCTCGATGATCTACCGGATGATAAAGTCGGGTTATGCAAGGCGGATTCTGTTCCTTGTCGATCGTCGTGCACTTGCGGCTCAGGCATCACAGGCTTTTTCAGCTTTCCAGACTCCGAGCGGAAACAAGTTCAATCAGGAATATGAGGTTTTCAGTCAGAGATTCAGAAAAGAGGATTTTGAAGAAGGTGAAAAGTTCGATATCGGCGTTCTGCCTAATGAATATCTGACAAATCCCAACACCGCTCATACTTTTGTCTATGTCGCAACGATCCAGAGAATGGCGATAAATCTTTTCGGTCATGAAGGTTCTTTCGGGCAATCTGCAAGCGATGCTGAAGCTGATGATGATGCAGGGAAAATTGATATTCCGATCCATGCTTTTGATGTGATAATCGCTGATGAATGTCATCGTGGCTACACTTCAAAAGACACAAATATCTGGCGTAGTGTCCTCAATCATTTTGATGCTCTGAAGATCGGGCTTACTGCGACTCCTGCTTCTCACACGGTCGCATATTTCGGCAATCCAGTTTATCGTTACACTGTGAATGAAGCTGTGACGGAAGGTTATCTTGTCGATTATCAGGCAGTCAGAATAAAATCGGATGTCAGGATTAACGGAATTTTCCTGAGTGAAGGTGAAAAAGTCGCTCTGAAAAATAAACAGACCGGAATTGAAACCATTGACCAGCTTGAAGATGAAAGGGAATTCAATTCGTCAGATGTAGAAAGGAAGATCACTTCTCCTGATTCAAACAGGAAAATAATAGAAGAGATCGCAAAATATGCCAAAGAGCATGAAGAAAAGACAGGAAGATTCCCGAAAACTCTGATTTTTGCAGTGAACGATATCGCTCATATTTCCCATGCAGATCAGCTGGTAAATCTGGCTCGTGAGATTTTCGGACGAGGTGATGAATTTGTTCAGAAGATCACGGGCAGTCCTACAGTTGACAGACCGCTTCAGAAAATCAGGATGTTCAGGAACAGACCGGAACCGGGAATAGTTGTGACGGTTGATATGCTATCTACCGGTGTTGATATTCCTGCTCTTGAATACATTGTTTTTCTCCGTCCGGTTAAGTCGAGAATTCTCTGGACTCAGATGCTTGGAAGAGGAACAAGAAAGTGTGTTGATATAAATAAAGAGTTTTTCACGGTTTTTGACTGTTTTGACGGAACGATGATCGAATATTTCAAAGATTCGACCGATTTTGTCATTGAAGTCACTGAATCAAAAGATGCGGTTGATGTTAAGCAGATAGTTGAAAATATCTGGAATAATGTTGAAAGAGATTACAACACAAACAGGTTGATTAAGCGACTGAGAAGAGTTGCTGACACGATGAGTGCAAAAGCGCGGGATGATTTTTCAAAGTTCATCCCTGAAGGAGCTGTCACGCCGTTTACCGATAATCTCAAAGATAATCTCCGTGTCTCTTTCAATAAGACGATGGATATTTTGAGAAACAGGGAATTTCAGGAACTTATGGAAAATTATGACAGAGCGAGAAATCCTTTTTATGTATCGTATTCGACTGTTGACACCGTAAGTTCAGATCTGATGTTCAAATACGGCGAAAAGTCACTTCAGCCGGCTGACTATCTTGAACAGTTCTCAATATTCATCAATGAAAATAAGGAAAAGATAGAAGCGCTCACGATTCTTTTCAACAATCCGAGAAAGTGGAATTCAGCAGCACTCAAAGAAATCAGGAATGAAATGAAAAGAAACTCGTTTGATGAGATAAAAGTTCAACAGGCATATCGTCTCACCGGACACAAAGCACTTGCCGACATCATTTCGATGATAAAGAATGCAAAAGATCACAAAAATCCCCTTCTCACCGCAAGTGAAAGAGTTGAAGCAGCGATCACAAAACTCATGAAAAAAAGCACATTCAACACCGAACAGACCGAATGGCTCAATTACATAAAGGAACATCTCATAATCAACCTTGCAATAGATAAAGACAACTTTGACCTTGTACCAGTGCTCGAAAGACACGGCGGATTAGCCAAAGCGAAAAAAGTCTTCGGCAACCAGTTTGAAGAAATTATTGAAATGATAAATGAAGCAGTGGCGGCGTGATGGGTGGAGGTGAGAAACATGAAAGAATCCAATAGGATAGAATTTAAACTTACTTTGACTGATTCGCTGGAAAAAGAGGTCGTGGCATTTTTGAATAGTCGTGAAGGTGGCTTCATCTACATTGGTATTGATGATGACGGCGTTGTAAAAGGTGTCGGGAATTCTGATGAAATGCAACTCCAGATAAAAGACCGTCTGAAAAACAATATTCAGCCGACATGTCTTGGTTTGTTTGACATTATCGGAGAAGAGCAGGATGGAAAAGATATAATTAAAATAATAGTAGCCAGCGGTCCTGAAAAACCGTATTACTTAAAAAAACTTGGTATGTCTGAAAAAGGGTGCTTCCTTCGTGTGGGAACTGCCGCAGAACCGATGAATACTCGAATGATTGAAAGTTTCTTTGCAAAACGCACCCGGAATTCAATCGGAAAAATACGAGCCAATCAACAAAAATTGAAATTTGAACAGCTAAGGATTTATTACGAGGAGTCAGGCAAGAAATTAAATTCAAAATTTGCCGAAAACCTCAGCCTGCTTTGTGAAGACGGATCTTACAATTATGCAGGATATCTTATGTCTGATACGAACTCCGTTTCAATTAAGGTCGCCAAATACAAAGGAAAGAACAGAGTTCATCTGGCTGAAAATAATGAATATGGTTACTGCTCACTTATAAAAGCCACAAAACAGGTGCTGGATAAAATAGCTCTTGAAAACAAAACAAGAAGCAGAATTACTTCAAAAGAACGGATTGATACGCCTCTATGGAATCCTGTCGCTATCCGTGAAGCGGTGGTTAATGCAATCGTGCACAACGATTACACATACGAAGTGCCGCCGAAATTTGAAATTTTTGATGACAGGATCGAGATCACTTCTGCCGGCAGTTTGCCGGATATGCTGAGTGAAAAAGAGTTCTTTGAAGGTTTTTCCATTCCTCGCAATCAGGAAATAATGCGTATATTTAAGGACTTGGAACTCGTCGAACATTTGGGATCGGGAGTGCCCCGTATTCTTGAAGCATATAACAAAGAGAATTTTCACTTCTCTGAGAATTTTCTCCGCATGACATTTCCAAATTCGTGGGATTTATCAGAAAATGAAGTAGCAGGACAAGTAGCAGGACAAGTAGCAGGACAAGCAACCACGGAAGTCACCATGCAAGATACCATGCAAGATACCATGCAAGTCGAGGCACAAGTCGAGGCACAAGTCGGGAAAGCGTCGGGAAAGCGTCGGAATGATTTCGGGAAGAAGTACGGAAGAAATACGGAAGAAATACGGAAGAAATACGGTGTAACAGCAGAAAAAATAGTCCTTAAAATAACAGACAATCCTCATATTACAACCAAAGAAATTGCAGAGCTTCTTTCAGTCAGCCAAAGTGCTATAGAGAAAAATATTGCCAAACTGAAAAAAGATGGTTTGCTGAAACGCATTGGTTCCACAAAAAGCGGATATTGGGAAATATTGGAAAAAAAATAATGATTGAAAGACACGGTGGATTATTTCGTAGGGGCGAAAGATTTTTCGCCCTTACAGTGTGAGGATTGAAATGATAAATGAAGCAGTTGCAGCGTGATGGGGATGGATTTTAAACTGATTTTTGCGACAGTGTCGCAGATATCGGTAAATTTAAGATAATTGGTTCGTAGGGGCGAAAGATTTTTCGCCCTTACAGTGTGAGGGAATTAATGGGTTTTGGTTGGTTTAGTGAAAAAAAGTCAAATTATGATAGAAGAGATTTTAGAAGCATAAATTATAAAGGCTGTTGGCAGAAAAAATTCATAGATGAATACATTGAAAAGCTGACGGTATCTAATAGTAGAGATAGTATTTATTCTGATATGGCGCTTTTTAAAGAAGAGCATCTACCCAAATTTCTTTATAAATTTTACCGACCGTCATTGAACAGTATTGTAAATTTAGAGAATAATTTACTACATCTTTCTTCACCAGAAGAATTTAATGACCCGTTTGATAGCTATGTTGGTATTGAAGAAAGAAAGTTTGCTAAGTACCGATTGTTAAAAACATTGAAAGAAAAAAAACTCATCTCTATGGATGAAACTCCAGATACGATATCGGAAAAAGAGTACGAAGAAATATGCTCTTCCACAAATAGAGACAGTTATAACTATAAAAGAAAAGATTTTACTTCATTAATGTTTGAAATATCTAATAAAAAGTCTGAAGGATTTCAAGAAATACTACATTCGATTGAAGGCTGGCTTGAGTGCAGAGATAAAATTAAACATTTAAGAAAAAGCTGTTATAAAATTACATGTTTTTCAGACTTTTCTTCGAGTTTCCCTATTGAATGTGAACTGGAAATAAATACAACGATGTGGTCACATTATGCAGACAACCACAAAGGTTTCTGTGTAAAGTATCCATTGGAATTAAATCATTTAAAGCATAAGAATTTAATTTTATGTGGACTTTATCCGGTTATTTATACGGCAAGAATTCCGAAAGTTTCACCTCGTGAACTTATAAAATCAAAATTTCTGAATGATAAGCTTCAGACAAACAAGCAGATTCAGAAAACTGTATTGAAGTCTTTTATTACAAAATCTAGGTTCTGGAATTATGAAAAAGAGTGGCGTTTAATTATAAGCAATCAGGATGATTATATTTTTTCGGACGGGACAATTCCCTTTGTTAAGCCCGAATCAATTTATATGGGCTGTAGAATTGAAAACAACCTGAAAAAACATCTGGTTAAATATGCGGATAAAAACAATATAAATATTTATCAAGCCTATAAATCAGAAGAAAAATTTGAACTGATTTTTCTTAAAGTAAGCATGGAATCCATAAAGCGAGATGAATATGATCAGAAATGTCACGACTATTTCAGAAAAGAAGATGAGCGAGAGAAAGGGTATCT
Organism: uncultured Spirochaetales bacterium; assembly: GCA_964630905.1. GTDB lineage: Bacteria > UBP6 > UBA1177 > UBA1177 > UBA1177 > JAGOEX01. The sequence goes on along the minus strand of CAZVWR010000049.1, from coordinate 15,377 downwards.
TATCCGTAAATTAAATGAATTTGAAAAAGAATAACTAGCTAATGACATTCAATCCTGAAATACATCACCGCCGTTCAATCCGGTTGAGAGATTACGATTATTCACAAAACGGTGCATATTTTGTGACGGTTGTTGCAAAAAACCGTGAAGATCTGTTCGGTGAGATTGAAAATGGTGAAATGATTTTAAATGATACGGGAAAAATGGTTTTGTACTGTTGGGAACAGATTCCTGAACATTTTCCTGATGTTGAAATTGATGAATGTTGTGTGATGCCGAACCATTTTCATGGTATTTTTTTGATTAATTCCAATTGTAGGGGCGTTGATTGTAAGGGCGAAAGATTTTTCGCCCCTACAGATTCAGGAACATCAAAAACGGTTGGTTCAATTGTTCGGGGTTTTAAGATCGGTGTAACGAAATGGGCAAGGAAAAACCTTGAAATAATTGATGTTTGGCAGAGAAATTATTACGAGCATGTGATCAGAAACGAATCAGATCTTGAAAAAATAAGGCAGTATATTTTTGACAATCCAGCAAATTGGGAAAATGATGAAAACAATGTAAGGGCGAAAGATTTTTCGCCCAAAGAAACAATAACCGATCATGTAAGGGCGAAAGATTTTTCGCCCCTACGATAAAAACAAGGAGACCATAAATGTCCGATATTGTAAATAAACTCTGGGGTATGTGCCACACTCTCCGTCACGATGGTGTGGATTACGGTGATTACATTGAGCAGTTGACTTATCTGCTGTTTATGAAGATGGCTGATGAAAAAAGCGTTAATCTGCCTGAAAGGTGTGACTGGGAATCGCTGAAGAGTAAGTCTGGTACTGAGTTGACGGATCATTATCTGATGGTGTTGCAGAAACTGCGTGATGCTCCGGGGCTTCTTGGTGATATTTTTGCTCAGTCGATGCCGAAATTCAATAATCCGGTGAGTTTGAAAAAGATTATCACGATGATTGATGCTGAGGACTGGTCTTCGCTTGGTGTTGATGTGAAGGCTGCTGCTTTTGAGGGGCTTCTTGAAAAGGCGGCAAGTGAGGGCAAGAAGGGTGCAGGTCAGTTTTTCACGCCTCGTCCGTTGATTCAATCGATTGTGAAGATCATGCAGCCTGATCCCCTGAAGCAGAAAGGGATGAAAATTTGTGATCCTGCCTGTGGAACGGGCGGTTTTCTTGTGTGTTCCTATGAATGGCTGATCGAAAAGACAAAGGGGGCTATTCCGGTTGATGATGTTCCTGCAATAAAGGGAACGACTTATTACGGTCAGGATCTTGGCGCCCGTCCACGCAGACTTGCTTTGATGAATCTGTTCCTTCACGGTTTGAAACCTGTCATCTATCTTGGTGATACGATATATGAGCCGGATAAAGGGGAAAGATACGATGTGATTCTGACCAATCCGCCGTTTGGCAATAAAGGTGCGGGTCAGGCACCGATGAGAGATGATTTCACAATTTCGACATCAAATAAACAGCTCAATTTCGTTCAGCATGTTCTCACGGTTTTGAAGCCGGGCGGAAGAGCGGCTATTGTTCTGCCGGATAACTGTCTTTTTGAAGATAAAGCTGGCGAAGTGTTTGAAATAATAATGAAAGACTGCAATGTTCACACAATACTCCGGCTTCCGAGAGGAACATTTGTGCCGTATGCAAATGCTCAGGCAAATGTGATATTTCTTCAGAAAGGAAGACCGACCGAAAAAGTGTGGATATATGACTGCCGTTCAAATATTCCGGGATGCACAAAAAAGGATAGACCGCTAACTGGTGAAATGTTCACCGATTTTGAAAAATGCTATGGAGCCGACCCAAACGGAAATTCAAAACGAACCGATCAGGGGGAAACAGGCAGATTCAGGGTTTTCAACATTGATGAAATAAAAAAGAGAGATTACAAACTTGACCTCAAATGGCTCAAAGACGACACACTCGATGACCCCAACGATCTTCCAGAACCCGCAGACCTTATAACAGAAGCCGTCACCGAACTGGAAGCAATCATGAATGAACTCAATGAAATCACAAATTTACTGGGGAAGGAGTGATGGGAAGAGAACATTGGGTTGAGACAAGTTTGGGAGATTTGTTCGAATTAAAATATGGAAAAGGTCTTCCAAAAGAAAATCGCGTGGATGGAAAAGTAAAAGTTTTTGGTTCAAATGGAATTGTTGGACAACATAATGTTTGTGTAACTCAAGGAAACACTATAATAATTGGAAGAAAAGGATCTGTGGGAGAGATTCATTTATCTAAAGAAGGATGTTGGCCAATAGATACCACTTATTTTATAGATTTTTTCCCAGAAAGCATTCCATCCAATTATTGGTATCTTTTTCTAAAATCATTGAAATTGGGTCAACACGAGAAATCGTCTGCTATACCTGGTATAAGCAGAGAAGATATTTATCCATTGACTATTTTTTTTCCTCCCCTCAACGAACAAAAGCGGATTGTTGAAAAACTTGATACGATTTTGCCTAAAGTGAAAAATGCAAAAGCACGACTTGAAAATATTCCGAAAATCCTCAAGAAATTTCGACAAAGCGTACTTGCAGACGCATGTTCCGGGAAGTTGACAGAGGAATGGAGAGAAGGGAAGGAATTGCCAGAGTGGGAGGATAAAAAATTTGAAGATGTTGGAACTCTGGGAAGAGGAAGGTCAAAGCATAGACCAAGAAATGATCCGAAACTTTTTAACGGAGAATATCCTTTTATTCAAACGGGTGATGTTGCACAGTCAAAAGAATATATTGTTGCTCATTCTCAAACATTAAACGAAGTTGGTTTAGCACAAAGTAAGATGTGGCCGGAAAACACATTATGCATTACTATAGCTGCAAACATAGCAAATACTGCAATTTTATCTTATCCAGCGTGTTTTCCTGACAGCGTGGTAGGTTTTATCAATGACAAAAATCAAAGTGAGTTGAAGTTTATAAAGTGGGTTATTGACAATATAAAAAACGATCTTGAAAACTATGCTCCTGCAACTGCTCAGAAAAACATAAACCTCGGAATTTTGAATGAAGTCGTTTTTAAATGTCCTCCCATTGAAGAACAAAAAGAAATTGTCCGCCGTGTGGAGAAGTTATTTGCTATAGCGAATTCACTTGAAGAAAAATATAAAACTGCAATTGCCAGAGTTGGAAAAATCGAGCAGTCAGTCCTTGCAAAAGCATTCCGTGGTGAACTCGTCGAACCCGACCCAAGCGATGAACCCGCAGAAAATTTGCTAAAGCGAATTTTGGATGTAAGGGCGAAAGATTTTTCGCCCCTACGGAAACCAAATCCAAAGAAAAGGGCGTCATAAATGTCGCCCCTACGACGGAAACGGAAAACCGGGAAAACCAAATCAGAATAATCCCGTCCCTGCAAAATACCTGAAAACATTCGATATCGGTTCCCATTTTTCTTGATTTTAATCTTTTAAATGTTACAAGCGGTTTTGTGGACTAAAGTTTTTTACATACTTTTTTAAGGAGTGCTGATATGAGAGCTATTTCAACAAGAGGAAAAATGATGCCGCCTTCACCGATAAGGAAATTGAAGCCTTATGATGACAGGGCAAGAGAGGCGGGAAGAACTGTATATCACCTGAATATCGGTCAGCCCGATATTGAAACTCCTTCTCAGATGCTTGATGTTCTCAAGAATATCGGAACAAAAATAATAGGTTACGGTCCAAGTCAGGGTATTCCTGAATATCAGGATGCTCTCATTAAATATTATGCAAAGCACGGCATTAAGCTCGGTAGAGAGAATGTGATCGTCACTACTGGCGGAAGTGAAGCGATAATCATGGCTTTCACTGTGTGTCTGAATGCAGGTGATGAAGTGCTTATTCCTGAGCCGTTCTATACCAATTACAACGGTTTTGCGACTGCGACTGATGTAAAAGTGGTTCCCATTACCACAAGACTTGAAAATGACTGGGAGATACCTGCTGTAGAAGAGATCGAGAAGCTTGTTACCGAAAGAACGAAAGCTATAATGATCTGTAATCCGAACAATCCGACGGGAAAGGTCTATTCAAGAGACGAATTGAAAAAAATAGTTGATCTTGCCATGAAAAAAGATCTTTTCATTTTCGCAGATGAAGTTTACAGAGAGTTTATTTTCAATGGAGAGAAGCATGTCAGCCTTCTCAGTTTTGAAGAAGCGAAAGAGAGAGTTGTCATGATGGACTCTATTTCAAAAAGATTTTCTTCATGTGGCGCAAGGATCGGTGCTTTCATCAGCTATAACTGTGATATAATGAAAGCGGCTCTTGCATATGGACAGGCAAGACTGTGTCCTCCGACGATAGATCAGCTCATGGCTGTCAAATCGGTCGATCTGGATGAAAATTATTACAGTCAGGTTGTCGGAGAATATAAGAAAAGAAGAGATGTCGTTCTGAAGGTGCTTGCCGGAATGGAAGGGGTTGAATACAGAGTTCCAAACGGTGCTTTTTATATTGTGATAAAACTTCCTGTTGAAAATGCCGAAGATTTCGTGATCTGGCTTCTTACCGATTTTCATGTGGATAACGAAACAGTGATGCTCGCTCCGGCTGAAGGTTTTTATTCAACACCCGGACTTGGCAGGAATGAAGCAAGAATAGCGTTTGTTCTGAACGAACAGAAAACGGAAAGGGCTATGATGATACTTAAAAAGGGTCTTGAGAAATACAAATCTCTGTAACATAACCTTGCTTTTTTATACAATCTAAATTAGAATCTCTACAATGTGTTTTTTGTGTTGGGATCAATATGCGAAATATAGTTTTAAGTTTCACAGGAGGGATTATGAAAAACATTAGATTTTTTGTGTTTATGCTTTGTATTCTTTCGGTTTCGGTTCTATCTGCCAAGATCGAAGGGACAATGATCGGTGGTGAGCCTCATGAAAGCTGGGAAGACGGCGGACAGGACTTTTTTGTGATGTTCAATTCAAACATTGATAACAAACTGGTTCTTTTTGAAGAAGATCCTGAAAACCCGCAGGGAGACACATGTGTAGATGAAAGCACCTTTACTCTTGACAATTTTCATGTTCCCGAAGATGCCATTATTGAAAAGGCATATCTTGTCTGGATGGGTGCTGTTGATCCTTCAAAATTAGATCAGCCGACCGATAACAGCGTTAAGCTTAAATTCATACAGACTGCTGAAACTGCTCCTGTAATTCATGAGGAAGTGATAACAGCAGGTGAAACCGGCAAACTTCTTTCTGAAGAGAACAGTTTCGATTTTGAAGCACTTTATTTCATGGACGATGTCGAGAACGGTTGTACCGAAAATGCAGGCGGTTCGATCGTAAAAGATCAGTATCTTGGATATTTCACATACAGAGTTGATATAACTTCATTTTTTGATGAAATTCAGAAAATGAACCTTGAAGCGGAAAAAAAAGAAGAAGGACAATATTTCGGAACTTATCTTTTCAGCGATCTTGAATGTACAGAACATGATTATTACCGCTGTAAGACCACTATGGTCAGTGCGTGGGCAATTTTCATTGTTTACCGTTCGCAGAATATAAGGCCGAAGAAGCTTTATCTTTATAACGGACTTGCTTTTGTTCAGGGTGATAAATCACTTGCAACTGTCAGCGGTTTTGAACTTCCGAAGAATCCGATGGTGAGACTTACATCAATGATCGCAGAAGGAGACCCGTTTCTTGTTGAACCAAAAATTCCTCATCAGGAAGGTATTTTCCTTCAGGGTGATGGTGCTACAAGCAGATTTCGCCTTTTTAATGAGTGCAACCCTCTAATGGGAACTTATGTTGAAGTGTTCAATTCAGTTTCTTCGATTGTTAACTGGAATCCCGATGCAACCGATCAGATCAAGTGCATCAGCGGTCCGGACGATGAGTGGGCTAACTACGGTATTGATGTCGACACTTTCCTTCTTGACAGCGAAAAGAATATAAATCTTCAGGAACACTTGAAGAAAGGGAATAAATCAATGGAGATAACTCTTTCTGTCAACCAGGATGCAATATTCACCAATTTCATGGTGCTTTCTGTTGATAACAAAGGTGCAAATTTCGATATTCCGCCTGAAGCGGCTGATACAACAAAATCAAAGCTTAATTTTCCGCTTGACAGGGAAAAACATTTCTGTGCATGTCCTTCGGCAGATGAAGGAAAGATTGATGATTACTACTGCGAAACAGTTAACAGCAGAAGAGAATTCTATTACTTTGTCAAGGTTCAGAACTGGGGAGATGAAGACGCTGAAGATGTTGTTGTTACAGATGAACTTGACAAAAATCTTGAATACATCCCGGGAACCACATCAATGGCGACCGTCTATAATCCGGAAACTGATAAATATACCGACTGGACTAAAATTCCTGATAAAACAGGGGATGCATTTCCTCTTTCCGGGACGGGTTTTAAGGTCAGCAGCAAGATGAGAAACTGTGATCAGAGCAAATGGACATGTCAGGATACCGTTCTGATAAGATATAAGGTCAAGCCCAAAGCTGGTATTGCAAAGAATTACACATTCCAGAACATGGCTCTCATCAAGGACAAGAAGAGCGATGAGGCTTACAAAACTAATTTGAGTTATCCGCTTAAACTTAAGCCCACTACCTGCGAAATAGACACAACATGTCCTTCTCCAACCGAAGAAATGTGCGGTGGAGTGCCGGAGGAAGAATGCAAATGCGGTGAAAAAGCCGGCGGGGCGACTTGTGCCGAAGGTTATACCTGTGACGGATGCAACTGTGTTGATGATCCTGCAAAGACATGCTTTAATTCTACGGCGGAATTTGATCTTGGTAAGAATTCGCCCCTTTCTGAAGGGTCTAAAATCATAATTCCGAAAGATAATGAAGGTCAGAAGCTTGTTGTAGGGCAGTTCACTCTCCAGGCAACCAACTGTGAAGAGCAGTTCTTCAATTTTGATGCCGCGACAATACATTATGACACAATGGGCGACACCAATTTCAGTTTCAAAAATCTTGAACTTATTCACGATTTTGACGGAAACGGTGTTTATGATGAAGGGTTTGACACAATACTTGCCACGGGCGAAGTTTTTACAGACTATGTTAAATTTTTCGTGGATCCGGGTCATAAGAAATATCTTGGAAAGAATATACACTATTTCCTTGTCAGAACCGATGTTGATTACAACTCGGAAGATATCGTTCAGGGAACGATTTTCAATTTCTTCATTCAGTCTGAAGATTCGATTGAAATAAGTGATCTGGGAACAACAATGGTCTCCCCGAACGAAGTGGAATTTGCAACATTTATGCTTGAGCCGACCGGGGATTTCTTCATTGTAACAATAGGACCTAACGATCCTCCTGTTCCTGCATTTTCCGAAATAAACAAAAATATCCCGGTTCTTCAGCTCAAGACAAAATCGGCAATGAGAGCCAACACCATAGACAAATTCACAATAAAGATCCCGAGTGCTGGCGGATATGTGAAGTTCGGAGAAGAGAATGGCATATCGGAGATCTCGTTATGGGTTGACACTAACAAAGACGGCACGGGTGATATCAAAGTTGCTGAACAGACAAAGTTCGAAACAGTTTCAACAACAGTGATGTTCAATGATTTCATTCAGCCGATCTCTTATCTTGAAGGAGAAGAAAAGTATCTCGTGGTAAATGTGAAGTTCAATATGGTAAAAGCTGATGATCCTATGTCTGGAAGAATAGAAATTCCAAATAGCGGCATAACAGTTACAGATGATGTGGCAAGTGTTGTCGAACTCCCGATCAGATCAAAGATCTTCAGATATGAGTGCAAGGAAGGGGATGTGGGGTGTGATGTTCCGGAACCGCCGAAAGAAAAAGGCTGCAGTTGCGCAACAGTCGGTGTTGACAGTTCAGACAGCAATGCTCTTCTTGTCGCCGCTCTTGCATTGCTTGCCGCTATAACCGCATTACTTCTTAGAAAAAGAATCGCATAAATAATCAAATATTCCACAACTGAATTCCTGTTGACTTAATTTCTATAAAACATATAATTAATCTGTATTTAGACAATTGAGGGGGAACCCGTTATGAAAAGAACATTTCTTATTTTAATTGTTCCGGCTCTGTTTCTCGTTTTTACCGGTTGCAGCACATGTAATTGCATAGAAAAAGATGATCCTCTGACGGATGACGAAACCGTTCCCGATGAAAACGGTTTTTATGAATCTGAAAATGAGAACGATGGCGAAAATGAAGTTTCTGATGAAGATACAATACATGGCGATGATTTTGGTTTCAACGACTGGTATGTACCAGATCCTGACTGGGAGGCATGGTCATATTTGAGAATGACCGGTGAAATTGCTGATCCGGAAGGGGAGCATGTTGAAGCAATATTCGCTGAAGGGAAGGCAAAGATAACAAAAGGAATTACCAATCTGGACAAGGGATCTTTTCTTAGTCAGGACGGAGTTTTCCTTTCGGCAAATGCAGTCAATTATGAATTTTTAAATTTAGATGAAGAGAACGGGACGGCAACTGTTAATTATCATGATGCAAATTGGAACTTTCTAAAACAGCTTATACCTGTACTTAATGAAGAGCAGATCTATGAAGTTGATTTCGGAGCATTTATGACTTTTCGCAATTCAATGATAGATGTAACTTTTGACACAAATGGTGCGGTTGCCGATCAGAAAGTGAGAAAAAACTACTGGTTAGCGATTTCGGCAACAGAAAAAATAGAAGAGGAGGGAGAAATATATGATATTCCTGTGGGTGGCATCTACGGTTGTTTTGATTGCGCTTCCACCGGTGAAGTCGGTGAAACTCTGAAAATGATGTTCAGAAATGAACTCACAGATAAAAGAGAAGATCTTCTGAAATGGATAAATACACAGCAGGATGAATCTGTTCTTGAATACGGTGACGATGGTTTTCAGTTTGAATGTGTCTGCTATGAGGAAAACGGAATAGATGAAGTTCCATGCTGGCAGTATGACGGACCAGGCGGAACTGAAGAATGTCCTCCTGAAGTGCCGGAAGGTGAATGTTATCCACCTGAAAATGATGATGATGAAGTGAACGACGAATCAAATGATGAAGGCGAGATTCCTGATCAGGGGTAGTTCAGCCGTCTATCAGTCCAGTTTTCTAATCATTTTTACAGCTTCTTCCATTGATGACAGCTCTTTATCTGTTAAAAAACTGAAATGAGCAGTCCGCTTGCCTGCTGAAAGTTGTCCGTTGTTCTGAATGCAGAGATGAATAAAAAGATCAACCAGACGGTCAGGCATCTCAATTATTTCCAGGATTTCTTTTTTTGCCGCATCAAAAACGGTGAGAAATTGAAGCTCATCGACAAGTTCTTTTTCAATTGTGGAAACAACAAAAGAGTAGAGAGATTCTGCCTGAGCCGTAAAATCAATATAACGATAAAAGCTTGCTGTGTTGTTATGAACTGTCAACTGACCGATACTGTCGAGGCTATATTCAACAAGTTTTGTCAACGGACGGGAAAATGCTTCCAGAGAACTATTGTAAGCTTCCGGGTTTTTCAACATAACGGCGGATACCGGAAACATAAGACCTTTAGGAATCATACCCTGAACAGAAAGAATGTTGTGGATAAGAAAACGGTGAATTCTTCCGTTGCCGTCTTCAAAAGGATGTGCAAACACAAAACCGTACGATATGATGCCGGCGTGAATGAGCGGTGACAATGCGCTGTTTTTCATTTTCAGATGAGAATGTATCATTCCGTCAATAATTTCAGGCAGATCTTCGGGCTTAGGGCTGATATAATGAACAATTTCCTTCTGATATGAAACTGTCTGACCGACATAATTCTGCGTCAATCTGTAATCATTGTTCATAAAGCGGGGATCAACAATCCTGTTTTGCAGATCGATCAGGGATCTCTTTTCAAAGAAATCCTGTTTTTCAGCAAGTTCAAGCAGCCCTATGAATTTTTCCGTTTTTAACGCATCGGGTTTTATGTGTTCAATTTCAAAAGATGATTTTGTCTCCTTGCTGTAAAGATATGTCAAAGCCCGTCTCAGAAGTTCTGGAGGAATTGATGCGATTATCTCACTGCACCGTTTATTCAGATCATCTTCTTCCATTTTTTTAAGTTTTTCAGTGCGCCTGACAATAGGGCAGAATCCACGACCGCCAAGCAGATTGTCAATTATTCTCTGCCGTTTAACACGATTCCCGTCGTTAATTGAATAATATTTTTCAGGCTCAAGAGCTTCGATGTAATTTCCCTGTTTCATGTCTTCAATCGCTAATTTCTTTCCGGTCAGGAACTCAAAAAAGAACCAGATACGCCTCGAATAAATTCCAGTAGGTTTTGACAGAACAAAATTTGTGATCTCAGACTCATCCACCGTATTGAAAATTGTTTCAAGATAACCGAAATTAACACCATCGTATTTTAAAGCAAATTCAAGATGATCTCCTGTGGTTTCTCCGGGCCAGTAAGATTGAGGGTAAGTCTCTTCAGTAAAACCGTCTTGAACTCTGGATTGAATTGCTCCGGCATTTGAGATAAAAGATATATGCCAGTTGGGCAACACATTCAAGTTAAGTTTCTTTTGCAGAAATGAATAGCCCGCCGGTTTTGTTTCGTAAATTCGTTTTTCCATAAAACACCTCAAAAAACTATTACTTTCCTAAAAATATACTTAAAATTCGATTATTTGTCAAAAAATTATTACAAATTGGGTTTTTAGATAAAAAACAATTACAAAATATTTATTCGTCTATCTTGCAGACCCTTTTTTCGTGTCTTCCCCCTTCAAAAGGTGTAAGAAGAAAGATCTCAAGATATTCTTTGGCTTCTTCAAATTTTATGAATCTTCCGCCGAAGGCGATGATGTTGGCGTTATTATGCTGCCTTGAAAGTGTCGCATACTCCTTTCTTGTGACAAGTGCCGCTCTGATCCCTTTAAATCTGTTTGCTGCGATTGATATGCCGATACCGCTTCCGCAGATGAGAACTCCGAAGTCAGCCCGTTTTTCAAGGATGTCATGAGCCACAAGTTTTGCATAGTCAGGATAATCAACGGAATCGGGTGAATTTGTTCCGTGGTCAACAACATCGTGTCCTAAAGATTTAATAAATTTAACAAGTTCTGTTTTTAACTCAAAACCGCCGTGATCTGCTCCGATTGAAATTTTCATTGAATTTTCTCCTGTAAACTAAATCTGCAATCCGCCCATGAAAGCTCTTTTGATGTGTTCCTGGAATATTTCGATCTCTTTGAAACATTCTTTCAATACCGCTGTATCCATGCTGCCAAGAAGTGATGAATCTATAATGTTGTCCGGCTCTTTTCCGTTTTCTACTGTTGCCGCCTGATGATTGAGCCTGAGTCGCAGAAGTGATTCAAAAACCGTTGATATGTCCTGATACTGGTGACTGCTTAAAAATCCGTTCTCAAAAAGTGCAGAAAGTCTTTCTTCAGTTGAAACGGCAGGAATGGAATATTTAAGAGCAAAGATCCTGGCATAATTCACAACAGGCATCATTGCCGATTTCAGGTCGAGCATTTTTCCTCCAAAAATTCCAAGCGGTACTTTGAAATTCAGCAGTTCATTTGCGATGAATAGAAAAAATTGAGGATGTATCGAGATCTCTTTGAAAATATGATCTCTCAGTTCAGTGACCATCTGTTCATTTCCTGTAAGACACCGAGGGTCAAGAAATGTATTGAGTTCCATTATGTCTTTAGGTTCAGTCCGGTTTATCCAGTTGGAAAAATATGATTTCCATACACTCAGCGGCTGGCACCATTTCCTGTTTTCGGCCATTATTTTACCGCCGCACGGACGGTATCCTGATCTTGCAAGATTTCCGCAGACTGACTGTGCAAGTTCGTTGAAATAAGTCTCAACTTGAGGATTGCCTATTCCGTCGTCATGATATATGATCGCGTTATCCTGATCAGTAAAAAGTGTCTGTTCGTTCCTCCCCTGACTTCCAAGAACAATGAATGCAAAAGGAACCGGTTCTTTTCCGATCTCATTCTGCTTTAGCTCGATGAACCGACGGGTTGCGGCATCAGTTATTGCTGTAACAGCTTTTGTAACTGCCAGAGTATTTGCTCCGCCTGCAAGCATTGCAACAGCCAGTTCAGGAGTTCTTCTGCAAAGGTCAATTACTTCCTGCGAGTCTTTTGCCGCATATATTTCACTTGCGATATCTGAAGCTATTGATGCCGGAAGCTTTAGAATTTTTTTCAATATGTTTTCTGAAGAATAATTAACGGGTTGAGAATTATTCTCTCTTCGTCTTACAATGCATACGAAACTGTCACTGAACCTGTTATCTCCGGTTATTCTGACTGTACATGGAATATCCGTTCCGTCAAGCCGCAAAAGTTGACATTCATGATATTTGGTGTTCTCTGCCGGCTCATTTGGAAATCCCGGGAAAAGTTCGTTCCATTCAATGAGGCCAAGTTCGGTTTCACTGCAGCCGATCAGCTTCAGCATAACAGGATTTGCATATGAACAAAGACCGTTTCTTACAAAAAGAAGACCTTCCGCGGCGGCATGGACAAGTGATCTGTACCGCTCATTTGATTCCTGAAGTCTTTTTTCAGCCACCTTACGCTGTTTTTCAAAAAGGAGACCTCCTCTTATCATGATCAGAAGAAGTCCCAAAAGGACAGCCGCTATTATCGAAACAGTATAAATAAAGCGGCTCCTTATTACTGAAAGTTCAAAAGAAACATCATGGAGATAGATTCCTGTACCTATCACCCAGCCCCACGGCTCAAAAAGACGGAGATACGACTCTTTTGCCTCCTGTCTTTCCGGATTATCTTTCCACTGCCAGACATAATCGGCGTATCCTTCTTTATTCTTTCTCACAATTTCAGCAAATACTGAGAATATTTTGACCCCTCTTGAATCCGTGAAATCTCCGATGTACTTTCCATCAAGATCAGGCCGGTAAGGGTGGGCTATCATTCCTGGAGTGAGGTCCTGTACCCAGAAATAATCTTTTCCTTCAGGTCCGTACCTAAGAGCCCTTATCTGTTCTGCCGCATGCTGTTTTGTCTTTTCAGGGTCAGCCCCTGCCTTGATCTCCACATTGGCTTCATTGAGCATGCTCCACACGGTGTTTGTAAGTTCCCTGATAGTCTCCCTTTTACGGTTTACAAGTTCTTTTTCATATCCGGGAAGAAAAAACACGAAAAGTTCAACAAGAAAAAGGAGCATAACGGTCACGGCAGGGATAACCATCCAGGTGATAAGCCGTCCCAAATTTTTTCTTGAAGTTCCTGTTATCTCAGGATTTCCGGTCTTTTCAGATTTGAGTGCCGGTTCCGGTGAAGGTTTTCTCGAGAACAGGGTTTTTCGAAACGATCTCCATGCTTCCATCGGAAATTGTATCCCCGGCGTGTTCGGCAGAGTTTCGTCTAATGAATGAAAATCGGATCCTCCGGAAACGGTAAGGTCTTTTTTTTCCGCTATATTTTTCAGAAATGCCTGCTGATCAGCTGTTGCACTATGATGGAAAACCTCAACTCCGTCAAGTCCGCATTCCGCAAGATCATTTATGAGTTTTTCAACGCTTTCATTATTAAGTTCATAAGCAAACGGATGAGCCAGAACTGCGATTCCTTCTGCCCGGTGAATTCTTTTGATTATTTCCGCGGCAGGCAGTATTCCTCCTCCGACCGGAGCAAGAATGCTTGTAAAAGCGTCAGAAGTTCTGTCAAAACCGTATCCGAGCAAGTGGATTTCGGTGTTGCCGATGACAGATGTAAGCTCAATTCCAGATATGAAACCTATTCCGTGATGCCTGCATGCAGATTCGAACTTGTCAAGCCCTGCGGTTGTGTTGTGGTCGGTAAGCGATGCGAATCTCACCCCTGATCCTGCACATTCAGAAGCGAGATCTTCCGGTGTCAGCAGTCCGTCACTTATTGCAGAGTGGCAGTGAAGTTCTATTTTTATTGAAGTGTTGTCATTCATTGCAAGTCCATCATTAAAAACACCGGAAGTATCCATTTTTTAAGATTTTTTGTCAAGCGAAAGTATTCCTACACCATTTTATAAATGAACAATTGAACAATCGTTCAAGTAAGTTTCGAGTGACTAAAACGAAAATCCCATGCTCAGCCCGTAAGTTTTTGAAACAGGATCAATTATGGGAGCTACATTTGTAAGCTCCAGTATCGATTTTGGCTCTCGGCCTTTTTCCCATTTGTTGGAATAAACGATCATGGTAATTCCTCCAACAAGACAGCCGACACCGAGAGCTATTGTCGCAAGTTCTCCGGCGATAGTAAATCCCGTGGCAACTAATCCAAGAATAATTGCATCGCCTAAATCATCAGCCAGAGGTCGTCCATAAAAAAACCAGTTGTATGCATCATACATCGAAAAAGCTGAAATGATAAAAAGAGGAACAGATAATACGATAAGAGATGTTCCGTGGGTTCGCAGCTTTTTTACCATTTTTTTTCTGGTAGCCGCCTCTTTTCCTGAAAATTCGTAGTACTGAGATGGAGAAGCACCAATTTCATAATGGTTGTTTGCAATATCAAGGTATGTTTCCGATACAGCTTTTTTATAATCGGCGGAATAATTAGTAATGATGCCTCCTCCAATAAGAGAAAGACCGGTAAACATCAGCGGATAGTAAGCAAACTTCAAGTCATAACCGTCAAATGCTTTTCCATTGAGAAACAAACCGAAACCCGCACCTGCAAAAAGTGAGCCGACAATTGAAAAAGTCACCGCGAGCGCTTTCTGTTCTTTTGCATTTTTCTTAAGATCTTTTGCCGTGTTAAGTGACTGCTCCATGAACTTCTTTTTATTTTCAGGAGTGTCAAAATCCTTAATAATTATTTCAAGAAGCTGCAACTCTTTTTCTGCACCAGCCGCCTCATAAACCTGTTTAGCAAGGTAGAAATCGTCCCTTTTTATGTAGATCTTTGCAAGTTTGAGCAGAACCTCCTGATCTTTCCAGCATTCGAGGTGTTTTTTTAGCAGTTTTATTTCCTTTTCACTCTCTTCATAAGATCTTGCAAAAGAGGACTTTTCCACATATTTTTTGAATGATTCATCTCTTGGCAGACATTTTGAATAAATTTGAGGACTTATAAAAAGGACAAACATAAAAGCAAAAACCGTTTTCACCAGAATCCGCACTAATAAAACTCCCAAATCAAACATTCAGCCGATATAGTAACTTTTAACACAGATTTTTATTTTTTGGAAGGAAAAAGTTTGTAAATTTTTTGTAAAATCTTTTCTTGACACTTGACAACAATTCAATACAACATGAACAGAATTTTGGTGGAGCAAAAATGACAAAAAATTCAAATAAAGCTTGCTTTTCCTGTTTTAATCGCATGATTTTTCAAGACAAGACAAGACAAGACAAGACAAGACAAGACAAGACAAGACAAGACA
>CAZVWR010000048.1:0-24347 GCA_964630905.1 uncultured Spirochaetales bacterium | reverse complement strand
GTTTGCTATGCTTAAAAATCATTCTCATTTTTTATTTGTTTATAGTTGACTCCCTGGTTAACTCACCCCTGCCCCTATGATTTTAACGATTGTTACTGCGTTGGCAAATTATTTATACTGGAATGAGTTTTTTGACAAAGGGTTAAAAAAATTATAATATTTTCAATCAACTTTGAGGAGGTCAACAATGAGAATTTCCAGATTTTTCGCAGTTTTAATGGTTCTTTTTGCTTTCAGTTTGTCCGCGTGGGATGAAGGTGCAGGCAGTTATGATTCAATAAAGGCCCGTGCAAATGAATACAATGTTCCGTTCATTGTTTACATCAGAGCTGACTGGTGTCCGTGGTGTGTAAAACTGGACGGGTATCTTGCAGAATCAGATTTTGATAACATCTTCAGAGGAAAATATACAGTCAAAATAACTCCTGACAGCGGTCCAGCCGAAAAAAAGATCGCAAAAGACCTCGGAGTCAAAGGATATCCGACAATATTAATAATTTTCCCGAACGGCTCAAAAAAGGATTTAAGCATCCCTATCAAATCCACACGGGATGATGTTCTGAAATCTCTTAAAAAACAGATTGATGCCGTTTTTAAAGAGTAACGATTGTTACTGCGTTGGCAAATTATTTTGTTTTGTTTGTCTTCACAAATTCTTTTTGAAGTTCGGCTTCAATTTCTTCAACTGTCGGGAGACTGCTTCTTAAGTTTTCGGGTAGTTTTTCGAGTATTTCAAATTCACTGACTCCCATTGGTTTTCCGATATCTCTAAGTGAAAATTCGGCTTCGATGTTGTTTTTATCTCTGCAAAGGAGAATTCCTATTGTCGGATTATCGTCACTTCCTTTAACATAACTGTCAACTGCCGACAGATAAAAATTGAGTTTTCCGGCATATTCAGGGATAAATTTCGTGTTTTTCAGTTCAATAACGACATAACATTTTAATTTTATGTGATAAAACAGCAAGTCAATGTAATAATCACTTTCCCCGACTTCAAGATGATACTGGCGACTAACAAAAGCAAATCCTTTTCCAAGTTCAAGAAGAAATTTTGAAATGTTGTCAGTGAGCTGATTTTCAATGTCTCTTTCAATATAAGGTCTTGTCATTGTCATAAAATCAAACCTGTAAGGATCTTTTATTGTCTGCTGAGCCAGATCTGACATAGGTTCAGGAAGTGTGTTTTTGAAATTAGTAACAGCTTTTCCGCTTCTTTTAAAAAGATTGGATTTTATCTGAAGTGCAAGAACATCTCGACCCCATCCATTTTCAATGGTCTGGTTTATATAAAAAAGTGCTTCACTGTGATCTTTGATTTTATCAATCAACAGTTTAATATGTCCCCATGGAATACGAATAACAGCCCGATAAAACTGAGATTTGGACGATTCTTCTAATTCGTCCCCAGTCCGGGGACTTTTTATCTTTCCCAGTTCGTCCCCAGTTTGGGGACTGATTGAGAAATATTTATAAAACAAACGGCAATACTTTAGATTTGTAACAGAAAAACCCTGCATTTGCGGAAACTCTTTTTTAAGATCTATTGATAATCTTTCTAAAAGTCTGCTTCCCCAAACAGAATCTTTTTCCAAGATCATCCGACCCAAATCATAATAAAAATCAAGTAGTTCACGATTAGCCGACAATGCTGCCCTGATCTGTGCTCCTTTAATCTTTTCTTTAATTTCTCTCAGCCAGTTTTTGTATTCCTGGTTAAAAAGATTTCTCATTTGCATCTCCTCACTTCTGATTTCTAAGAATTGAGTCAAACTCAAAGATATTCTAACTATTGTTACTGCGTTGGCAAATTATTTGTTCAGATCCTGAAGCCGATAAAACCGGAAAGACTCGGAAGATAAGATCCTTTGTTATAGAAATAAAATACAACCGGCATATCCAGGATAACACCGATCTGAAATGCAGAATCTTTATATGCATGGAAAACATAGGATATTTCAATCGGCACACTGAGATTGGTGTTAATTGAATTTTCTCCGTTATCTGAATTTAGAAACATAAAGGTGTTTCTGCTGTGTCCTGCTGTAATTCCACTACTTATCCTCATTTCGTGCTGATTTGCAAATCCCCAAAAAAATGGAATTCCGATCATGGTTTTTGCATTTATGGCTACGAAACCGACATCTCTAAGCATTGTGAACTGAAACCTCATTGATTCCCAGAAAAATCTCTTCCACCTGAAAGTAGCAAATGAAGTTGTGAAACCGAGTCCGTAATTGCCACCGACAAAACCTAATGAAAACCACTCTGTTTTATTGATATATGAATCTCTGTTTAAAAAATGGTAAAATCTTGCCTCAGAGTTTTCAATTTTTTCTAACATGGTCTTCGCTTCGATGTGAGCTTTGCTTTTTTCAGGTGATTTGGCAATGAATTCGTTTATAATCGCCATCTTTTTTTCAAATGAAACATCTTCCCTGCTGAGTTCCTTTAAAATGATTGCCCAAGTCTCTTCCGCAAGTTTTTCAAGATCATTTGGCTCTTGCGCATAACTATTCGAAAAGATTAGCAAAATAGCAACCAGGAATAAACTTGTTTTCAATATATATTTATGATTCATATTCTGAAACCCATATAACCATTTACAACAGGAATGTATTTACCATCATTCCAGACAGGAAAATCAACTGAAATGCCGACCTGAAAAGCAAAATTCCTGTCCACATGAAAAACATAGGAAATGTCTATCGGAATATTAACAAGAGCGTAAGAATGAAAATCGAAATCCTCATCTACAACCGGCCATGTAGCAGACAGTCCGCCTGAGAGACCGGTTGACAACCTCAGTTCATTCCTGTTCAAAGAATCAAGAAAAAACGGAACTCCAACCATTGTTTTTCCATTTGCAGCAACCTTTCTTATAAATCCTGTTGCCTGAATACGAGCTATTTCCCAGAAAACATTTCTGCCTCTTAATGTTATCAGTGTGAAACTGCCGCCGAAACCGAAGTTACCTGCCGCAAAGTTAAGTGCAAACCATTCTACTTTGGTTCTGTAGCTATCACTATTAAAAACAGACATTATATTACCGTCCCGTTTTTTCAATTCCGAAAGAAACATTTCCGCTTTCTTGAGATATTTGTTATCAAAATTAAAGTCTTTTATGAACTTTTCCACCATTTCTATTTTCTTTCTATCAGGAATTTTTTCTTCCTTCATCGTTTTGACTATGATCTCCCAGATGCTGTCAATGAGGGCGTCTCTTGTGATCAGACTGTCTCTGAATTCTTTCAACTCTTTGTATTTGTTATCAGAAACATTTGCATCTTCAGAAAACAGAACAACAGGAAATAAAAACATTATCAACAGAATGCCTTTTTTTAAACACTTCATAACAGAATCGAACCTCTTAAATTATCAATGCATTTTAACTTCCAAAACAGCATTGGCAATTTTTTTCTTTTCCATCCATTTTTCTTCTTGACATCAATTTCAGTTTAACATATTATCAATTGTTCAATTGTTCAAATATTCAAACATGGAGGGATCATGGACGAGCTTAATCAGACAATTTTAAATGCGAGACATGCTATTGAAAACATTGAGAAATGCGAGAAAATGGCAGAGATTTTCAAGGTGCTTGGAGATGCCGGGCGGCTTAAAGTTGTGAAGGCACTGACTGCCGGAGAGCTGTGTGCAAGTGACATCGCTCTTGCCCTGAACCTCGAAAATTCCGTTGTGAGCCATCAGTTGAAAATACTTAAAGCTTCGGGTATAATACTTGCCAGAAAAGATGGCAAATATATTCATTACAAGCTTGAAAACGAGTGTGTGATAAAGCTTTTTGAGCTTATGGATCAACACCTGTCTCAATGTAACTAAGCGGAGGAGAAATGAAAAACTTCATTATTTCGTTCCACCTGTTCTTTCCGGTGTGGCTTCTTCTAAACGGAAGTGTCGCTCCTGAATATCTTGTGACAGGCGCTGTAATATCGGCTTTTCTTGCCGGCTGGAGCACTTTGCGGTTCCCCGTTTTTAAGAACATCAGGCTCACACCCAAAGCGTTTTTTGCATTTTTTGTTTTTTCCCATGTATTCCTTTTTGAGCTCATTAAATCAAACATTGATGTTGCAAAAAGAGTCCTCTCCCCTTCCCTGCCGATAAACCCCGGCATAATCGCGGTCAAAACAAAACTGACCGATCCTGTCGCCAGATTCATGCTCGCCAATGCCATAACTCTAACCCCCGGAACTTTCACCCTTGATATATATGGAGACACATTTTATATCCACTGGATAGATGCAGGAAACGAAAATGCTGAGAAAAATTCAATAGATATGATTAGAAAGTTTGAAAAATATCTGGAGGTGATCTATGGTTGAGATCATTATTTATATTGCTTTATCGCTAACTCTTCTTGCGCTGATAATTTCTGTTGTCAGGTTTGCAATAGGACCTAAAACGATAAACAGGATCGTCTCTCTTGATGTTATCGGGTTTATCGCCATTTCCCTGATCGTGATGATTGCCCACTTCGCGTCCAGAGCGATATATCTTGATGTCGCACTTGTATACGGACTTCTTTCGTTTCTCGGAGTCATCGTCGTTGCAAGGTTCATTGAGAGGGGGCTATGATGGAAATACGCGAAATAATTGGTTCCTTTATTGTTCTTGCGGGGTCATTCTTCCTTTTTACAGCAAGCATCGGACTGATAAGAATGCCCGATTTCTTCAACCGCATTCAGGCGGGAACAAAGGCCTCCACTCTCGGTTCTTTACTTATACTTGCAGGTGTTGCGGTCTTAAATCCTTTATGGTGGCCTAAATTATTGATAATATTTATATTTATTGTCATTACAAATCCGGTTTCCAGCCACTGCATCGGAAGAGCCGGATACCACAGCAACTGTGAAAAAGGAAAACTCAATCGTGATGATCTTAAAAACCTTAAAATAAATAAGGGGGAATAAATGGAACTTGTAATTTTAATTGTTCTTTCCCTTGTAGTCATCTTCTCAGCCGTTTTTGCCGTAATAGTAAAAAGTCTGACAAGTGCCGTGATCGCAAGCGGAGCGGTAAGCCTTTTTGCGAGTGTCATGTACATTCTTTATGCTGCTCCCGATGTTGCTTTGACCGAAGCGGCAATAGGAAGCGGGCTGATGACGGTAGTGTTCTTTCTTGTTTTAAGCAGAATGAGGAGGGACGAAAATGGTTAGAAACTTATTCATAATCTTCATTCTTGCCGGTGTTGCATCAATGTTCGCCGCTCTGGCTCTTGGATATTCCGATCCTCTTGCACTCGGAAGCGCCGCAAGCCACTATGTTTCAAAGGGACTTGCCGAACTTAACGGAGTCAACATCGTGACTAGTGTTGTTGTAACTTACCGCGGACTTGATACTCTGGGCGAAGTGACAGTGCTTTTTTTAACTGCTTCAGTTCTTTCATTTTTTCTTAAAAACAGAAATTACGAAACAAAAAGTGAATCAAGCGAACTCCTTACAACCGCTTCAAAAGTGATATTTCCTTTCATTTTTATGACAGGTCTTTATATCGTAATGAACGGTCATCTTACTCCGGGCGGCGGATTTCAGGGCGGAGCTGTCATGGCGTCTGCACTGCTCCTGTTGATCCTTGCTGACAACAAAACTGACGGATCCCCCACTCTTTTCACAGTTCTTGAATCGGTTTCAGGCATTTTCTATGTTCTGACAGGTGTTGCCGGCCTCATTATCGCGGGCGGATTCCTTGATGCTACGGTACTTGGAGCGGGAACAACGGGCAGACTCCTTTCTGCCGGAGCGATCCCTCTGATATCCACACTTATCGGTTTAAAGGTCGGCTCAGAGCTTTCGACCATGCTTGTAAAACTTAAGAACGCTTCGGAGGTGTAGGATGGCAGTAACAGGAATAATTACAGGATCTCTGCTAATCCTCATCGGTTTTTATGCGATCCTCTCAAAGAACAATCTGATGAAAATGGTGATCGGATTTTCACTTGCAGATACAGGAGTCCACATAATCATCGTCGCTCTCGGTTATCTTAAAGGGAGAACAGCTCCCATCCTTGACAATGCTTTACTTGCGGCAAATCCGGAAACGCTGGTCGTTGACCCTGTTCCTCAGGCGTTGGTGCTCACGGCTATCGTCATCGGTTTCGGAATAACTGCGATAATGCTCGTATTTGTCTGGCGACTGTATGAGAAATACGGAACTTTGGAAATCAGCAGAATCGGAGAAGCCAAATGATAACACCTATTTACATCATAATTTTATCATTGGGAACCGCTTTTTTAACTGCAATATTAAGCAAAAAAAGTGAAAAACTGCCGTTTGTCATGCTGTTTACAGCGATAATGTCGATTACTGCCATATCCGCTTACTGGGCGTTCCGCTTCATTGCTTTTAAAGACAGCTCCATGATCGAATCAACTGCCGGATTTTCAGCCCCTCTTTCAATTGCGCTCAAAGTCGGGATCGAGGAGTCTTTTGCCCTGTTGGTGATAAATCTGACCGCTCTTCTTGGAATGCCGCATATATTTAAGTTGATTAAGGAAAACGGCAAATATTCAGCGATCACATATCTTCTTTATTTCATGGCGTTAAACGGAATAGTAATGACACGCGACCTTTTCAACTATTTTGTTTTTATTGAGATAAGTTCGATCGCAGTTGCCGGAATGCTTCTATTCCAGAAGTCGGGAAAACTTCTCAAAGCGGGCTTTTCGTGGCTTGTGGCAACAGGAATTATATCAATTTTTCTAATTCTTGGAGCGATAACCGCATATGTAAAGACAGGTGTTCTTGATATCGACACAATTGTTTCGATGAACAGTTCAGGACTCGGCACCGGCTCGATCGCTGCATTTTTTCTTTTCAGTGCACTTATTTTTGAGCTTAAGCCCTTTCCTGCCAACAGGTGGGCGGTTGACATCTATAAATCTGCTCCGGCTGGCATAACTGCCGCAATATCGGGAGCAGGGATGACAGCTTCCCTTTTCGCTCTTTACAAATTCCTCCCCGTTCTCGGTCCAAGTTGGAATTCTGCTGTGGCAGTTACCGGACTTCTCACTTTCGTGATGTCCAATCTGCTAGCCATAAAAACTGAAAACACAAATAAAATGCTCGGGTTATCATCAATTGCCCAGGGTGGACTTGCAACTGCTGTCATTGGACTTGGCAATATTCTCGGAACTGACACATTTTTCATCGCAGGAACGATAGTTGCGGTTCATGCCGTTTCAAAGACAGGCCTTTTCTGGCTCAGTGGAATAGCAGGTTTTGAGAAAACAAAAGAGTGGGGAAAATTAAAAGGCAATCCGTTTGTCATATTTCTGCTCGGGCTTTTCATTTTTTCTCTTCTCGGACTTCCCCCGTTCCCGACATTTTTTGCAAAATGGATGCTGATAGAACAGCTTGCCGGAACTTCAAACTGGCTCTGGATGGCGTTAATTCTTATCGGATCTCTCCTTGAAGCGGTATATTTTATCAGATGGTTCGGATATGCGGTGAAAATGGAAAGCGACACTCAAAAAGAGATAAAATTCAAGGAGTTGGCAATTCTTTTTGTATCTGTTGCAATACTTTTCATAATCTCAATTGACATTCCTTATTCAGCCGGATATTTCCCGTTTCTGAAAACAGTTTCAATACCTCTGATATTTGCGGCATCATTTTTCATACTTGATTTCTTACCTGCAAAAATTAAGAACATTCTGCTTATTTCAGGACTTGGATACTATTTTTATCACCTTTATCCGCAACTCAATGAATTCAGAGCGGTATTTCTGATAGTATTTCTTATCGGCGGAATGATACTTCTTCTTGCAGGATTTGATAAGAGCGGAAAAAGAGTCGGATTCTATCCGTCAAGTGCTTTGATGTATGCAGGGCTTGCGGGACTTCTCACAGCTAATACCACTATGGAATTCTTCTTCTGGTGGGAGCTGATGACTCTTGGCAGTTATTTTCTCATTTTAAGAGGGAAAAAGTCTATGCCTCACGCTTTGAGCTATATGATATTCTCTCTTGGCGGAGCATATTCGATGCTTGCGGGATTCGGGCTTATCAGTGCGGCAAATAACGGAAATCTTGAACTTGCAACACTTTCAACTGCCGGAGCATATCAGTCAGTGATATTCATTCTGCTTGTGATAGGGTTCCTCACTAAAACTGCCGCGGCTCCCCTTCACATCTGGCTTCCGGGAGCTCACAGTGAAGCAGAAAGCGATGTGTCGCCTGTGGTTTCAGCCGTTCTGCTCAAAGCGGGCGTATTCGGACTGATCATTACAATGCTTGCAATGGGTCCGCAGAGCTTTAAAGGTGTTGATATCTATTATGTTCTCGGATGGCTCGGAGTTATAACCGCACTTCTTGGCAACATGATGGCTGCATTTGAGGAAGATGCAAAACGGCTTCTTGCCTATTCAAGTGTGGGACAGCTTGGCGGAGTCCTTTTCGCTTTATCAATGATGAACCATCTGGGCTGGCTTACCGCAACCACTTTTGCTCTCAACCACTTTGTTTTCAAGGCACTGCTGTTCCTTGCGATCGGTGGAGTCGTGATGAGAGTAAAAACAAGAAATATGTATGAAATGGGCGGACTTATAACAAGAATGCCGATAAGTTTTCTTTCTGTGATGATCGGCATAATCGCCCTTTCCGGTGTGCCGCCGTTGACTGGATTCGGTGGAAAATGGCTGAGCTACAACGCAATGATAGATTCACAAATGTATTTTCAGGGAGCAGTCGCAAGTTTTGCAGGGCTTGTCGCTTTTCTTTACTGTTTCCGGCTGATATTTGCGATATTTCTCGGTCAGCTCAAGGATAACCATCGGCATGTGAAAGAGGCGCCTTTCTGGATGCTCGTTCCGCAGTTTGCACTTCTTGGACTTGTTATGTTCTTCAGCGTTGTTCCGGGTGTTGCATTAAAACCGATCGGAGAGTTCCTTGTTAAATATTTTCCGGAAAATCCGCTCGTATGGGACGGATACCTTGCTAAAAGTTATCTCGGTTACTGGGATGGAAAAATGATAATGTATGTCACAATGGGCATTTTCAGCGTTGTTTTTGCATGGCTTTTCTTTATCAACAGAAAGGCGGTCAAGGTCAAACAATTCAATATAGTTTATGCGGCGGAAAGACCGAGCAGGCCTGAACTCACCCACTTTGCATACAACTTTTTTGCTCCTTACAGAAAAGCTCTCGGATTTCTTGTGACTCCTCTTGCAACTGCTTTCTGGAACGGCGTAAGTGAGGGATTTCATTCTACCGCGACATTTACATCAAAGATTTTCAAAGGAAATTCACAGAGTTATGCAATACACATCCTTCTGTACGCTGTGATATCGTTCATCATAACTTTCGGAGGTGTTCAATGAAATTTGAATGGATAAAAATTCTTTATGCAGTTTGGGCACTTTTGATAATATTGAACATCGGGCTTGTATTTCAGGGAGTTACTCAGAAAATTGCGGCAAGACTTGGAAGAAGGTACGGCATCAGGTGGTATCAACCGTATATTGATCTGATGAAAAACTATGCCATGAGATCATCCATAACACACGGTGTGATGTTCTATCTCGGGCCGGTATTCCGTCTATCGGGTGGCATCGGAATGTTCCTCTTCATGCCCGTTATATTTGATTCACCATATTTTCAGAATTTCTCTTTTTCAGGAGATCTCATTCTAATCAGCTATTTCATGTTCTTCGGAACCCTTGGAATGGCTCTGGGAGCTGGTGAAGGCGGACATCCCTACTCTGCCATCGGAATTACAAGAGGTCTTTCGCAGATGACTGCGGCTGAAGTGCCTCAGATACTTGCGATAATCTCTGTCGCTGTTCAATATCAGACCATCTCCATTACAAACATTGTCGCCGCTCAGCAGGGCGGGATCATGAACTGGACTGTCATGACCAATCCTTTTGCAACTGCCGCGGCGCTTCTTGCACTGCTCGGTTCGATGATGAGGCCCCCTTTTGATGTGGTTCTTGCCCCTCAGGAAATTCCTATCGGCCCTCCGACTGAGTTCCACTCTAATTTTCTTGCCGTTCTTCAAACCAACCGGGCGATCTTCCCGATGGCAAAAATGGTTCTTTTTGTGAACATCTTCTTTGGAGGAGCGACTAACTGGCCATTGATGATCACAAAAATGTTTCTGCTCTACATGTGGCCCATTTTCATCGGTGTCGCATTCCCGAGGTTCAGGGTTGACCAGTCTATCCGCTGGTTTATCAAGATCCCTGCCGTTATCGGAATAATCGCTGTATTACTTGTGAGGTGAAAATATGAGTATGGACGATCTTAAAAAACGGAAAGTGACAGGTCCCGATGGTGAAGAATTTGAAGTTGATCCATTGAATGATTACTTCTGCACCGAAAGGCCTCACCCTGAGTATCCGGGAAATAAAATTGTGGAAAAGTTCTTTAACTGGGTAAGGGCTGAATCAATCTGGATACTCGGTTTCGGAACAGGCTGCGGTGCAATTGAAATGAGACCGCTGATGACTCCGAGATTTGATGCATACAGGTTTGGAATTCAGTGGAGACCTACTCCCAGACAATCAAATCTGCTCATGGTCTCAGGTTATCTTTCAGTGAAAACATTAAAAAGGGTCATCCGCAGTTACGAACAGATGCAGAATCCTAAATATGTAATAGCTTTAGGCAGTTGCACGATCAACGGCGGAATGTACTGGGATAGTTACAACACCATTAACCGGCTTGATCACTATCTTCCGGTTGACACCTACATCGCAGGCTGTATGCCAAGACCCGAATCGCTTATCGCAGGATTCGAGCAATTAAAAAAGATAATTAAAGAAGGAAAAGGCGAAGGGGCGAACAAGTACATCGAAAATCTTGACTGGTATAAGGCAAACCAGAAAAAGATAATTAAAGACTGGGATATGCCTGACTATAACTGGTAGGAGGAGACATGAATAATATTTTTAAACAACTTGAAACCCTTTTTGCCGTTTCAGATTTTGAGCAGAAAAGGGAAAAGCTCGCTTTTCTTACAGTTGAAAAAAGGCATCTTGTTTCGGCTTTAAAGTTTGCAAAAGACAACCTCGGCTTTGGTCATCTGATTCTGATAACGGCTGTGGATTGGCTTGAAAACGGCTTTTTTCAGATTACATATCTGATAAAAAATAATTCGAATCAATTTGAGCTCGGTTTTAAGGTGTTTGTCCCCCGAAATGACGCCGTAATGGAATCGGTTCACGATCTTTGGAAATCTGCAATGACATATCAGCGGGAACTGAAAGAAATGTTCGGAATTGACTTTCCGGGAAGTCCGGGAGTTGATGAATCTTTCATCCTTGAAGGGTGGCATGACATTCCACCCTACCGCAGAGATTTTGATACAAAAAAATACTCCGAGGAAACATATTTTCCAAGACCGGGAAGGGTCACCCACGATCCTGAAGAACATATGAAAAAGAAACTTTATCCTCAAAGGGAGGGCTGACATGATAAATTTTAAAGAAGACAGAAGTCAGTTTCCTGAAAAAAACCCTGACGGAACATTTAAAATAGACCTTGCCAGCCACAAGTTCAGCCACATCTGGCAGGGACCTCAACATCCCGGTATTACTGGAAATATGTCGCTTGAACTCATTATTCAGGGTGATGAGGTTATGAGTTGCAAGACCCATGTCGGATATCTTCATAGAGGTTTTGAAAAACTGATGGAAAGAAGAAAATATATCCAGTGTTTTCCATTAGTTTGCAGGATTTGCGTTCCTGAACCCGATTTCAATGAACACTGTTTTGCGACCGCTGTTGAAGAACTCGCCGGCATTACCGTTCCTGAAAAAGCGCTGTGGCTTAGAACCCTGACTCTTGAAATGGCCCGTACTGCAAGCTATCTGATGTGGTTTGGAGGGGCGGCAGGATCTCTTGGAATGGGGATAATCGGTCAGTGGACAAACTATTTAAGAGACTATATTCTTGATAGATTTGAGGAACTTACGGGTGGCAGGATATATCACATGTACATTCTGCCGGGTGGAGTCAGAAACAATCTGCCTGATGGTTTCAAAGAGCGGCTTCTTGATAATCTCAAAGATATTGAAGCTGTTATGAAAGATGTTGACAACGCCCTTTTCACCAATGCGGTTTTTAAGAAAAGGACTGTGGGACTTGGATATATTGATCCTTCATGGATAGAACCTTTCGGAATTACCGGACCGAATGCAAGAGCAGCGGGAGTTCCGCTGGATGTGAGGAAAGATGCCCCCTATCTGAAATATGATGAACTTGATTTTGAGCCGGTGACAGGGAAAGATAGTGATGCATTCACCAGGGCTGATGTTAGAAGAAGAGATCTGCTGATGAGTGTCGATCTGATAAGGCAGATACTTGATAAAATTCCTGCTGATGGCGAATTCATTGCAAAACTTCCAAATGTTCTTAACTGGGAAATTCCAAAAGGCGAAACTTATGTGAAAAGCGAATGTACAAGAGGAGAATACGGGTACTACATGGTTTCAGACGGTTCAGCGTATCCGCGAAGGGTCAATGTGAGAGGTCCGAGTTACACCCACGCTGTCGCACTGATGGAAAAGCTCGCAATAGGATGCAACATTGCTGATACTGCCGCACTGATGGTTTCCCTGCACACTTATCCGCCTGAAATAGAGAGGTAGTCAATGAAAATAAAAGAAGTATTATATCCCTTATTAGTCTGGAAAAACCTGATAAAACAGCCGGTTACGATCCTTGACCCAATCAACCGCGAAGCTGCCGACAGATATCGCGGTTTCCACCGTAACGACATGAAAAAGTGTATCGGTTGCGGAACTTGCGAAACAATTTGCCAGAATGCCGCCATTGACATGGTTCCGGTTGAAGGAGTTGAGACAAAAGATGGTGACAGCGGACTGCGACCGAGAATTGATTACGGCCGGTGCTGCTGGTGTGCACTTTGCGTTGACATCTGTGCAACAGGCTCTCTTTGCATGTCAAACAAATATCAGTGGATAGATCCTGATTCCGATACTTTCAGATTTACTCCGGGAGTTGACAAAAAATACTGGGATGATGTTGAGAAAGGATATAAAAGACCTGAAAATTACACACTCAATCCTCTTGACAGAGTTCACATGGAAGAGCTTTATCCGCATGAAAGAAATGACAGTTTCATAGAGATTATAAAGGGTTACAGTCTTGAACAGGCATTAAAAGAAGCAGACAGATGTGTCAGTTGCGGGATATGCATTGCAACATGTCCTGCCCACATGGGAATCCCCCGCTACATCGAAGCGATCAGAAAAAATGATATTGAAGAAGCTTTCAGAGTTCTTTACGAAACAAATCCCCTTCCTGAGGTCTGCGGCAGGGTCTGCACCCATAAATGCGAGACAGTATGTGCAATTTCCCACCGTGGCGATGCTGTTTCGATCCGCTGGCTTAAAAGATATATCGCTGATCAGGTAAGTATTGAAAAATATAAGGAAATACTGAACGCAGACATTTCTGAATCGGGCAAGAAAGTTGCCGTCATCGGAGCAGGTCCGGGTGGACTTTCTGCGGCATATTACCTTAAGACTCTGGGTCACAGTGTTACAATTTTTGAGGCACTGCCTAAAGCGGGCGGAATGATGCGTTACGGAATTCCTGAATACCGTCTCCCCTACGATCAGCTCGATAAGGACATTCAGCACATTCTTGATCTTGGCGCAGAACTTAAGACAAATGTAAGGATTGGAAAAGACTTGAGTTTTGAGCAACTTAAAAAAGATTTTGATGCTATATTCACTTCAACCGGTCTTCATCTTGGAAGAAGTACGAGGATTGACGGCTCTGATCACAAATCTGTCTATCAGGCGGTAGACCTGCTTAGAGACATCACAAACGGAAAAGAGATTCCCCACACTGGCCGTATCGTTGTCATCGGCGGTGGAAATGTCGCGATGGATATTGCAAGAACCCTTGCACGGTTACAGATGAAGAATTTTGGCAAAGTGACCATCACCCTCACCTGTCTTGAAACTGAGGATATCATGCCTGCTGATAGAGAAGAGATCGTCGAATCAAGGGAAGAAGGTGTTGTCATCATGCCGGGATTCGGTCCGAAGAAAATTGAGATCGAAAATGGTTCGATCAAGGGCATGCACGCGGTGAAATGTCTTTCTGTCTTTGATGAAAACAAGCGGTTCAACCCGAAATTTGATGAATCGGCAAAAGAGTTCTTTGCCGCCGACATGATCGTTGAATCTATCGGTCAGGGAATGGACCTGAGCTATATTCCTGAAAATATGAAGACTGAAATAAAATTCGATCCGAGAGGAAGAATTCTCATTGATGAATACTATCAGACTTCAGTTCCGTGGCTTTTTGCCGGCGGAGACATCGTTGAAGGGCCTGATGTAATTCATGCCATCGCAAACGGACACATTGCAGCAAAAAGCATTGACAGATATTTAAGAGGTGAAAAATGAAAGACTTTACAATCAGGGAAATAGTTGAATATGCTGAGAAAATTGAAGCTGAAAGCCACAAGTTCTATGTAAAAGCGGCTGAAATGATCAAAGAACCGGACACAAAAAATCTGGCATTTGATCTTGCTGAGGAAGAGACAAGACATTTCAACCATCTGCGAGATCTTCTCAACAAGGAGCGGCTAACTTCACTTGAACTTGACATCGTTGTCGCAAAAGGGATTGATCTCTTGAATAGAACTGTTAAAACCGCTGAAATAACTGGGGATTCAGACCCGATCGACATCCTTGAAGTTGCACTTGAAAGAGAGATCAACACCGAAGAACTTTATAAAATGTATCTCACCTTCACCAACCTCCCAGACAATGTTGTCAAAGTTTTTGAAGATCTTAGAAATCAGGAAATCGGTCATCAGAACAGGATCAAGACGCTTGTGAAAAAGATCACCGGGAAATAAGTGATCAATCACCTACACAGCGGAAACTCATTGAAAGTATTTTCTGAGAAAGATATACTGTTCCTCCGTCGAAATTGACATACCATGCATATCCTATATTGATATCCTCTTCCGAAGAAGACCACAGATTGCTTCTGTCACCGAAATAAGAATGGCTTTTATCGTCCCAGTTGCCATCACCGCAGTAATCATTGTGGCACTCAGTTTCTGAAAGACATTCATCTGTTACATCACAGTCCCCACCGGTTTCAGTTGACGGATTATCTTTAACGAGCATTCTCAGCTCAGATATTGTCGGAAGACGGCCTTTGATCTGCTTGCAGTAACTTGATGCTTCCGCCCAGTCCTGATTTGATGAGAGTTCTGACCATTTCAACCCTTTATACTCGTGACAGAATCTGTCTTTTGATGAACAGATACATGGCCCGTCATCATACCAGTAACCGTCATGGCAGTACTGCGGCTGATCTTTAGTTTCATCCGTTACACAGGTGAGGTATCTTATATCTCCTTCCTTCACGCACTCTTCCCCGCCGCATGCAACGGTCATAAATACAGCCAACGCTGTAAAAACAAGAACTTTTCCCATTTTTTTCACCTCGCTAATTCTTGTAATCTTCATCTTTATCTTTGAAAACAAAGAATGATTCCGGTGGTTTAGATTCAATGACAACAACTTTTCCAGTGACTGGATGGGGGAAAGAAAGATAAATCGAGTGAAGACGGATCCTTCTTTCATATTTGCGGTCGGCTCCGTACCTTCTGTCACCTACGATCGGACATCCGATATCTGCCATGTGGGCTCTGATCTGGTTTTTTCTGCCTGTGTGGAGTTTCACTTCAAGAACGGTGCGATCCCCTATTCTTTCCAATGTTTTATATTCACTTTTTGCAAATTTTGCACCCGGAACTTCTTTTTTTAAGCTTTTCACCCGGTTATCATCCCCTTCAACTATCCACGATTCAACAGTTCCTTCAGCTGGATTTGGCGTTCCTTCAACGATCGCCAGATATTTTTTCTCGGTCTTACCCCAGTTGTCCCTCATAAAATCCATCATCTTCTCAGATTTTGCAAGTAGAAGAACACCGGAAACTTCCTTGTCAAGGCGATGTGCCGCATAAACTCTTGTCCGCCCGTTTGTGTTATCCCTGAACCAATCTGACATTATCTCCACACAACTTGGTGAGGAATCAGAACTTTTTGAATTTATACCCGGAATTTTATCGATCGCTACAAAGTGATCATCTTCAAAAATTATCCTCATCGGCGGCTTTTCAGCCCTGTGTTCGCCAGTTTTGATCTCTATCTCATCCCCTGCAATGAGTTCAGTTGCAAAATGGGAGACGCACTGCCCCTTAAGAAAAATAGAACCACTTGAAAGAAGTTTTTTTATCCTCGTCCTTGGCGAATCAGGATAAAGCTTTATCAGCAAGTCCATAAGCTTAATGTTTTCATTCACTTTATGTTTCAAGAGAACTCCTTGTTTCTATCCCGAATCCGCAACATTCTAAACTTTAGAAACTATTTATCAAATTATTTGGTTGTGTCGGTATACTGAGGTGAGTTTTTTTACCAGATAACTTTGACAACTCACGCCGAATTTCTATAATTCCGCGATGGTGCTTCCGTGGCTCAGTCGGTAGAGCAACTGATTCGTAATCAGTAGGTCAGCGGTTCGATTCCGCTCGGAAGCTCCAGTTTTTTCAATCTTTTTGGAGGGTTATCATGAAAAAGAAGATCATTGCAGGTTCAGTTTTTGCGTTCATCGTGGTGGCAGTAATTTTCATTGCATGTGCTTCAACCCCGTACAAGGAGACAAGGGCGGTTCCTGACAAATCGTTCACTGTTGCCGAGCTTGCAAAATTCGACGGCAAGGAAGGAAGAAGAGCTTATGTTGCATTTCAGGGTGTCGTTTATGATTTTACCGATGTTAAATCATGGAAGAACGGTGAGCATAAAGACGGTAAAAAAGCTGGAAATGATTATACTGATGCTCTTGAAAAGGTATGGCACGGCGCAAAGGTTCTCAAAGACAAACCTGTTGTCGGTAAGCTGGTTAAATAGCCATGATAAGTGCTCAAGTTGCATATTTTGCGGATCTTGGATCGAAACTGATCCTTGTTCTCCTTTTTGCGGCGAGTTTCTTTGTCGTCGCTTTTTATGTCGAAAGAAAGCTGTTTTTCAGAAAACACTTTAACAGCGACATCCCCCTTCTTTTGAAACGGCTGAACAGTTCGCCGGGAAAAGCTGATATCGAAACCGTTTTGAAATCTGACAGATTCACAGAGTCCGAAATGGTTTTGAAAGCACTTTCAAATACTAAAGTGAACAGTGGAGAAAAACTTCTTTCAACGGTAAGTACTGAAATAGACATAGAAAAAAAGAACTGGGAGAAATTTCTTCTCTATTTTGCAACTGTCGGTTCTAACGCCCCTTTCCTCGGGCTTCTGGGAACAGTGCTCGGTCTTATGCAGTCGTTTTCAGATCTTGCACTTGCGACAAGACCTGATGCCAAGGTCGCCATGGCAGGAATAAGCAACGCCCTTATTACAACTGTTGCAGGTATTGTCATTGCGATCCCTTCTGTCATCATCTATAATAGTTTTTCTAAAAAAGTTGCAAATGTTTCCGCCAACATAAAAGCTGTCGCAAGAACTGTTGCAAATACCATCTTCTGATTGATTATTTTTTCTAACATAATTCCCTGAGGTGTCTTAATGCAGTTAACTGATTTTATTACCTATTCCATTTTTGCAGGAACACTCATCGCATTCCTTGCAATTATCTGGAGCTATGCAAAAGGGCTCAGACAGAGTCCGCGTGACATGTGGCTTATGTTCATCTACAACATTATCGAATACACAGCTTACATGGCGATGAATATTGCTGTAACGCTGTGGCTTACGGCAGATTGCGGTGTCGGAGATCTTGCGGCAGGCAATTACATCATGCTGTGGTCGATCCTGCTTTCTATAATCGGAATGGTCACAGGAGCTGTTGTAGATACGATCGGCATCAGGAAAACTCTGATGATAAGTATCGTCTTTCTTTTGATATCCCGGTTTTTCATGTCTTTTATTACAGACCCGTATATCATTTTTGTTCTCGGGTTCATTCCGATGGCAATAGGTTTTGCGATCGTAGGACCGCTCATATCCGTTGCGATAAAAAGGTTCACTACCAAAGATACCGTGGCTATGGGTTTCGGTCTTTTCTATGTTCTGATGAATCTCGGATATGCTCTCGGCGGATTGATGTTCGATGGTGTCAGGGACACTTTCTCTCTTCGTGACTCTGCCGGAAAAATTATCAATGAGAACGCAGGAGTTGATATTCTCGGGTTCCATTTTTCGACATATCAGCTATTCTTTGTCATCGGATTTCTTTTCACAATTGTAAGTCTGATAGTTGCATTCTTTATCCGGGGCAATATTGAACTGACTGATGATGGAAAACTGACAGAAGTGCCTAAAAAAGAGCTCGGCAGCGGATTTAAAGCTGTAAAGAACTCTGCAGTTGATGTCTGGAATATGATATCGAAAGTTGTCGTTGAAAAGATCTTCTGGGTCTACATCGGCATGCTTGCACTGACGCTTTTTGTCCGTTTCGTGTTTTTCCATTTCTCATACACATTCCCCAAATACGGGATCAGCATTCTCGGCGAAGGAGCAA
Source organism: uncultured Spirochaetales bacterium (assembly GCA_964630905.1). Taxonomy (GTDB): domain Bacteria; phylum UBP6; class UBA1177; order UBA1177; family UBA1177; genus JAGOEX01. The sequence continues at coordinate 5,810 of CAZVWR010000048.1, read as the reverse complement.
AAATAGGCAATATTTACGGAGTCTTAAACTCATTCCTTATAATTTTTACAGTTCCTGTCGTTGCATATTTCACTAAGAAAACGGCATCTTATAAAATGCTCATCATCGGTTCGATAGTCTCTTCACTTTCATGCTTCATTGCCGTTATCCCTTCAAGATTTTTTGTTTCGCTTACTGACACTGTGCTTGGTGAAATGATATTCGTTAAATGGCTCGGACTTGCAGATTCTGCGGAAGCTCTTTCAGTAAATCCGCCGACTCCCGAATACTGGCCGCTTATATTTTTCATCCTTATTTTTACGATTGGTGAAGCCATCTGGTCACCGAGGCTCATGCAGTTTACGGCAGAGATCGCACCCAAAGGAAAGGAAGGAACTTACATCGCTCTTTCAATTCTTCCGTGGTTTGCCGCAAAATTCTTTGTCGGCCCGATGTCAGGGCTTCTTGTCAAGATATATACCCCTTTTCAGGATGGGCACCCTCTTCCACCGGCAGACAACTACACAATGGTCTGGGTCTGGATAGGCGGAATGGCACTGCTGACACCGGTTACGCTGCTTCTTTTCGGTAAATATTTCATGAAAATACTTATCCCTGAAAAGGTTGCCGGCAATTCTTCAGAAAATTAACTACCAGTCACTATATTCACTGAATTCATCAGAGCTGTCAGATCGTTCATAATCCTCTTTTTTTTCATCTTCACTGAAAAAGAAACGCCCTTTTTCTTTTGATTCCGTGCATTCCCAAAGATAAACACATGCATTTTCATCATCGAGCTCACATCCGCGCATAAAAAAATCATCCGCTTTTTTGCAATTTCTCTTTGTTCCGACAGCATTGTTAAACATCATTCCGAGAACATAGCATCCCCTTGCGTGATCAAGTTTACATGCTTCATAAAAATACTTCCCGGCTTTTTTATAATCCAACTCATTTCTTTTTCCCTGGAAGTAACTTGTGCCCAGATCATAACATGATTCAGGATCTCCTTCTTTGCATTGTGTTTCAAGTGATCTGCTCCTTCTTGAAGAATCACCTTCTTTTGACGAAGAATCAGGTTCATCATAGTAACTTGACAACTCATGTCTGTCAGCCCCTCCCTGTCCGGCACTCTCTTTCTTTTCTGCTGTTGAACAGGAAAAAAGAACAAGAAAGATTAGATTCGTTAATAAAAATAATTTCATAGCCGCCTCCGCAATATAGTTAACAAGCAATTTAGTTTCAGCAACAACCAGTGATTTAGTAGAGAAGATCGAAACTGCAGTAAATAAACAAATTTTTGATGTTTTTCAGATAGTTAGTTAATCACCTCCAACGAACTGTTCTCTTTAAACATACCAGAAAACGGCACCCCTGTCAATTCGATATTGCTACTTCAAGGAGTTTTAGAAATATCCATATAATCAAGTATAAGGCATCCTTTATCGTGCGGAATAATTTTAAATGTGTTCCTGCCGGCGTTAAGCTTTGAAATAAAAGTTATTTTCCCCATTCTGATCCCGTTTTCTGATGGATGGAAATCTATTTTGTTTTCACTGTTCACTTCGATGGAAAAATTTACAGTACAGCCGGTTTCAACAATTGCAAGATCAATTTCATAATCTCCGTTTTGTTTAACACTGTGTTCGAACTCATAAAACTCTTCCTGACTGTCAAAAAGAACCCCTATGGCCCCGTGACGGAATTCAACATTTTCTGCCGGAGTAAAATCAAATACCGGAGCTTCGTTAATGTGTAAAATCCCCAGCACGAACTTCGGCTTTCCTCTTAACGGGATGAATTTTATTTCAAATTCAGTGTGGTATTTCCCATCATCTTCAAGGAACGGGATTTCTATAATACTGAAATTATTTTCATTTTTATTCACTTTAACAATTTTATCATATTTTGATCCCTTGTAGAATTTCTGAATATTTTTATCAAGCTGTTCCCCAAAAGAATAAATAATAAGATTTCCATATTTATCGTGCGGAGGATCATCCTGAACGCTCAAAATGGAATGATGATGGAAAATAAAACTGTGTGGCAGAAGAACAATGGATTTTTCTATTTCTCCTTCTTTTATCAAGGACTTAACTTTTGCAAGATTATCGGCTTCTTCAAATTTAAAAAGCATTTCAGGCATTAGATAAAATGTAAAAAAGATGATCATTGCCGCCAGGGATCCAGTCAGTGATCCTGCAACGAACTGAGCAGTACGATCTGATCTATCTGATAAAAAATTGTACACATAAGAAAATCCGCAACCTGCGGCGATAACAAAAAGAGCTCCCGATTCAAGAAGGTATCTCGGTCCGGCATAGTTCCCTTCAATATAAAAAGTAAAATATGCAAACACTGCACAAAACGGTGTGAAATAATAAAGGAAATATTTGTACGGCTCTTTAAATATCACAAAAATTATGAAAACAAGTATCAATGGATGGACTGTTATTCTTGAAAGGAAACTGTTAAGCCTTAAGAATGTTATCCCTGTCGCATAAGCTAAAGTTACGCCCTCCGGAGGAAGCGTTTCACCGTGATTACCGACACACCCTTTCCCAAATCCCGGACGATGACAGAATTCTTTTAAATCAAGTACGTTGAAATAAATATCCTGAATGAAAACAAAAGGATCGCCGGTGAGATGGAAATTATAAATCATGAGCAAAGATCCTGTGAAAAGGAACGGAATTGTGAAAAGGAAAATGTTCCCAAGCTTTTTATCTTTGAAAATTATATAGATCAATACAGCAAAATAGGTGTAAAGCGCATTCTGCGGTTTTATGAAAAGCATTATGGAAAGAAGTATCCCTGCAATTAAAAGAGAGCTCTTTATATCCGAACGATGAACAATCAAGTATGTTGCCATGAGCACCAGCATCAAGCCGAAATGGTGTGGAAAATACAGTCCTCCGTGCAGTAGATGTACCGATGAAAACCCGAAAAGAAGCATTGCAACTATTCCGGCAGATCTGTCTTTTAATTTTACTGCATGAATTCCTGCAAGATATGTGTTTATCCCTGCAATTACCGGATTAAAGGCATATTCAATCCCGAAAAATGTAAACGGAGCCATAAAAAAACTGAAGCCCGGAAGAAATATAGAGACTGTTTTTCCTTCATGATGGAACATGAAGTTTGAATAGTAATGTTCATAAAAATCGGGTGTTTCAAGATAAAGTTTCCCGTTTAAAATCAGTTTTGACATCCACACATAATGAATTCCGTCATCGGGCTGAGGTGCAACAATAAAATTGCGGTTTATGAAAAGAGCGACTGCAAAAACAGAAAAAGGGATGATAAAGAACAGCAGTTTTATAAGCCGTTCGTCTATTTTGCTTTCTTTTTTTGGGAAAAAAGCATAGACCATTCCGAAAAAAAGCACTGATATAAAGAGAATAATGTGAAATTTCGGAAAGAACATTGTAAAAAGTGTATATATACTGCCCTTTGTCGCTAACAAAAAATAAGTTGTTAAAATAATTAGCGAAAATGTTATTCCGGCAAATCTTTTCACAGCACTTCCCTGAAAATCTTTTCCCAGTTTATCTTTAATTCACTTTTTTTCAAGAACACACCATTTATTTTAATCTGACGGATTTCTGATATACTTTGTTGTTTTACTGGAAAACTTTAATTCTGATTTAAATTCATTAAAATACTTCCGTTGCGTTTAATTTTTTGGAGGAGAAATAAATGAAGAAACTTTTAATTTTATTGATGGTTGTTTTGTTGTTTTTGATAGTTTCGTGCGGAGATGACAACAGTTCAGCAAAGAGCGGTTTAAACGAAAGCTGTACAAGGACGGCAGATTGTGAAGATGGTCTGAAATGTATCGGGCTTGTTTGTGTTTATGATTCCGGGGATACAGGGAATACCGGGAATTCAGGCAACTCAGGTAATTCAGGTGATACAGGAAACACAGGAGACACAGGAGACACAGGAGACAGCGGAAATTCTGGAGACAGTGGAAACTCAGGCAACACCGGCAATAATAGCTGGACAGTAATGTGGGGAGGATCCGGTTATGATGCTCCAAGTGATCTTACAATTGATAAAAACGGGAATATATATGTGACAGGTTATACAGATGGAGGTATTGATAGCAATATTAATGCTGGAGATTACGATTTATTCCTTTCAAAAATCAATGCTGCCGGAACTGTTCAATGGACCAAATTATTTGGGACCAGTTCAAAAGAAAGCGGGAAAAGTATTGTCTCCGATGCCGACGGAAATGTTTTTGTTACTGGATACACTGCTGGCAGTTTCGATGGTAACTATAATTCAGGGGGCTATGATATAATTCTTGCTAAATTTAATAGTGAAGGAATTAAACAGTGGACAAAGCAATGGGGAACGGACAAAGATGATGTAGGACATTCCATCGCCATTAACGATGATGGAACTGTCCTTGTAACGGGATATACAAAGGGAGGCCTTGATGGTAATTCAAATATACAGGGCGGTGCCAATATTTTTCTAACAAAATTCAGCAATGATGGAGTTAAGCAATGGACAAAACAATGGGGCAGCGATTTAGAAGCTTGCGGGTTTTCTATAACAACAGATAATAATGGAAACATTTTTATTGCAGGATATGTATACGGAATAATTGATAAAATTGCATCTTTTGGACAAGAGGATGCTGTTGTCATAAAAACAGATTCCGAAGGGACTAAACAATGGACTAGAGTTCTAGGCAGTAACTTATCGGATCTGGCCTTTTCCGTTTCTACAGATAATAATGGTGCCGTTTACATCACAGGCCAAACTTTAGGAAGTATTGACGGCAATATAAATTCCAGTGAAAACGAAGATATCTTTCTATCCAAGTATGACCATAACGGAAATAAGCAATGGACTAGACAATGGGGTGCATATGAAAATGATGGCGGTCTTTCAGTTATTGTCGGGAACACAGGAGATATTTTTGTGTTAGGATATACTCTCGGAGATCTTGACGGGAATACTAACGCAGGAACCATGCTGAGTCCCGAGGATGTTTTTGTTTCTAAATTTACAGACGATGGAAATAAAATATGGACAAAACAATGGGGATCAGATCAGAGCAACATCGGATATTCAATTAAAAGTGATGAAAAAAATAATTTATTTATTACAGGTGGAACATATGGAGTTCTTGGAGAAAACACCAACGCAGGTGGATGGGATATATTTCTGACAAAATGGTTGGCAGATTAATAGCAATGTTTTTTCAGGAGAGATAAAAATGTCGAGAATTTTATGCGTTTTTATTGTCTTTCTTTTTATGGTTTCTTGCGGAGATAACGGCAATACAAAAAGCGGTGTCGGTGAAAACTGCTCTAAAACATCAGACTGCGAAAACGGACTTAAATGTATTAATCATATCTGTGTCAGTGATTCAGGGAACACAGGAGACACAGGTGATTCAGGGAACACAGGAAATACAGGAGACACCGGTAATACAGGAGACACCGGTAATACAGGAGACACGGGGGACACAGGAGATTCAGGGAATACTGGAAATTCAGGTAACACAGGAGATTCAGGTAATACTGGAAACGATGAGAAGTGTGGCAACGGAGTAAAAGATGGTGATGAGATATGTGATAAAAACAAATCCTATACAAATGATATGTTATGTGACATAAAATTTGGTGATAAAAATTATTATGAAGATATTTCCGCTGCGACATGCAATAGTGACTGTATGGGAATAAGCGGACAATGCCACTACTGTGGAGATGGAATTAAAAACAGTACTGAAGCTTGTGATGACGGGGAAAAAAACGGATCAGAAGAGTTTTGCAATGCTATTTGCACAGGATTGACTTTTAATGGAA
>CAZVWR010000047.1:0-24981 GCA_964630905.1 uncultured Spirochaetales bacterium | reverse complement strand
TACAGAGATTTTTAAGCAGAATATCTTAGGTTTAGCAATCTATGGGATGGCTGTGCCCGAAAAACAAACAGTATGGAGTGTAAAATGTTTTTTGCCGAATCAATAAAAAGCGTGTTAAGGTTCTTTATTATTAAAAAGCTATCCATTTCCACAAATTCACGGATAGATGCCAGTTGTAAAATAAATTTTAAGACTATACTTGAAGGAAAAAACACAATACATAAAAAAGCCTGCATATCTAGCTCATTAGTTGGATACGCGACATTTATTGGTTTAGAAACATCTTTACCAATGTGTAAAATAGGGAAATATTGCTCCATAGCAGATAATGTTAAAATAGTTATTGGAAAGCACCCTTCAAAAAAGTTTGTCTCTACACATCCATCTTTCTTTTCATTAAAAAAACAGTCCGGATTTACATATGTAAAACAAAATAAGTTTGATGAAAATAGCTTTTGTGATGAAAACAATTCTTTTTATTGTTGTATAGGCAATGATGTATGGATTGGTTCCGGAGTCAAAATAATGGCAGGCGTTAAAATACCTGACGGAGTTATAATTGGAGCAGGGGCCGTAGTTACAAAGGATCTTGAACCTTATTTCATTTATGGAGGAGTGCCTGCAAAAAAGATTGGACAAAGATTCAATGATAAAGAAATCGAATATTTAATGAATTTTAAGTGGTGGGACAAACCTGAAAGCTGGATAAAAGCCAATTCGCATCTTTTTTCAGATATAGAAGAATTTATTCAATTAATTAAATAGTATGGAGTAATAATTGAAAAGACTTAATATTCTTCATCTCTGTATACAAGATCCTTATAATGATTACTGGGGCTATCAGGACAATCTTTTGCCTAAATACCACAGAAAGATGGGACATAATGTAACCGTAATTACAACAACCATTAAACATGGTGACAACGGCAGAATAGTTTCTGTACCCGCAGAGGACTATGAATTAAATGACGGACAAAGGATTATCCGTCTTGAACACATTAGATTCTTTCCCGTAAAAATATCTGCTGTTTTAAGAATATACAGCATTTATGATCTAATCTGTGAAATAAAACCCGATCTCATAATGGTTCATGCTCTTTCGAACATTTCAATTTTAAAAGTTGTAAAATATGTAAAAACAGTAAACCAAAAATGCGTTGTAATTGCTGACAATCATCAGGATTATTTTAATACGAGAATTAAAAACAAGATAACATCTAGAGCACTTCGACTTCTTTATAAAATATTAAATTTGTATATGCAGAGATATTACAAAAAAGTATATGGTGTTACTCCCTGGAGAGTGAAGTATATGCAGGAAGTTTTCAATATTAAACCTGAAAAATCAGATTTGCTTGTAATGGGAGGTGATGATGAATTCATTGATTTTAAAAACCAATCAAAAATCAGATCGGAAATAAGGGCAAAACACAACATCAAAGAAGATGATTTTCTGATTGTAACTGGTGGAAAGATTGATAAAACTAAAAACATCCACCTTTTAATGAAAGCAGTTTCAGAAATGAAACCCGAAAATGTTAAGTTGATTGTTTTCGGTTCACCAAAGGATGAAATCAGGGAAAAAATTGAAGAATTGTCAAAAAACAAGAAAACAAGATCTATCGGTTGGATTAAGGCGGAAGAAACTTATAATTATTTTCTTGCTTCTGATCTTGTGGTTTTCCCAGGAACACACTCAGTTCTTTTTGAACAGGTTTGTGCTTGTGGAATTCCAGCAGTTTTTAAATATTGGGAAGGAATGGAACATCTTGATGTCGGCGGGAACTGTAAGTTTCTTTATGAAGACAGTGTGGAAGAAATAAAGAAAGTTTTATCTGAAATTATAGCTAATAAAGAACTTTATGATGAAATGAAAAAAGTGGCTGTTGAAAAGGGAGTCAACAAATTTTTATATAGCAAAATAGCTGAAAAATCACTTGAGACAGTTTTAAAATGAACAACAAACAGTTCTCAATTGGTGCAATAATTTCATATATAATTATTTTCATTAATAGCATATATGGTCTCTTTGTTACCCCATTTCTTCTTCAGATGATAGGAACGAGTGAGTTCGGAGTTTATAAAGCGATCGGGGCATTCTCAGCTTCTTTGGCAATTATTGATCTTGGGATCGGTAGTACTGTGATCAGATATATCTCTGTAATAAGATCAGAAAACGATTATAAAAAGATCGAGAATTATACTGCAATGGCGTTTATTCAGACAGCATTTATAATTATATTTCTTATATCAATTTCATCAGTTTTTTATCCGTTTATACCTCAAATCTTTGGGAAAAGTTTTACTGTAGAAGAAATCAAGCTAGCCGAAATGCTTTTTATTATACTCATATTAAACATGTCTTTAAACATTGTTGAGAAAGTTTTTTTCGGGATATTAATCGGGAGCAACCACTTTATATTTGGAAACAGCATAAAACTTTTCAGAGTGATTTTTAAAATAGTTTTTATATTTTCAATCATTTCTTACTATAGAAATGCCGTTTTTCTTGTTCTTATAGAAACCGTTGTTGTTACTTTGGCGATCTTCTTTCAATTCTTTTATGTTAAGAAAAAAATAAAAATAAATTTCAAACTTCACTATTTTGACAAAAAACTTTTCTTTGAGTCACTGACCTACTCTTTTCTCATATTTATTTATACTTTAGCAGTTCAGTTTAATGGAAATGTTGATAATATAATTATTGGCGCATTGATCGGAACTTCCGCTGTAGCGGTTTATTCAATATCATTGCAACTCTGGAATATGTATCAGCAGTTTGCAACTTCTTTTTCAAATTTAATGTTTCCCACAATATCTAATAAAATAGCAAACAATGCTGACAATTTCGAACTGGAAAACACTGTTATAAAAGTAGGAAGATACCAGTTCGTTTTTATGGGTGCTGTTCTGGCAGGTTTTTTTGTGCTTGGCAAAGAGTTTATATTTCTGTGGGTCGGAGATGATTTTTCGGATGCATATATAATTGCGCTTATTTTGATGGTCCCGACAATTATTCCAATAATTCAAAATGTCTGCTTAACGATAATCAGAGTGAAAAACAAAATAAAATTCAAAACATACGCTCATGTAATAATGGCAATTTTTAATCTCATCATCACATATTTCGGTGTAAAATATTTTGGATATATTGCTGCAGCAGTTGGAACAGCCGCAGGACTTATTGCTGTTAATATTATAGCAATGAACATTTATTACATTAAAGTAATAAAATTAGATGTTTTCAGGATTTTCAGAGAAATTTTTAGAAGAACCTGGATATGTGTTCTTCTGCCAACAATTACTGTGTTGATCTTTAAAAATTTTATCGATGCGAACATCATATCTTTTCTAATAATGACCGCAATATTCATTATGCAATACTCTGTCCTGCTTTGGGCATTCGGGTTTAATTTGGAAGAAAAGAAATTTTTAAGAAGTTTTATAGGTATAAAATGAAAATCAGATTAATAACTTTTCACGCCTCCAAGAACTATGGAGCTGTTTTGCAGGCTTATTCACTTTACAAGACACTGAAATCATTTTCAGACGATACAAAGATCATCGATTTTGTTTCAGATGAAAGAAAAAAGACATCAGCTTTGATAAAACCTCCAAAAAACATTAAAGAACTTATTGCATTATTTGTTTCAATGGGTGGAATAAGAAAAAAAGCTATAAAATATAGATCATTTAAAGACTTTATTTTAAAGAACTTTGAACTCACAAAGCCATACTCAAGTCAAAAAGAACTTTTAAAAGATCCTCCAGACGTTGATATAGTTTTTACCGGTAGCGATCAGGTTTTTAACCCTGACAGATTAAATTCAGACGGCACTGCTTACTTCCTTTCATTCACCAAAGATGAAACTGTTAGAGTCTCTTACGCACCAAGTTTTGGAATGAAAGAAATAAAAGAAGATAAAAAGGAGGTTCTTGCAAAATACTTATCAAGATTCAATTCCTTATCCTGCAGGGAAAAAACAGGAATAAAAATAATTAAGGAATTAACAGGAATCAAAGCAAAAGAAGTTCTTGACCCTGTTTTTCTAACAGACAAGGAAGCGTGGCTGCAAATCGCTGAAAAGTATTCTAACCTTCCAGAGAAATTCATTTTATTTTACAGACTGGGATCTAATAAAAACATTGATGAAAAGGTGAATTTTACTGCAAAAGAAATGAGATTACCTCTTGTTGTAATAACAGACAGCTTTATGAGAGATTGGAAGTATAAAAATGTACTCCGCGATGTCAGTCCAAATCAATTTCTTTATATTTTTTCCAAATCAAGCTTTGTTGTAACTGATTCTTTTCATGGACTTTCATTTTCAATAATATTTGAGAAACAGTTTGCTTTTTTAGAAATAGATGAACAGAAAATGGCTAGACCTCTAAATTTATTGGAAAACCTGAACTTAACATCAAGAATAGTTAAAAAAACTAATCCCGTTAGCATTTTGCTTTTAAAACAGAGTGTTGAATACGATGAAGTAAACAAAAAACTACAAATACTCAAAAACAAATCATTTAATTTTATTAAAGAAAGTGTTGGTTTAGCCAAAGATAAACTCCAGATTGAGAATATTAAAAATTCCTGCACCGGTTGCTCTGCTTGCAAAAGCATCTGTCCTCAAAATTGCATTGAAATGGAACCTGATGACGAAGGATTTATGTTTCCTGTTGTGGATCATGAAAAATGTATCGATTGTAAAAAATGTGAAAATGTTTGCCCTGTTCTCAATTTTCAAGAAATTAAAAACAAAAGAGCTGCTTTTTACGGCTGGCATAAAGATGAGAAAATTAGGGCAGAAAGTTCATCAGGTGGTGCGTTTTCTGCTTTGTCTGAAACTGTTTTAAATTATGGTGGCGTAGTTTTCGGAGCAATTTTTGATGCGGAAACCAAGTCAATTATTCATACAAATACCGATAGATCTGATATTTCAGATATTAGAAAAAGCAAGTATGTAGAAAGCAATTTGAAGGATACATTTAAAGAAGTTAAGAAGTTTATTGATCAAAAAAGGAAAGTGCTTTTTTGTGGAACTCCCTGTCAGGTTCATGGATTAAAACGATTCCTGAAATCTGAATCTGAATACCTGTTAACATGTGACTTTATCTGCCACGGTGTTCCTTCTGCCAAGTTTTTTAAAGAACATCTTGAATATCTTGAAAAAAAGAAAAAGGATTCCATAAAAAACATTCAATTTCGTGCGAAAAATGATGGGTGGTCTGGAAATTACATTAACTTAGATGTGGAATTTAACAATAAAAAATATCGCACTCCTTGGCAATTTGATTCTTTTTATAAAGGGTTTATGAGTGAAAACATTTATTTGAGAAAATGCTGTTATAATTGCAAGTATTTAGTTTCACATCATTCCGAAATAACAATTGCAGATTTTTGGGGATACAGAAACTACAGACCTGAAATAAATGACGAGAAAGGCATCTCTTTAGTTGTTTCAAACAATAATGTTGGATATATTGCTGTTCAAAAAATCAGCGATATTTTTAACATAAATGATCTTGATTTTAAATATGCAGAGTATGTTTATAAGGATAGAGACTGTTCTAACTCTTACTACAAAAGAAAATACTTTTATAACCTTTCAAAAAGATTAGGCTTTGAGAAAGCTGCTACAGGAACTTATCTTAAAAATAGAGCCCTTAAATATATTATTTATAAATTAAAGGGTTCGGTGAAATTCATTCTCAGAAGGAAATAGAAGTCACTCAACAAATTTGAACACTTGCTGATATGCATAGCTTGAATTCCCAGGATTATTCAAAGAATTCTCTAAAGTTCCCAAGAAAGTGCCAGAATAACCACTCGTAGAACTTCCAAACCCGACATCAACTGGATGTGTTCCAATATTTCCATAAACAAATCCTGCATCACCTTCCCACATAGTGAAAAATATATATTTTCTGCCACTTTTCAAATCGACTGATATTTGACCCGTTGAATAGTTTTTCTCTCCTGTTCCATTTACAGTTTCTGATTTTTCAAAAATTTTCTGATAAGTGTTGTCTCCGTTTTCATCCTCGTAAACGGCCCAAGTTAATTCTTTACTTCCATTAAAATCCAATCCCTGGGCAAACTCCACAACATTTACATCTTTAGTACAATTAAAGAAATTTCCTCTACTCCCTGTTCTGTTTGCAGTTGAATTGTTTAAGTTCATATCTTTAGTAAACACACACCCTTCCAAACTCACATCACAAACACTTCCGTCCTTGCATTCTTTTGTCGTTTCATCACTTCCGTTATCATTACAAACCGAAAGTGTATTTGTTTCACATTTAACTTCATTGGGATCGCACACCATGTCGGCGCAGTCAACGGGGTCTTTTGTATCATCGCAATACTGTGTGTTTGTGCAGTTTTTGCTCATGGTGGTGCCCATTCCGTCTGCATCACATGTATAGACATCGTCGCTTTGGCATGTTTTTGTTCCGGGGGTGCAGTCAAGGTCTTTGCAAATGAAATCGCCTGCTTCTTCGACACACATTTTGAGCGGATCGGTGCAGTCAGCGGCATTTTCCCATTTTTCTGCAATACATTCAAGGACATGTGTGTTGTTTGCGTCACATTTTTTGTCGCCTGTGGTGCAGTCGCCGCCTATTTCGTCGGGAATTTCATCGTCGTCAGGTGCTGTATTTCCGGTGTTGCCTGTGTTTCCTGTGTCACCGGTATTGCCTGTATCACCTGTGTCGCCGGTATTTCCTGTGTCTCCGGTGTTGCCTGTGTTTCCTGAGTCGTCATCCGACTTCGATGAATCTTCGTCGGACAAGTCGCTGTCTGTTTGGTTGTTCTCTCCATCCCCGAAATCGGGAACTGCTGTGAGCTGAACGATACTCCCTTTGCAGGAAAACATAAATATTGCGAAAACTACAAGAATGATTACTTTTTTCATGACCTTCCCCATTACACAATCATTAAAACGGGTTATATTATACCTAAATAAATTCGGGATGCAAGTTGACCTTTCCCCCAACCCCCTACCTGAAGGCAAGGGGAGCAAAACCCTTCCCCTTCAGGGGCAAGGGTTTGGGATGGGGTCAGAGGGATTTAGGGTGAGGTCTTAACTTGTATGAATTCCATAATTTTTTTAAGCACTTTAGAAATGTTGTTTTCAACTTCTTCATTTGTAAATCTTAGAATCTTACACCCCAAACCTTCTAAAACAACTTCTCTTTCTTTATCCCTTTCTATCTGATTTTTATGAATATCTCCATCAACCTCAACAACCAGTCCGTTTTGCACACAGTAAAAATCAACAATAAACCTATCAATAATGTGCTGTCTTCTAAATTTTACACCCATTTTCTTTCCACGAAGATGCTTCCATAAAATTGCTTCTGCTTTAGTTGGTGATTCTCTCATTTCAATTGCTGGTCCATAAAGAGATCTATAGACATTCTTGCTTTTCACTGCAGATATGACTTTCGGACTGTGTTTTTCAACCATTTCAACACCTGCTTAAGTAACAACATTAAATAATTTATTATAAATTCGGTAATTTGCAAAAATATTCTGATTTTTGACCTTTCCCCCCAACCCCTTACCTGAAGGCAAGGGGAGCAAAACCCTTCCCCTTCAGGGGCAAGGGTTTGGGATGGGGTCAGAGGGATTTAGGGTGAGGTCAAGGATTACCGACCTTTCCCCCAACCCCTTACCTGAAGGCAAGGGGAGCAAAGCCCTTCCCCTTCAGGGGCAAGGGTTTGGGATGGGGTCAAGATGGTGGAGTGGTGTAGGGGCACGATTTATCGCGCCCTATTTACTTTCCGAGACTTTTGTAAGAAATGGGTGGGTCATAAAGTCGTTGAGGAGTGTTTCATATTCAGTTTTTCCTTTGAGTGCGGAGCTGAAAAATGCCGCCATGAGTCCGCCTGAATAAGTTCGAAACTGTGTGTTGAGAGCGTTGTCTTTGCTTCCTGCACACAGAGAGCAGGTCGTTCCGCATGCTTTGAGGTCGGGTTCATCAACCATGTCCATGTGCCCGACTCCTGCGGCGATTATGTGACGGCTTGGAGATGGAAACCCGAAATAAAAATTGACGCTGTTGTGATCTGCCGGAGCACATGCCTGCATCCCTTCAGGCCCTTTTTCTGCTCCGAGGAACATCGATTTTCCCTGAAACTGCACAGGGTTATTCAAACTTGGATCATCGCCGCCGAATGGAGGCGGAGCATCAACGGGATCAAGTCCGAAAAATGCTTTTGCGATCGCAGGACTGGTGTTAAGAACATGGTTTGTCACTTTTCCGCCGCGACTGTGCCCTGAAACTGCAAAATTATCAAAATCAGGGGTCATTCCTGTGAGTTTTGCCGCAAGGTTTGTTTTTATCCACTCAATGAATGCCGCAACTTTTGTTGCTTCGACTATGGTTGTGTCGCCTCCCATGAGCGAATGTTCCGATTGTCCGCTCACAACAATGAATCCGTGTGAACTCAAATGAATGAGAACATCATCATAGTATGTATTTTTCAACTGAAATCCGTGAAGAAAATGAACAACGGGAACAAGGCCTGTTGCACCTGTCGGCTCAAAAATTCTGAAATCTCTCGGTGCACCGTTGTCTCCTTCTTTTATATCAATTATATTTACAAAATGAGGTCCGAGATTGAAAATTGCATGTAAATCTCCAGTGTTACCTGTGTCACCTGTGTTGCCCGTGTTGCCTGTGTTTCCGGTGTTTCCAGTATCTCCAGTGTTTCCGGTGTTACCTGTGTTACCTGTGTTGCCAGTGTTACCTGTGTTTCCAGTATCGCCAGTGTCACCGGTATTACCAGTGTTTCCGGAATTTCCGGTATCGCCGGTATCACCAGTGTTTCCTGTGTCGCCGGTATTGCCTGAGTCATCGTTCTGTTCATCGTCCTGATTAGGCTTGGTTTTGGAATTTTCGCAACCTGTAAAAACTGCAAAAAGGAAAAAAATTGCAAAAAAGCTCAGAATTGTTTTTTTCATTAAACACCCCCGCTATTTAAAAAAAGTATCATCAACACCATTCACAATAAAAGATTATATTACTGTTGAAAACTAAAACAAGAACTATTTTTGTTTAACTTTCTGTGTCGGGCATTTATTGTGATTTCTGCATTCTAGCCCACTTATCCTTGAGCGTGACTATGCGGTTGACAACAATTTTCTCATTATTTGTGTCAGGATCTATGCAGAAGTATCCTACTCTTTCAAACTGGAACCGGGTTCCTGATGGAAGGTTTTTCAGATTGATCTCGGCAATTGCTTCAACAACTTTAAGCGATTCGGGATTGATGTTGTCAAGAAAGGTTTTCCCCTCTTCACAATCATACGGATCTTCCTTGGTGAATAGATTTTCATAAAGGCGTGCTTCAATTTTCAAGGAATTTGTGGCACTTACCCAGTGAATTGTCCCTTTGACTTTTCTGCCGTCACTTGACCATCCCCCTTTTGTGGAAGGATCGTATGTGCAGTGTATCTCAACAATATTACCCGATATGTCTTTAACGACATCGGTGCAGGTGACATAATATGCAGATCTCAGACGAACCTCGTTCCCCGGAGCAAGACGGTGAAATTTGGGTGGCGGGAACTCTTCAAAATCCTCCCGTTCGATATAGATAACTTTGGTGAACGGCACTTTTCTTTTTTCCGAATTTTCGTCTTCAGGATTGTTGACCGCTTCAAATTCCTCTGTCAAATCATCAGGATAGTTGGTTATGACAACCTTTAAAGGATCAATGACACCCATGAAGCGGCTTGCTTTTTTGTTGAGATCCTCCCTGACACAGTGTTCAAGCAGGTCTAAAGACACGATGCTCTCTCTTTTCGCAACACCTATTCTTTCAGCAAAATCTCTAATGGATTCAGGCGTATAACCCCTTCTCCTCACTCCTGCTATTGTCGGCATTCTGGGATCGTCCCACCCTTTTACATGGTGCTCCTTCACAAGCTGCATTAAAAGTCTTTTGCTCATCACTGTGTTTGTAATATTGAGCCGGGCAAATTCTATCTGCTGAGGTCTTTTTTCAATTCCGATCGCTTCAAGGAACCACTCATAAAGCGGTCTATGCGACTCGAATTCCAGCGTACATATCGAGTGGGTTATCCCTTCTATCGCATCACTCTGACCGTGGGCGTAATCGTATGTCGGATATATGCACCATTCGTTTCCGGTGTTGTGATGTTCGGCGTGTCTTATTCTGTACATGACAGGGTCTCTGAGAAGAACATTGGGGTGAGCCATGTCGATTTTCGCCCTGAGCATATACTGATTTTCCTTAAATTCACCGTTTTTCATTCTTTCAAAAAGATCGAGATTTTCTTCAATTGAACGGTTCCGGTCGGGACTTTCTACGCCTGCCCCCTTTGCCGTTCCGCGGTCTCTCCTCATCTCTTCAAGGGTCTGAGTGCAGACAAAAGCTTTGCCGTTTTTAATCATTTCAACAGCCCAGTCATAAAGCTGCGTAAAATATGAAGATGCATAAAAAAGATTGTCACCCCAGTCAAAGCCGAGCCATTTTACATCATTTTTTATTGATTCGACATATTCAACTTCCTCTTTTTCAGGATTCGTGTCATCAAAACGGAGATGTGTTTTTCCGCCGTACTGTTTTGCAATACCGAAATTCAGACATATCGATTTGGCATGACCGATGTGAAGATATCCGTTCGGTTCAGGTGGAAATCTCGTAACAATTGCAGAGTGCTTTCCGCTTTTAAGGTCTGCATCAATAATGTCAGTGATAAAATTCTCAGCCATGGTTCACCTCAAAAAAACAGTGTTTGCAAGCTTTTACCGGCGTCCGCCCCATTAAAAGCTTTACAAATATAATGTTTTGCATAAAATAATACAGTTTTTATTTATTCAATATGTGGAGGAAAGCAATGCTTAAATTTTCGAGAAGATGTTCAAGATGCGGAGTTGTTGAAATTGCTGAAAAATGCTATGAAAGACATTTTATAAACGCTTTCAACGAGGTTTTGTGTGATACCTGTGTTGAAAATCTGGCTGAAAAAGGTCAGATAATAGAAGTCAAGGATGAGGAAGGAAATGTCGCGTATAAACAGAACCTTGAAGACATTTACAAAAGAATTCTCGAGCTTGAGGCGGAGAATGAGAAACTTGAATCATCAATCTATCAGAACAAGAGAATGCTCAGAAGACTTGAAAGGATCAAAGATTTCGTTGAAATGAACGCAACTGAAAGAGATTAATTCTTAAAACCTTTTAATTTCAGACATTTTTCACACCATTTCCTCATTATTCAAGAGATTTTGCTTGAAATTTAATAATACCTGAGTAGCTTGAGTCCCCGTTGGTGTTTCTGTCATGGAGACAAAAATGAGATATGTAACTCGAATCCTGCTTCCGTTCTATGTATTCTTCCTTCAGTTCCCTCTATCCGGATCAGAACTTGGAGAGGGTGACCAGATGACTGAAAAAATGATGCTTCTGATATTTCAGATAGCAATTCTTGTCACAGCGGCAAAGATCTTCGGAATAATCTTTGAAAAACTGAAGCTCCCTGCAGTCCTCGGAGAACTGTCTGCCGGAATATTTTTAGGCCCGTACCTTCTCGGAAGCATTGCTATTCCAGGATTTCCTCACGGAATGTTCCCTCTTCCCGTAACAGAACTCATGCCGGTTTCCGGAGAACTTTACGGAATGGCGACTTTTGCTTCTATCATACTTCTTTTTCTGACGGGACTTGAGACCGACATCGAAATGTTCCTCCGCTATTCATTTGCGGGAAGCCTTGTCGGAATAGGGGGTGTATTTGCATCTTTTGTGATCGGAGCTTTTACAGGAATGTACTTCCTTGGACTTCCTTTCATGTCGCCTGCCGTCCTTTTTCTGGGAGTAATGAGCACCGCAACTTCTGTCGGGATAACAGCCCGTATTCTTTCAGAAAAAAGATCTCTCGACTCGCCTGAAGGAGTTACAACCCTTGCAGGAGCCGTCATTGATGACATACTCGGCATAATACTTCTTGCAATTGCTATCGGTATTGCGGGAGCAATGATGGACAATTCGGGAGAATCCATCCAGTGGGGCTCAATATCTCTTATAGCTTTCAAAGCGATCGCTGTCTGGATCCTCTTTACTGCGACCGGACTTCTTTTTGCCGAAAAAATCGCAAATCTGCTAAAGAAATTTAAAGACAGAAGCATTATATCGATCTTTTCACTCGGGCTTGCTCTGATCGTTTCAGGCATTTTTGAACAGCAGGGTCTTGCAATGATAGTCGGAGCTTATGTAACAGGACTTTCACTTTCAAAGACCGATATAAGTTATGTCATTCAGGAAACTCTTCATCCGCTTCAGATGTTCTTTATCCCTCTTTTCTTTGCTGTCAGCGGCATGATGGTCGATCTTCGTGTTTTTCTTTCAAAAGAGATACTTTTCTTTGGTCTGATATATTCGGCAGGAGCTGTGATCGCAAAATTTGCAGGTTGCGGAATCCCGGCACTTTTCATGGGATTTAACAAGCTGGGAGCTTCAAGGATCGGACTTGGAATGATCCCCAGAGGTGAAGTTGCACTGATAATCGCAGGCATCGGTCTTTCAAACGGGATACTTGATCAGAAAATATTCGGTGTCAGCATAATGATGACACTTCTGACAACACTGGTGTCACCACCGGTATTAAGTGCCGTATATTCTATCAAAAAGAGGGGGACCAGAAAAAAACCTGTCACCGGAGACACTGTTGAAACAGAGTACTCATTCAATTCAGAACTTATCACCATCGCCCTTGTAAGACAGATAAGGGATTATTTCAGCAAGGAAGGGTTCTATATCTATATGATGGAGATTGATCACAAAATATATCAGATTAGAAAGGACAAGATCTTCATAAAGATGCTTCAGCACAAGGATAAAATAGTTTTTGTGACTTCAGGAGAAGACGTGCCTTTAGTAAAAACAATAACTTATGAAGCATTTGTCAAGCTTCACTATCTTTTTGAACAGGTTCATAATGATACTTTCCCTGAAATGATAAGGAAAGAGCTTTCTGCCGGACATGTTTGCAGAGACTGCTTCAATCTTGCATCCATTCTTGATCCTGAATGCATTAATATGAATCTTGTAAGTAATTCAAAAGAAGGGATCGTGAGAGAGCTTGTGTCACTCCTTCATTCCAAAGGTCTGATCAAAGACAAAGAGAAGGTCATTGGTGAAGTTCTTGAAAGAGAAAAAGTAATAAGCACCGGAATGGAAAAAGGGTTTGCAATTCCTCATGCCAGAACAGACGACATCGACCATGTTCAGATAGCGGTCGGAATAAAAAGGGAAGGGATCGATTTTGACAGCATCGACAAGGAACCGGTGAAAGTCATTGTTCTTCTTATTTCATCAGAAAAAACAAATGATCCGCATATTCAGATACTTGCTTCTCTTTCGACAATGTTTCTGACTAGCGGTGGAATGGACAATCTTTTAAACGCACATACCAGAGAAGAGGTCTGGAAAGCTTTCAACAATTTTTCAAACAGAAAAAAATTTGAATCGGGGAATGTTCCTTCATTGGGATCATATTTCAGAAAGATCTGACAAATTCACGAATTTTCTCAACAGCTTGTGAAATTTCATCAACCGGTTTAGCGATACTTATCCTTATCATTCTGCCACCGTTTTCACTGAAATGAATGCCGGGAACAACTCCCACTTTCTTTCTTTCATAAAGCTCAAGGGCAAAATCAAGGCCGCTGTCAAACTTCTCAGGGATCTGAGTCCAGATAAAATATCCGCCGTCAACAGGAGGAGTGACAAAACCCGAATTTTCAAGAACACCAAGCACCTTATTGAAAGAAGCGGTAAGGTTTTTTCGAAGTTCTTCAAGATATTCTGCACCGGAATTGTTCTCTTTTAAGTATTCAGCAATAGCAACTTGAAGCAAAGAAGGAGCGCAAAGACCGGTATAATCATGTATTTTTGCAATATTATCAATATGCTGCCTGGTCGAAACGATATATCCGATCCGCCAGCCGGTGATCGACAGCATTTTTGAAAAAGCAGAAACGACAAACAGATTTTCATCCATTTTTTCAAAAGGAAGATAGGTCTTTTCGTTAAAATAAAGATCACTGTAAACTGCATCAACAAGAAGAAAAGCCCCGTTATCGCGGCATATTTTGTGAACGGAATCTATTTCATCTTTTTTCCAGATCCTGCCGTAAGGATTTCCGGGAGTACAGATCATAACAAGTCTGACATTTTCATTTTTAACAGTTCTTTCAAACATTTCCATATCAAATGAACCGTCATCACACGGTGGTTGCGATATAAATCTGTCACCATAAATTTTCGGCAGATTGGAATAACTTTCATAAACCGGATCAAACGAAAGAGTTGTCATGCCTGCAGAAAACATCTGTCTTAAATATAGATAAATGGTTGAGATCGCCTCGGTCGCACCGTTTGTTATAAGAACATTTGAACTCTCAAGCCCAACAGAGCCTGTTATATCTGAACTGATAATATCTCTTAATTGCGGATATCCGTTCCCTGCACTGTACTGATGAACATTCCGTTGAGTAACTTCAACAAGTTTCTGAAGAAGTTCACTTGGCGGTGCAAACCCGGGGATCCCCTGTGCACAGTTGATTCCGCCATGAGTTTTTACAAGATTTGACATATAGCTGATAAGTGATCCGGCCGGTTTCAGCATGATTTGCTCCACAAAAACAACTTCAATTTGATGATATCAGAAAAAATAAAGATTTGAAGAATAAAAAGTGGCGCGGTCGACCGGGTTCGAACCGGCGGCCTCCGACGTGACAGGCCGGCGTTATAACCGACTTAACTACGACCGCGCCTCAATTGGAAAAGATCAATGGTGGGCGCTGCAGGGTTCGAACCTGCGACCACCGGCTTGTAAGGCCGATGCTCTCCCAGCTGAGCTAAGCGCCCAATTGACAGGAGCGTTTTATACTTAATGGGATAAATTTGTCAAAGAAAAAAACATGTTTGAAATGTTGTACGATATAATCACTTGAATTTATTTGAAAAAATCAGACAGGTCTATTGGCGGCAATTCCCCTTTTTTCTGCACAAGAGATGCTCTCAGACTGTCAAGAGCTGTTGTAAAATTTTCAGGGATCTTCTTTTTTTTGAAGAAATTATTTATGTTCGATTCAATATCTACATATTTTTTTGCAAGGAGCTCCCATTCAAAAGCACTCTTGCAAAGCATTATTCTTACTTCGAGATCATTTAATGATTTCAATAATATCCGGCTGTCAAGCATTATTCAAACTCCTACGTTCTTGTTTTTTTCCAGGCTTCAAATGTCGGTATATCAAATGCTGAAATATAGTAATTGGTCAGATATTCCTTGAATTTTTCGGAATCTGAAAGCACTTTGAAACCATATTTCTTGTCAATGTACTTGACCGCTTCCATATATATCTTGTCAAAATTTGATCTTCCGACCCTCATTTTAGCTTTGTCAATTTCAAGAGATACAAATGTTCTGTATGATTTGTAAAGCTCATCGTTTTCCATTCCGAAAACCGCTTTCCCGGGAATATCATCCTGCTGGTCATTCTCTTTTTCAACGGGCTTTTCTTCTTCTTCACCTTTTTTAACCGGCTTCTTCTCAACTTTTTTCTGCTGCGGTTTTTCAGGTTTCTGATACTCTGCTTTCACCATATTTTCTTCATCAAAAGGAACATAGAGAATGAAAGTTTTCTGGTTGTCTGAAACCTGCTCAATCTTCAGGACACCGTATTTTTCGAGGTTTTCAACTGTCTTATCAAACTTTTCGTTTTCAAACGACTCAAGACCTATTTTTCTTCTTAAAGTGTTGCCGATATATCCGAAATTCTTTTTCTGTTCAAAAACGAAGATCATGAGCTTCACAAAACATGCAAACTCTTCTACCGGAAGCATTTTTATTATGTCTGCAAGTTCACCGGGAATTGTAAAATCTTTCGGTTTGACCTTGTAACTGAACTTTATGAATTCAGGCTCTATCAGAGGAAGGATCTCATCGTCATCATCTTCTTCTTCCATGATCTTTTCAACTTCGACAGATTCTTTTTTAACTGCCGGCGCAGCGTCATGTTTTTTTATTTCTTCCGGTTTTTTCTCAATTTCCTTCTCTTTTTCCTTTTCCTTCTCTTTTTCCTCTTCCATGAACTTTATAAGGTAATCCTTGACCTCATGCTTGGCTTTTTCCATTACAGCTTCAGCGATGCCTCTGATAAGACCCATGTTTTCCTCCGGTTATTTAATCTCTATTGTATTTGAAAAGGTTTTGCATGAAACCACTTCGTTGTTCTGATATTTGCAAGCTACAAACCAGTATTTGGCAAAACTCTCTTTTTTATCAGACACAAAAACATATTTCAGATCATTTTCATAAGTAAAAAGATCCCACTTCACCTTTGTTATCTCCTTTTTATCCTTGTCAAGAAGATAAAAGTTGAACGGGGCCGATTTGTTTATTTTGTATTCCCTGTCAAATGTAATGGCATAGGTCACACCCTTATCTGTTCTGTTCCACGAAACCTCAGCTTCAGCCGGAGCTTTCTTTGCCTCTTTTGCATAAAGCGTGATAACAACCGCCATTATCACGATGATGATCATTGCTGTTCTTTTCATTTTTTTTCACCGTATTCAATTTCAATTTTTATGACACCAAGTTTGTAACTCTGTTTTACTGAAACAACTTCAGATTCTTTGAACGCAAGAGGAATTCTTTTTGTATATGAACCTATTTTCCTTTCTATCTGCAGATATTTTCTGCCGGTATGCCTTGAAACCTTTTTCCCGGAAGAAAAGACAAGGTTGTCATCAACAATATCAATCTTAACGGAATCTTCGATCATAGCAGGGGTTTCGATGAATATCAACTGTCTTCTCCCGTCGATATAGACATCCGCTGAGGGGTTGATATAACCTATATCCCTGTTATCAAAAGGAGATTTCTCGCTTCCACCCATATATGACGCCAAAGCCTTTTCAATCCTGGCTCTCAGCTCAAGTATCCTTTTGATTTCCATGACTGCTCCTCATAAAAAGACCGTAATAATATTAAGTTCATAAATCAAAAAGTCAATATTTAGTCTGTAAATAAAACCCTGAAAGCTACTTTACACCGAGCATTCTGAGAAAAAAACCAAGTTCCATTGCTGATTCTTTTATCCTTGCCTGAGTTGATTTTCCCTGTCCGTGTCCTGCTTTTGTGTCAACCCAGAGAAACACCGGATTGTTTGATCTGTTCTCAAATTGTAAAGCGGCGACCATTTTCTTTGCATGCATCGGGTGAACTCTTGAATCGTGTTCCCCTGCTGTGATGAGTGCGGCAGGAAATTTACCTTCTTTTTTTATGTTGTGATAAGGGGAATATTTGAAAATGTATCTGAACTGTTCTTCATCATCACTTGAACCGTATTCGCTTACCCAGTATCTTCCGATGAGGAACTTGTGGAATCTCAGCATATCAAGAAGAGGAACTGCGACAACTGCCGCTTTGAAAAGTTCAGGGTACTGTGTAAGCATTGCACCTGTGAGCAGTCCGCCGTTGCTTCCGCCCCATATCGCAAGCTTTTCAGGGTTTGTATATTTGTTATCAGCAAGATATTTCATCGCATAGGCAAAATCATCAAAAGTGTTCTGTTTTTTGTCGAGCATACCGTCTCTATGCCATTTTTCTCCGTATTCTCCGCCGCCTCTGATATTCGCTATTGCCATTATTCCGCCTGTTTCGATCCATGCGGCATTGGTTGCTGAAAAATACATCGGATAACTGACATTAAATCCGCCGTAACCCCTTAAAAATGTGTGATTTGAACCGTTCTTTTCAAGACCTTTTTTGTAAATTATGAACATCGGGATCTTCGTTCCGTCCTTTGATTCGTACATTACCTGCTCGGTCACGATATCCTTCACATCGACTGGAACATCGGCTTTCCAGAATGTTTTGAGTTCTCCTGAAGAATAGTGAAATACTACCGGAGGATACGCAAAGCTTGAGAAACTTATGAACATTTCATCACTGCTGTGTTCGGATGACATTCCCTGAACATTTCCCAAAACCGGAAGTTTTATTTCGATCTCATTCTTACCGTCAATATCAACAACTGTTATTCTGCTTGCGACATCGTGCATTTTGAGAACGACTATCTTCCCGTTTGAAAATCCGAAATATTCTATTACATCCTTTTCGTGTTCAGGAACAACCGTAACCCATTCAAGAGTTTCACAGTTCACTTTCTCGATTTTCCAGTTCAGTGCGTTGTCCTTTGATGTTTTGAGATAAAGATGTCCGCCAAATACCTCACCTTCATAAATATCGTCAAAATTATCCACGACCGGCTTTTTCTCTTTTTTCTCAATGTTATATATTTCAAGCCGCGCTTTCCCGCTTGAACCCATATATTCAGAGATAAGGAGCCACTTCCCTTCGTTATCTATAGTGCTTACGATTATCCCTTCCTTCAATGTGGCTTTTGCGATTATCTCATCATTTTCAGATGGTGTTCCAAGCTTGTGGAATCTTATGCTCTGCTCTGTGTCGATCTCTCCGGGCTTGTCTCCGTCAAGTTTCCTTGAATAGAAAAATCCGCTTTCATCAGGCAGCCAGCCGACAGAGGCATATCTGCAGCCGTCAATGGGTTCATCAGCTTTTTCACCGGTTTCGACATTCACAACATGAAGAACTGACTGCTCCGATCCTTTCTCGCTGAGTCCATATGCGATGAACTTCCCTTTTGGTGAAGCATACCACCAGTCCATTGCGGTCGTCCCTTCAGCATTTATGGTGTTTGGATCTATAAGTTCTTTTTTTGTGCCGTCAGCCATTTGCACAAAAAGAGCCGGCTGATTCTGCAAACCCTCCTGAAATCTGTAAAAAAGCTTATCCCCTTTTTTCACGGGAGTCTGCATTTTGTCAAAATTCCAGATCTCGGAAAGTCTCTTTTCCATTTTATCAGACTGTTCCCAGCCAAAAATTGTTTTTTCGGTGAAATTGTTCTGTGCCTCTGTCCATTTCTGAACTTCAGAATTTTCATTTTCCTCAAGCCAGCGGTAAGGATCTTCCACTTTCGTTCCGAAATATTCATCGGCCACGATTTCTCTTTTTGTTTCAGGGTAATTCCACTTTGCAACCGGGGCGGATTCTTTTTTTCCGTCATTTGCCGCATTTGCCGCACAGCCCGCAATAACAAGGGAAACTGCCAAGAAAAAAACTGCTGAATGTTTCATAATTCTCCTTTATTATCAAATGTTTACAAAACTGCATGAGCATCCGTCATCTGCTTTTCTTCCGACAGGGTCAACATCATCATTTTCAAGGTTTGAATCATCTGTGGTTTCGTCATCATCCACAGACGTTTCGTTATCACTGACCGGAGTCTCTTTGTCGGGATTTACAGGGTCATTGTCAGATGTTTCAATGTCTTCACCGCAAATCACATCTTCAACATTTTTTCCCGCCATATCAAACGCCATTCTTACTGCTTCACATGCATTGAGTCTGCCCCAGCCGTAATGAGTGCTGAACCCGTTTGAATCGTAATCATTTTCCATTGGATTGACTGCACCCTTGCTAACTTTATCAGCGGTGGTTTTGAATATGTCATAGACCTGATCCTTTGTCAAAGCAGGGTTTGCCGCAAGAACAAGTCCTGTTATCCCCGCTCCGAGCGGACATGCCGAAGATGTTCCGCCGAATTCACTTACATATTTTCCTGTTGTGTCACCGGCAAGCTGTCCGGGGTTGTATCCGCCGTTTGTGTTGTCTGTCGTCCATATTCCGTCAATATACCCGCCACCACTCCAGCCGTCACCCCCTCCGCTGTTATCCACATCGTTGCTTGGAGCAAGAAAATCAAGAGAACTGCCGAAATCGGAATAGCTTGATCTTTTACCCGCCGCAGTGGATGCTCCGATCGCAAAAACATCGGGGTTGCTTGCAAAACCGTCACCTTCAATGCTTTCGCCACCGTTACCTGCCGCAAAAAGGATGATTATCCCTTTTCCGTTTCTCCCTGAAGTTGTCAGATTCGTTACAAGATCTTTGAGTGCCTGACCCATTGCAACTGCTCCTCCTCCGTCCGGTGGACCCCAGCTGTTTGAAATTATGTCAGCACCATTATCTACCGCCCATGTGAAAGATTCTATTGCAATTGAATCGAGTGTTCCTGAAGTACTGTTCATGTTCATCCTTATCGGAATTATCATGCAGTCGGGGCAGGCTCCTGCAACACCAATATCATTATTAGTCTTTGCCCCTGCAACTCCGGCACAACATGTTCCGTGAGCACCCTGAGGCCCCGGATATGGAAGATCGTCACCATCCATGAAATCTTTTCCCGGGAGAAATCTTCCCGCAAGATCTTCGTGATCAAGGTCAAAACCGTCATCAATTATCGCAAGTTTAACCCCTTCACCCATTTTTCCGGTAAAATGTCTCATGACACTCCACGCTTCGGCAACATGGGCATGGTCATCACCCGTAAGTCCATCTGCCGCTCCTCCCCAGTTATGAAGATGCCACTGTTTGAAAAAATGTTCGTCAGCCGGAACATAAGTTTTAAGTTCAAGAGGTATGTAAAAACTCGGTTCCGCCTGCTCAACGATCCTTCCTTCCACAAGTTCAGCTGATTTTTTTATTGTATCCCCTGAATATGAAACAAGATACCAGTCCGGAATGTATTTATACTGTTTTATCAACTTCAATCCGTTTGATTCACACCATTTCTGTGCTTCTTTTTCAGAAGGTGTTCCGGGGATCTTAACAAAAAGATTCCTGTTCGCCCTGATCGCGTGACCTTTCGGGAATCTGTATGCAGGTGTTTCTTTTGAATGGAACGAATTTGAAAAATTTTCTTCAAGCACGATCTTTTTTCCGCCTGAATAGAAATAAACTTCGCCCGCTGCCATCATGAACGGCAGAATAAGCATTAAAACCGAAACGATCTTTTTAATCATAATAATCTCCAAGTTCAAGAATGAATTCAATAAACTTACAACAATTTACATAAAAGCAATTAATTTGCCAGATTTTCAGGCGCTCCTTTACTGTAACTAAATTGACTTTTTTCAATATTTGAGGATTATTTACAAAGATCGTTTTTGAATCTTTGGAGGATAAAGATGAATAAAAGAGTTTTTTCAATTTTTTCAGTGCTGATACTTCTTCTGGTATCAACAGGTTTTGAGCCGCTTCTGGCAAAGAAAAAAATGAGAATAGCTGTGCTCGAACTTTCACCGGTCAAAGTCGCTCCCGATCTTGCAATAGGGGTGACAGATCTGGTCGTCACAGAACTTGTAAACTGTGGAGAATTTGAAGTTCTTGAAAGAATGCAGGTCGTTAAGATCCTTAACGAACAGGGTTTCCAGCAGACAGGTGTCACCGACACAACAAAAGCGATCGAAGCAGGTAAACTCCTTAACACCGAATCTGTAATGATCGGTACTTTACAGCAGTTCAATTCAAGTCTGGTCATAAATGTCAAGATCGTTGAAGTAAGCACAGGAAAGATCCTTTTTGCAGATA
The DNA here is from genome assembly GCA_964630905.1 of uncultured Spirochaetales bacterium. GTDB lineage: Bacteria > UBP6 > UBA1177 > UBA1177 > UBA1177 > JAGOEX01. The sequence goes on along the minus strand of CAZVWR010000047.1, from coordinate 3,483 downwards.
AAACTGTAGCGGATAATAACGACAAACTTATTGACGCATCATCCAACCTTGTAAACTCACTTGTCGGCAGAATGACCGGCACAACTCCTGCAAAAAAACAGGTACAGCAGCCACAGCAGCAGCAGCAACAGACTCAGCAGAATACGCCTCCCGACCAGCTTCCTGCAAGAGTTTTCTATGCTAAACCGGCACAGGGACACAATCAGGGTTCAACACAAGGTAACACCCAGAAAGGATCGGGGCAGGAAAACAAAAAGGAAGACAAGGACTCAAAAACTAAACGGAATGCAAACGAAAGTTTTGATGAACTTGAAAACGAATAGACCTCAATTTTAATCTTTATAACTCCGGGGCTAAAATGATAAAAAACAACCCTAAAGTTCTGATTCCCAATTTTTTCACAGTTTTAAACATGCTTATCGGTCTGACTTCAATCTTTTATTCCATCAAAGGTGATTATATTGATGCCGGATGGCTTATCCTCCTTTCAGGTGTCATGGATAAACTTGACGGCACCGCCGCAAGATTTTTTAAAGTATCGAGTATGTTCGGTGTGGAATTTGACTCCTATTCCGATTTTATCTCTTTCGGCTTTGCTCCCGCAATACTTGTTTTCTCCTACTTTAATGCACAAGTTGCCGGTGGTTTTTCAGATGCCAGCTTCTATGCAGTCGCCGCCAGTGCTTTTTATGTCGTTTTCTGTGCCGTGCGGCTTGCAAAATATAATGTAAGCCAATCAGATGATAAGGAATATTTTTATGGACTGACCACTACAATGTCAGGTGGACTGATTGCAGTTTACATGATATTTGCAATTGAAAATAATCTTCAGTTCCTGTTGACTGTAAACATTGTGGCCGGGATGATGATGGCTCATTCAATAATGCTTCTGATCCCTTTCAAATATCCGAAATTAAAAAAGCCCTCTTCCAGATCTGCTCAGCTTATTATGCTTTTTTCTTTTGCCTTTTTTCTCGGGCTTATACTTATCAGAATACTCCCGTGGCTTATTTATATCACAGGTGTAGCTTATGTTGTTATCGGAACATTGAAAACAAAGAAAGCTTTTGTTCATGTTGTTTCCGAAGACAGCGAAAATGAACCCTCCGAATGACACCATGAAAAAGAAACTGTTTCAGGGTGCCGACAATTTCAACTTCAGTTCGCTTAAAAACAGAAAGACGGCTCTGATCGTAAACCATACATCCGTTGACAGATCAGGAATTTCAACTGTTGAAAAAATGACTGCAGCAGGGGTGAATGTCACTGCAATATTTTCACTTGAGCACGGTTATTTCCCTGTTGCGCAGGACATGGAAAATGTAGGAAAAGAGAATAAGATCGGCAATATACCTGTTTTTTCACTTTATGGAGATTCTGTACACTCTCTTAAGCCCGATACTGCCCTTTTTGACATGTTTGATGTTGCGGTCTATGACATTCAGGATGTCGGAAGCAGATATTACACCTATCTTGCGTCACTGGCGATGTTCATGGATGAACTTCATAACCATCCGAAAGAACTGATAATTCTTGATAGAATAAACCCGATAGGGGGAACCGTTGAAGGATCTGTGCTTGATGACAGCATATATAAAAGTTTTGTCGGATATTTCCCCCTCTTTCACCGGCATGGACTTACCTCCGCTGAAGTTGCCCGATATTATCACAATTTAAGAAAATACGATTTTCCCTTGAAAATTGAAATGGTTACCGGCTGGGAAAGAGATTCGTTCATGGACGAATATGATTATCCATGGATGCCGACTTCTCCAAATATGCCGACAGTTGATGCCGCAGTTCTTTATCCGGGCGGATGTCTTCTTGAAGGAACCGAACTTTCAGAAGGTCGCGGAACAACTTTCCCTTTTCAAGTTGCAGGATTTCCCGGAATTGATCCTTTCATACTCAAGAAAGAGCTGGATAAATTGAAAATTGAGGGTTTAACATTCATTCCGCTTGAATTCAGACCTATGTTTCAGAAGCAGGCAATGAAAAGGTGCGGGGGCGTTTATATTGCACTTACAGACAGATCAGTTGTTAAACCGCTCCGAGCTTATATCTCGATCATTCAGACATTCAGGAAAATGATTGGTGAATCCGGTTTTTTCAGAACAAAACCTTATGAATTCATTGAAGATATTCCGGCAATTGATCTTCTGCTCGGAGAGAAAACGCTTATTGACATGTTCTATAATTTTGCAACAGAAAAAGAGATAGATGAACATTTAAAAAAATGTGAAAAAAGAGCAGATGAGATTTTTAAACAATTTAAGATATATCAGGAGAAATAAATGAGAGCAGCGCTTATCGGTCTTCCATTTTCGGGGAAAAGTTCGGTTTTTCAGGCACTTACAGGAATTGAAAGTGGGAAGAAAGAAGAAACTGTGGGAACGATCAAGGTTCCCGATGAAAGAATTGACAAGTTATCTGAAATTTATAATCCGAAAAAGAAAACTTACGGGGAATTTGTACTCAGTGACTATTCTGTTCCTCATGCAAAAGAAACTGTGGTGAGTCCGAAAATAAAGAATATGGTTCAGAAAACAGATCTTCTTATTCTTGTTCTGAGGAATTTCGATTCGCTGATGACTTCAGACGGAGTTGATCCGCTCACAGAGTACAAAAAACTCAAAGATGACCTGATAATTACCGATTTTGTCGTTGTCGAAAGAAGGCTTGAGCGGGAAATGAAGGAAAAGAAAAATCCTCCGGAGATCAATGTGTTAAAAAAACTTCAGACCATTCTTGAAAACGGTGAGCTTCCTGCTGAGAAAATAACCGAGGATGAAGCGGAACTCGTTTCAAATTATAATTTTCTTTCAATGAAAAAGATCATTGTTCTTATTAATCAGCCTGAAGGAAAAATGGAAGTTCCTGAAAAACTTGCGGAAATACTCAAAAATGACGGTGTTGAACATTTCTGCGTCAGTGCTCCGATAGAAATAGAACTCTCAGAGCTTGACACGCAGGAACAGCTTGAATTTCTTAAGGATTACGGACTTACTGAAAGTGCGAAAATAAGATTCATAAAAAGTGCATATCATTCTCTGGGACTTATCTCGTTCCTTACTGCAGGAGAAGATGAAGTGCGTGCATGGCCCATTAAACATGGGACAACTGCCGTTTATGCCGCCGGAAAAATACACAGCGATATTCAAAGAGGATTCATCCGTGCCGAGACCATTTTCTATGATGATTTCATAAAATACGGCTCTGAAGCAGAGTGCAAAAAAGCCGGTGCCTATAAACTTGAAGGAAAGGAATATGTCGTCAAAGACGGCGATATCATAAATTTCAGGTTTAATGTCTAAAGAATTTCTTTATTCCTGACAACCAAGATTTCCGTGACATGTAAGACCTTCTTCACACAGAGGAGCTACTACCTCATCATCAGTAAAACCTACACAATCATTGACTATTCCGTCACAAACTACAGGACCGCACAAATCGTTTGAAACGCCATCATCCGATGAACATATT
>CAZVWR010000046.1:0-25956 GCA_964630905.1 uncultured Spirochaetales bacterium | reverse complement strand
TAAGTGAATGCTGTTCAGGAATGCCTTGTATTCAGGGATACTGCTACTAAGTTCTTAATAATATCACAAAATCATTCAAGTTAATTCCGGTATAACCACTTTTCAAGGTCATATTATACTTATTAAGAAATGTTGCCGAATCAAAATTCTTAAGCGAACTCTCAATTTCAGCAATATTAAATGAACTCCCCGATACATTTTCAATTACAGCTCCGGCAAAACCGGAGTTGCCGTCAACACCGTCAGAACTGAGGGCATATAATTTCATGTTTTTTTCTATGTTAGGCAGAAGTTGTAAAGCAAGGTGGGACATTCTTCCTCCTATGCCTGGAGCCGGGTGATCAATTTTAAGTGCAGGCTCCCCGGTAACAAGAAGGTTCCCGGTTTTTTTCTTCAAGAATTCCTTGGCTATATCAGTTAATTCATCAACTGTTCCGGTAAAATTACGGAAAGATTCGCTGTTTTTTATAAGAGAGAGAATGTGATCGTGAAGTGTATTTGAATCGGCACATTTGAATAAAGTTGTATTTTTAAGGTCATCTCTGAAAAAAGGCATGCTTCCGACTATTTTTTCACCATTTTCAAAAGGAACATCACTCATTACAAAGACCTGCCATGTTATAAATGGAAAAAGTTCAGCAAGTTTCCCGTTCTTTATAAGTGAGCTTTCACTCCTTATCCTGTTCATTTCAAGAATGCTGAATCCACTTTTAAGCAGATACTCGTTTGTTTTTATTGTTTTTTTTGGATCAGGACTTTTCTCAATTAAGGCCGAACTCCCTCCGCTTAAAAGTACTGTAACTTTTTCAGGGAGATTCCGGTTGATAAAATTAAACAGTTCATCACAGGCATGAAAACTGTGTTTTGTGATATAAGGGTGAGATGAGAAGAGGGTATCATCGGAAAATTCTGTATCAATCTCAGTCCCTGAAGGAATTATTATAAGTCTGGAAAGAGATGCCGCAAAAGGGTGTTCCATTATAAATGATCTGTACATGAAATAACCGCTTTTACCGACACTTATAATTATTTCACGGTTTGATGACCTTGAATATTCTGAAAAATCAAGGGGTATAGACCTGATCGTTTTTAAATAATCAAAGATCATGTTTCATTCAAAGGATCAACATCAAAAGTTACCGCAACACCTTTAAAAGACGGTAAATCTTTAATTATTTTATTTAATTTTTTAAGGTTGGAAGAGTTTTTCGGTGATATTAGGGTTATATTCTTTCTGAAACGGTTCTTTATTTTTGACAGAGGCGGTTCTGATACAGGGAACAGAATGATATTATTATTAATTTCGTGTTCAATGGAGATGTTTATTTGATTATGAAGAGTCTCTGCCAGATCATTAACTTTTTTTTCGTTCTTTCCTGAAATGCGGATAATAATCATTCTTGTGAACGGAGGGAGCGAAAGTCTTTTTCTCCAATTCAGTTCCTCTGCCATAAATCCTTCGTAATCGTTGTTTCTTATATATTTCCACAGATAATGGTCAGGGTAAACTGTTTCAGCATAAACGGCACCGGTTGTGTCAAATCTTCCGGCTCTTCCGGCTACTTGTGATATAAGTTGAAAACATTTTTCAGCAGCCCTTGAATCCTGAAAACTTAAAATATAATCAGCATATTTTATTATAACATTTTTGAGATTCGGGAAATTGTGTCCTTTTGAAATCATAACTGTTCCGACAATGATGCTGCCTTTGTTTTTTGATATATTTTCAACAGCTTTGTCGAAAAGGGAAAGTGTTGTAAGGTTATCTCTGTCAAACGGGATTATTTCTGTGCCTGGGAAATATTCAGATATTGCTTCAACTAGTTTTTCTACACCGATACCTTCAAACCGCAAGGGTGATCCGCATTCGGGACAGACTAACTCATTTTTTGAAAAATTACAGTGATGACATAAAAGTGAGCCTTTTTTTTTGTGGTAAATCAAAGCTGTACTGCATCCTGGACACTTTACTGTTTTGCCGCATTCTGAGCACAGGGCAAGAGTCGCAAAACCCCTTCTGTTGAGGAAAAACAGTGTCTGGTCTCCGGATGAAATGGAATTTCTGACCATGGAGATCATATCTGACGGAAGATAGAGATCCCCTATGTACGGAAATGTCTTAATTTCAGGCAGAGGTCTGTTGTTGGCTCTTTCTTTAATGATCTCAAGTTGATACTTCCCTGTTAAAGCATTGTGCCATGAATCTGAAGATGGTGTGGCACTTCCCATAATTACAGGAATTTTGAGCTGTGCCCCTTTCATGACCGCATAATCTCTTGCGTTAAAATAAGGCGGTTCAAAATTCTTGTAGCTTGAATCATGTTCTTCATCAATTACTATCAGACCTATATCGAAAAACGGATAAAGAACCGAGGACCTAGTCCCGACAATGATTTTTGCTTCTCCTGACATCGCACAGTATATTGAAGAGAACCGTTTCTTTTTTGACATGAAACTGTGAAGTATTACTCCCTGAGAACCGATTCTGTTGATAAGATGTTCTAGAGCCTTTGAAGTGAGTCCTATTTCAGGAACAAGATAGAGCACCTGCTTCCCTTTTTTTATTGTATCTTTGCAAAGTTCAGCAAATATTTCGCTCTTTCCGCTTCCGGTGACACCAAAAACAAGTGCAGGTTTGTAATCTAAATCATCCCATCTCTTAAGGATTGAATCAACGATCTTTTTCTGATAGATGTTGAGTTCTGTTTTTTCAGGCAGACTGCATTTGCACAGGGAGGAAAGGTGTTTCTGAATATCGGATGAACCGTTTATAGTGTTTCCCGGACCTATTAATGGTGAAAATATCTGCTTGATAATTTTGGGGAAAGGATAGAAATAGTATTCTGATATCCATTTTATAAGAGATGTTTCTATTTTGTCTGCAAAAACAGGAGATGAAAGAATTTTTCCAAGAACAGGTTTCAACGGTTTTCCTTCCATTTCAAGTGGCGGTGAAGCAGATATTTCTGATACTATTCCCCAGACATTTGTTTTTCTCAATTCGATTTCTACACAGTCACCTGTTTTAATATCAAGATTTTCAGGGATAATATAAGATAGTTGTGATAACTCCGGTCTGGGAATGAGAACTGAAGCAAATTTTCTGGTCATTTTATCCACACAGGATCACTACCGGTGTTCCTTTCGATAGAACAACCATGTTTTTATAAGATTTCCATTGCTGTAAAATTCGATTCTGCCTGGAAATGCAGCGGGAAAAACACTTTTATGGTATTGCGAAAAAATGACGGTTTCTTCATTTATTGTAAGACTTGCCGGAAGATATGATCCTTTTAAAACGGTAAGCTCGTTTGAATTTGTAAATCTTTTTTCTTTACCTATACTGATCACCGGATCACCGCTATAATTATCGGTACTTACAATGCAGTTCTCTGTTTTTATTCCTTTTGCTTTTAAAAGCCCTGCAATGTTTTCATATGCTTTTTTAATTGTATCAGGAGCAGTATGTTCACCGGGGAAGAAGAAGAGTTTAAGGAAAAGATCAAAATCTGTGTTCTTTTCTCCTTTCTCTCTCTCTCCCGAATGTTTTAGAAGTGTTCCGGTCTTTTTTTCGTATTCCAGAATAACAGGAGTTCCTTTATCATCAGTACCTTCAACAACGACGACAGGATCAGGTATATATGTGGCGTTGATCATCTTTGTCAGTATATCAGGTGTCTGAAAAGAGAGAACGCAAAGCATCGCAATAATTAAGGATTTCAATTTACACTCCGTTTATATAAAGGATAGCTTCTCAAGATCATCTTCTTTTCAGGTTTTTGTCTCTTTCCTCTTTTTCTTCTTCCTCCTGCTTGCATTCTATGCAAAGAGATGCGACAGGTCTCAGCTTCAATCTTTCAAATCCGATGTCACAGCCGCATGATTCACATGTTCCGTAATCACCCTCCTCAATTTTTTCAAGTGTCTGCCGGATTTTGTTTATCAGCTTTCTGTCTCTGTCACGGAGGCGGAGAAGCCTGTTCCTGTGCTCAAGGTAATTTGCCTGATCCGCTTCGTCACCGTGAAAAGTTTCCGCATCACCTTCATTTTCCATTTCATTAACTTTTTCCCGGTTTCTTTCTTCAATTTCGGCAAGCTCTTCGTTGAGGATTTTCTTGATTTTATCGAGCTGTTTTTTGTTAAGCATATTGTTCTCCTTTTTTTAGGTTATTTCTCTTTGAGCAGAATGTTTATTTTCATTATTTCTGATCCGATCAAACCTTTTTCTACGACAAGTTCCTGGGTTTCTTCAGAGTTTTCAAAAAGTGTTTTTTCAGAGTCATCAAGTCCTCTGAACAGAAACTCATACTCTCCAGGAGGGACATCATAAAAATAAAACGGGTCGAAACTGTTATCACAAGAGGTTTCTTCAGAAAGTGTGTCGGTGTTTGAAATAAGCGAAGCAATTATATTAACAATACCGGCATCTTCACAGCTCGCAATACTTTTGCTGTCAAATTCCCAGGTTATTTTGATATCAGACACCATAACTTCTTTATATTCATTTATATCAATTTTCTGATCCTGTCCTGAAACAACTTTAAATTTATCAGAAACTGAATAAACGATTCTTGGGATTTTTGATTCCTGAGTTCTGAACCCTTTTGCTGATGCAGTATAAAAAACAGCAGGAATGTTAACAATTTCAAGCATCTCTGCACTGCAAAGGATTTCAAAGTCTTCAATCTTTTCTTCTTTTCCCCATATTACGGAAGAGACATATCCGTCATCACTTTCGAGTGTGAACTTCAGATTATTAATACCGAAATCTTTGCAATCAGACTCTTTCCATCTAAAAGTGATGCCGCCCTGATATTCTTCCATTTCAATTTTTATTTCAACATCACCGTTTGAAAGATCAACTGTTCCCGAGTTGTAACTTTTGTTAAGGTCATCTGTGTCTTTTAACGCAACAGTAAAATAATAAATATCCTTTTCAACGTACATAGCAAGAGCATCTGTTTCCGGTGTACATGGAAATTCTTTCGAATCAGTTTTTTTCTGTTCAGAATTATATAGCGTTACAGTAAAATGAAGATTTTGACCATAACTTTTGCATGTTACACCTTCAGGGAACGAAAGAGATATGGTCAACTCAACATTTTCAGGTTTTGTTTCACCACATCCTGTTAAGCAGAAAATAACTAAAGCTGAAAGAAAAAAATATTTCATTGCTACCTCCAAAATTGCATACGGATACATTATATTCCAAAGAGGAGTCGTTTTCAAGAAATCACTTGCAGTAATTAAACAAAAAAGCTACAATCACCGCAGTTTATGTTTTTATTTAAGGAGTCTTTTATGAACAAGAAAATCCTTGTTGTTGATGACGAAGAATCTTTGCTTGACTCTATGAAGCTAATCCTTTCAAGATCGGGATACACCGTTCTTACAGCTTCAAATGCCAGAGAAGCACTTAAAATAATTAAAGAACTTGAAAAAGAAATTTCTCTTATAATCACCGATCTTGCTTTACCTGACGGGTTTGACGGAATAGATATCCTGGATGCAGTAAAAGATCTTGAAACAATGATTCCTGTAATAATGATAACTGCTTATGGAAATGTTGAAACCGCAGTTAAGGCAATGCAGAAAGGGGCATATAATTTCCTCACCAAACCGGTAAATTTCAAAGTTCTTCTTCAACAGGTGGGAAAAGCAATAGAAACATCTGTTATCATAAAGGAAAATAAAAGACTTAAAGAAGAGATCCGTTCTATCAACACTGACAGATATAAAATTGTCTATGTAAGCGATGCGATGGAAAAGCTTCTCAGAAATGCATCAGAGGTGGCAAAGACAGAAGAAACTGTTCTCATAACAGGGGAAAGCGGAACAGGAAAAGAACTTCTTGCTAAACATGTTTTGAAAGAAAGTTCAAGGGCCGGCAAGCCTTATGTGGCTTTCAATGCTGCAGCTGTCAGCGAATCTCTAATGGAATCAGAGCTTTTCGGATATAAAAAAGGTGCTTTCACAGGTGCTGAAAGGAACAGTCCCGGCTATGTCGGTGCTGCTGAAGGAGGAACGCTTTTCATAGATGAGATCGGCGAAATGCCTGTTTCATTACAGAAAAAACTTTTACGATTTCTTCAGTCAAAGGAATATCTTCCTGTAGGCAGCGCGGTTCCTGTATTTTCAGATGTCAGGATTATTGCCGCAACCAATAAAGATCTTAAAAAAGAAGTGGAAAAAGGAAAGTTCAGAGAAGATCTTTATTACCGCCTTTCTGTTTTCCCGCTTACCATTCCTCCTCTCAGAGAAAGGAAAGAGGATATTCCTGAATTGATAAAACATTTTATTGATAAATTGTGCAGGCAGTATAAAAAACAGCCCCATTATCCTGATAACGAAATGATAAAGGATCTTGTTAAACAGGAATGGAGGGGAAATGTAAGAGAACTTGAGAATTTCATAGCAAGATATGTTCTTACTTCCGGCATGATTCTTGCCGGAGCAAGTCAATCTGAAAACGGGCATGAGAATAAGCAGACACAATCCGCTCCCCCGGTTTTAAGCTTTAAAATAGGCGAAAAATCGATGAAAGAGATCGAAAAAGAAGTTATTTCCGCGGCACTTAAATATACTGACGGGAACAAAATAAAAGCAGCTGAACTTCTTGATGTTTCACAGAGAACTATCTATAGAAAAATGACTGAGGAAGATCTTTAGGAATCAGTTCTTTTCCCAGAGGAAATCGTAATTTACAAAAAGATTCAAAGCGATGATGTTGTGATTGAAAACGTCTTTGATGTATGTATATTCATCTAAATTGTTTTTATCGTTGTAATCACTATCATACTTGTTGATATCTTCCTTTACAAAAGTGTAGGTGAGTGAAAGAGCACCGTAATCACAGAAATTATAAACGATGTCAAGATCAAATGCCATTGAAGAATTATTGCTGTCCTCAAGGAATTTATAGAGGTAAGGTGCTTTGTTGTAGCTGATGCGGGCCATTATGTCAAACATGTAAAGTTTGGTATAAGGTGCTGCAAAGATTCCCCATGTTGTATAATTGCTGGTTCCCCAGAAATTTGTACTTCCATCTCTGAGAAATCTGAGATGATCGCCATCGCCGTCATCGTTAAGTTTCTGATTTGCATCGATATGGGAATTTCCATTCTCATCAATTCTCTGCGGGTTGAAGAGAGATCTGCTTGAAAATGCGAACTGTGTCATAAGACCGATTGAAATGTTGTCGTTAAGTTTATATCCAAGATCCGCACCAATCGAGAGAAGAATGTTTTTCTTATTTAATGCGTAATCATTTGATGTGGCTGTTTTTTCTATTTTATCAGCTTCGATCTCTTCTTTTTCGTTGAGATATGTTCCGTTCGTTGTGTCAAAAATACCATCTTTCACCGTTTCGTCATAGTCGTGATAAACGCTTCCCCAGATGAATGAGAATGCTACGGTAGTATAGAATTTGCTGTCAAACTTGAATCTGAGATCAAATCCGATAGCAGGATCCTGAAATTTGTCCTGTCCGTCAAGCATGGTTTCGTTTGAACCGTTGAAAAGGAAGAATTTGAAACCGAGGTTCATTTCATTTGAAAGGAGAAAGTCCGCACCGAGAGTCAATCCGAGATCGTTGAAACCCTCTCCCAGAAAAACGGAGTTCATATATGAGTTACTGCTGAAAGTGATCTCGTGATCATAAAGAGTTTCAAGACCGAAAGGCATGTTGAATTTTCCTGCCTGGAAACCGAGATTAATCCCGAAACCGTCTTTTCTATATGTCGGGTGGGTCATTTTAAGAGAAACATCCCTTAATATGTCAAGTGCATTGGGCTGATTCGGTGTTACATCAAGCTCAAGAGGATTTGATGCATCTGTTTCCAAAGAAGGATCGTGCTCATAATTGATTGCAATGACTTTTGATGTATCAAGACCTTTTGCAAAATCAAGAAGTATCCTTGAATCGAACATTTTGTTGCCGCCTTTGAGATCAAGAATGGCATTGTTCAGAGCAAATTTATAACTTGATGAGAGAGAGTCCTTGCCGAAAAAACGAATGGCATTGTTTATTGCACCGAATGTAGAAAGGTTAAAGTATGGTTTAACCACGAATGGCTTTATAGGAACAATTTCTTTGGGAGGTTTTACTTCCTCTGCTACAGGAGCAGGAGCAACTGTAACTGGTGCCGGCTGTTCCTGCGGCTGTTCGACTACCGGAGCTACCGGTTGAGGTTCCTGAGCAGGAGCCGGAGCTGTCTGAACCGGAGCCGGTTCAGTTGCCTGAGCAGGTTTCTGATCAGAATTGTACTTGTTCAGATATTGTTGATATAAATCCTGATAATCACTCTTCTTTTCTTCTTTCTTCTCTTCTTTTTTCTCTTCTTTCTTCTCTTCTTTCTTTTCTTCTGCGGGAGCTATCGGAACAAGAGATGGTTCCTGTGCAAAAAGTGAAAACGAAAAAAGAATCGCGATCATTAAAAAAATGTGGCGCATAGAATCCTCCAATTCAAGGTTATCAATATCGTAAAAGCATAGAAAATATATCAGGAAGGGTTATTATTTCAAGTTTTTGTAAAACCTGTAATGAAAAACTCATTTAAGCTCTGACCAGTTATTTCCAGTTGAATAATTTACATCCAGTGCAACATTTATGAAGTTTCCTGCTTTAGCAAGTTCAGCGGCAGAGTCGCAAGCGATCTTTTCATAATCTCCGCATGTCTCGATTATGAGTTCATCATGTATCTGAAGAAGTATTTTTGCGTCAGGATATTTTTCTGAAAGCATTTTGTGGACATAGAGAGTTCCTGTTTTAATAATATCTGCCGCTGAACCCTGAATGACAGTGTTTACGGCCATTCTTTCACCTGATTTTGCAATGTTTCTGTTCGTGCTTGACAATTCAGGAATATATCTTCTCCTTTTTAAAAGAGTCTCAGCGAACCCCTTTTCTCTGGCGTTCCTGATAGTGGAGTCGATAAAGTTCTTTATTTTAGGATAGCATGCAAAATAGTTGTCGATATATTTCTTTGCGAAACCTATATCAACCCCTGTGTCTATTGAGAGTTTATATGCCTGCATTCCGTAAATTATGCCGAAGTTGACCGCTTTGGCGTGTCTTCTCATATTAGCGTCAACCATTTCCGGTATTGTTTGAAATATGGCGGCAGCGGTTCTTTTGTGAATATCTTCGCCATTGTTGAAAGCTTCAATGAATTCGTTTTCACCGCTTAAAGATGCCAGTATCCTAAGTTCTATCTGACTATAATCAAGAGAAATAAGTTTCTTTCCTTTTTCAGCAATGAAAAGTTCACGGATCTTTTTTCCTTCATCAGTTCTGACCGGAATGTTTTGAAGATTAGGCTCCCTGCTTGCAAGTCTTCCTGTTGCGGCGTGTGTTACAATGAATGTGGTTCTAAGGCGGTCATCTTCATCAAGCATTCCAGACATCGGATCCAGATATGTTGAAACCAGCTTTGAATATTCACGGTTTTTTATTATTAACGCAGGTAGAGGATGAATATCAAGCTCAGCAAGACTGCTCAGAATGTTGTGGTCAGTACTGTATCCGGTCTTGGTTTTTTTCCCTTTAGGAAGGTTGAGTTTTTCAAAAAGAATTTCTGAAAGCTGTTTAGGTGAATTAGGGTTGAAATCTGTTCCTGCATACGATGCAATTTGTAATGAAAGGTCAGAAAGAATAGTTAGAAACTCTTTTTTAAGTTCTACAAGTTTATTTTTATCTACTTTTATTCCGTTCATTTCCATATGCCTGATAACTTCGAGATGAGGCATCTCTATTTTTTCGATCAGAAAACTGCGGTCTTCCATTCCGTCGATCTTGGTTTTCAGTTTGTTAAGAAAATCGAAAAAAATGTCAGGTCTGTCAAATGTTTCATGCTCGCAATTCAGAAGAGGAAGAATATCAGCGGCTTCGTATGAATGTCTTCCGCTATCATGACAGAAATATGCAAGTTGAAGATCAACAAATCTTGTTTGTGAAGGGAATGGATAATTAAGAAAGCTTTTGACATCAAATGAATAAATTACTGTTTCAGCAGGAATATCTTTAATATCAAATTCCATAAAACGGCCATTTTCTCCAAGATGAAATCTGTTTTTTAGAAAGACTCCGAAATATGTCTGCCCTTCGCCGGGCATAAATTCCGTTTCGGTCCATGGAGAAAGTTTTATTAAAGATCGTTTCTCAACCGGCTCTGCATCTGTCTGGTGGACTCTTTTCTTTAAAAATGATTTAAAGCCGAGTTCTGTAACAAATTCTATGAAAAGTTCTTCGTTTACTCCTTCCCAGATCTTAAAACCTGAAGAGTCTACCTGTATATCTGATTTAAGAGTCACAAGAAAGCCGGAAATCTCGATAAGTTTTCTGTTTTCTTCGAACTTTGTTTTCAATGATGGTTTCAAGTTGCTGATATTGCTATATATGTTGTCAATTGAACCATATTCTTCAAGAAGTGCAGCGGCAGTTTTAGGTCCGACTCCCGGAATTCCCGGTATGTTATCAGAGCTGTCACCGGTGAGGGTCAGAAATTCTTTCATTTTATTTGGATAAACACCAAATTTTTCTTTTACCTCTTCTGTTCCGATAAATTTTTCTTTCATGCTGTCATAAAGGATCACTTTTTCATTTATGAGCTGAGTAAGGTCTTTATCTGATGAAATTATCACAACATCTGATACGCTGTTTTTTTCTGCTATTGAAGCAATGATGTCATCAGCTTCAAATCCGTCCATTGACACAGTTGTGACATTTAGCGCCCGGAGCATTTTTTCAATGTGCTTAAACTGACACTTCAGATCAGGATCGACCTCTTTTCTATTTGCCTTGTATTCAGGATAGTAATCTTTTCTGAAAGTCTGTGTTCTGCTGTCAAGTGCCGCGACAAAAGAATAATCTTTGAATTTTTCGACAGTTTTAAAAAACATTGAAATAAATCCATAAATTGAATTTACCGGCTGTCCGTCTGGAGAGGTCATCATTGGAAGAGCGTGAAAAGCCCTGAAAATATATGAGCTTACATCGATTATTGCAATCTTTGGGGTCATGGCATGGTTTTCCAGCTTCTGTATATCTGCGTTCCGGTATTAAGCATCTGGAATGTGGGAAGAAGCTGTTGAATTATGCGGTTGTAGCTTGTAAGTGCTGTCGGAGATACAAACACTCTATCGCCCGGCATAAGCTTTATGGTTCCTGCCTTGCCTTGGAATATATCATCGAACTTCAACTGAACAAGAAGATGCTTGTTCGAAGTCTGTCTGACCATGTAGATCCTTCCCTCAGAACTGAAAGGAGGTGTGAGACCACCGGCATCTGCAACAAGATCGAGCATTGTGTAGTTTGCTGTTTTAAGCTCAAAAGCTCCCGGTTTTTTGACTTCACCGAGTATATAAACCCTGTTGGCACTTGGTGCTGGAACATAGAAAGTGTCTCCATCCTTAAGAAAGTATTTCGAGAAATCGACATTTCCCGTAGCAAGTTCGCTTACACTTATCGGAAGAACAGTTTCGCCCCGTTTCAGATAGATATATTCAATTGCTCCATCCTCAGAATTGGGAACAATGGATGTTACTGCTTCAAGAACATTTGTGTTGACTTTTATCGGGTGTTTTCCGGCATTTTTCACACTGCCTGTGATGTAATAGAACTTGCTGTCATATTTTACAAGATCGAACATGATATGGGGGTTCTTTATATATTTTGAATACAGGTCCTCAAGCATTACAGTGACCTCTTTTCTTGTCAGGCCTGAAACTTTTACATGCTTTAAGAGAGGAATGTTTATTTCTCCGTTCTCATCGACCGCATGACCGAAAATCTCACCCAGAGCCGTTGCCTGAGTACTGTCTTCCGGGTTTCCGTAAATGGAGATCTTTATTTCATCACCGATGCCGACCGTATAGTTCATTTCACCGGTTTCGATCTGTTTAAAGTTCTCGTCGAGCATCATCTCCTCAACTTCGAATTCACTATCAGCAACATTTTTGAATTTTTTGAATTTGGAATAAGAGCAGGAAGTCAGCGTTAAAGCAATAACTGAAGTAATTACTAAGAAATGTTTAGCATCCATATTCCACCTATTATCATAAAAATTCCGCCTGTCTGAACAATACTCAATCTTTCTTGAAACACAAATATTGACCACAGAGTAACAATAATAAGACCGCATGATGTCATGAGAGGATATGCAATCGAAAGATTGAATTTCTCAAGAGCCTTCGTATAAAAAACAAGAGCTATCCCGAAAAAAGCGAGTCCTGTCATAAGCTGCCAGTTGGTGAGGTAACTGAGGATGAAATTAAGAATGCCGCCTTCGATTTTTACAGGATCTGTTGTCACGCCTGCCTTCATCATAATGTTGGCTCCTGCGTTAAAAAGGATTGCAAGAATCAGGAAAATGACAAAAACATTCATAATTTTTTCAGTTCCTCAATTATTTCAGGCCATTCAGGGTCAGGTATTTTTGCCCCTATCTTCTGTATAACTCTGGAAGCCATAAGTGATCCGTATTTTGCACAGGTCACAAAGGGCATGTTGTTAATCAATCCGTAAAGGAATCCTGATGCATAAAGATCTCCGGCACCTGTTGTGTCAACCGGAGTTGTTTTGAAACTGTTGACAGTACAAACATCTTTTCCGCAACGGACAAGAGAGCCTTTTGCCCCTGTTTTTACAACACCTATTTTACACATTTCAGAAATTATCCTGACACTTTCAACGGGTTCAGCGCCTGTAAAAGAAAGGGCTTCCTCTTCATTTGCAAAAACGATGTCCACATATTTTTTTACAAGTTCCTGCAGAAATCCGAGATTCTCAGAAACAATGTTAAAACTTGCGAGATCAAGTGATGTTACAAGCCCTGATTCTTTTGCCGTTTTGAGCGCTTTTTCAATAAGAGTATGATTCTGGACAAGATAACCTTCAATATGAAAATAATCATATCCTGTGAACAGTTCAGAATGTATTTCTTCAGGAGAGAGTGTTACAGCAGAACCGAGATATGTCGCAAAAGTTCTTTCTGAGTCAGGTGTTATAAGTGCAATCGCTCTGCCTGTCTCCAGCGTTCCTTTAAAAAGTCTTGGTTTGATGGAGCATTTGATAAGATCTTTCTTGAATTCATCTCCAAATTCATCGTCAGATATTTTGCCGATAAATGAACATTCAACACCCAGCCGTGACAGTCCGTGGATCGTGTTTGAAGCACTGCCGCCACTCATTACTGAGGGGTTGTAGTGCTTAATACGGTCAATCACCCTTGAGCTGAATGCAATGTCCACAAGCTGCATACTGCCTTTGGCAAGTCCTAAAGATGCAAGGATCTTTTCATCGGGCAGAACAGCAAGAATATCAACAAGTGCATTTCCCATGCCGAGAACTTTTTTCATGGCGTGTCCTTAGAGAAAAAGAAGGAGAAGATTATTTAACAATTTTAATACGGCCTTCAGCAGGTTTTGCAAAAGTCCCTTTCATTTTAAGATTTTCAACAAGGATTGACGGGATGCAGTATCCGGTATCTTTTTTTGCAGTTATGTTCTTAAGTACGGTATATCCGTCTCCACCGCCGGCAATGAAAGAATTAAAAGCAACTTTATATTTTCTTTTTTTGTCAAGAGGTTTGCCGTTTACAGTTATTTCAAGAGCTGATCCTTTGAAAAGTTTTACACCCACCCCTGACATCTGAAGAAATCCGGGTGATCCTGGGCCTTTTTCTGCAAAAACATCAAGAACTTCCTGAAGCTGATATCCTGTAAGTTCAGCAATAAAAACTGTATCCATGAAAGGAAATACGCTGTAGACATCTTTTTCGGTGATGACGCCCTTTTCAAGGCCCTGTCTAATGCTTCCTGAATTCATAAAAGCCGCATCTGCACCGGTTTTTTCTCTCATGACATCTGTAATAACATTGCCGAGTTCTGTTTCCTGTGTTCTTGAAAGTTCTCTGTCACCGATAAGGTCTCTGTCAATTTTACCGATCTGTTTTGTCGGGAAAGTGCACTTGAAACCGTTAAGCATGTCTATCATTGACTTGTTTTCAGCATACTGCTCTCCAATGAGTTCGTATGTTGCTTTGTCTTCTTTCATTTTTTTCTCTTTAAGATTTACAGGATAGAGTTTGTGATCCGTCTTCACGATCTTTTTGTCTTTCATGTAAATGTCAAACCGTCCAACCCATTTTCCGAGTCCTTCAGTCTGAACTATGTGTGTGTCTCCGATCTTCACCGGACTTGTAAGGTGCTTCTGGGTGTGTCCGCCCACAATGAGGTCTATTCCGGGAACGACTTTGGGCAGATAATTGTCACCGTAGTAACCGTCAAAGCTTTTGTCTGTTTCATAAAAACCAAGATGGCTCAGAACTATTACGATGTCGTTGTTCTTTCTCAGGAAAGGAACTTTGGTTTTAGCTTCAATTATAGGGTCCGTCATTACAAGGTTGCCCATAAGTCCGGCACCTGTTATAACTTCTGTTTCCCTTGTTGTAAGACCGAGAACAGCAACTTTCAGACCGTCATCGAATTTTTTTTCAAGATAATCTTTTCCAACCGCTTTTGTTCCCCCTTCTTCATAAATATTGGCACTCAGGAATGGAAATTTTGCCGCATTTTTCATTTTGTGGAACACTTCCAGTCCGAAGTCAAATTCATGGTTCCCTATTGTCAGGGCATCGTAACCTATCAGATTCATTCCGTTTATAAAAGGCATGTTCTCGCACACATTGCTTCTGGGGTCTCCGAGGGTAATATCGCCTGCACTCAGGATGATAACATTTCCCCCTTTGCCCTGAACCTCGGCCCTTATCATGTCAACAATTGTTTTCTGTGCCGCAAGTCCGCCTATCCCGGGGTTGTTCGGTTCGTCGAACTGCCATGCCATGCCGTGACTGTCATTGGTGAAAATGACTGTCAGAATCTGCTCTTTACCCTGAGCACTGATAAAACTGACTGTAAAAAGTAAAAACACGATAGAAACAAATTTCCTCATTGTATGCTCCCTAAAACATTGGTTCTTAACATTTCGATGACCGATTTAATTTCGTCATTAGAATATATCGAAGATTGAGAATATGTCAAATAGTTGTGTGAATATTTTACATAGTTTGCGGCAGATTTTGCAAGCCCTTCAATTTCATCATATGAAAGCTCTCTTTTTATTTTTGCAGGATTGCCCGCTGCAAGGACGCCTTCAGGTATTTCAGTCCCGTTCCTTAAAACAGACTGGGCGGCAATTATTGAATTCTTTCCTATATGGCATCCGTCAAGAATAATTGCACCCATTCCGATAAGAACACGGTCTTCTATGGTTGAGCCGTGAATGACAGCATTGTGCCCGATTGTAACATCATTTCCAATGGTTGTAGGGAAAAGAGATATGGTTACATGTATAGTTGAGTTGTCCTGAATGTTTGTCCTTTCACCTATTACAATTTTATTCACATCTCCCCTGACAACAGTGCTAAACCAGACATTTGAATCCTTCCCGACAGTTACATCTCCGATAATAACAGCAGTTTTAAAGATGAAAGCTCCCTGTTTTATGTCAGGTATTCTGTCAAGATAGTTGGTTATCATCATCCTCTCTTTTTATCTGAAACAACGGTATCGTAAGAAGAATTATTCCGATGATCAAAGTAAAAGAAAAAATGTAAGGTCCGTACTTTATCTGTGTCAGTCTGTTAAGTTCGCTCATACATCTGTCAGATTTACTTTTTCTCTCCTCAGGTGTCATTTTTCCCCACTCAGGATCGGATTTTTCGCCCTGGAAGCAATGTTCTTCATTTTTAAATTTTTCAAAGTTACTGAAAGCTTCCTCTCTTGCGGAAACAGTGTAAATTATTGAAAAAATACTTATAATTGAAATTATGATACTGGATATGCCCATGTTTGACAATACAATTTTTTTTAATGTTTTCATAAAGTTATATCGACCTCCGCTTTAATACCCTTGAAATCGGGAAGAAATCTGCAGGCTCCGCCGTCACAGGTGTATCCGCCTTTTTCCAATCCTCCAAAAATATATATTTTAAAGGGATCGTAATTAAATCCGAGTGATCCACCGGTGTACCATTTTGCATCTCCTTCGGGTCTGTTTTTCCAGAAAGTGTTCTTTATTGCGGCGAAATAACGTTTGTTCCATGAAATGTCGAGAACTGTTTTTAATTCGTGAGCGTAATCCATTTCATGAGTGCCGTTTATCCACATGTCTTTAATGTAATAGTCGTTTGTGAACTTGACTGAAAATTTTGATATATGTCCGCCAAGATGGAGATATGATATTATCCAGTCCCTGCTGTTTTTAAATTCAGGATCATTGTTTTTTCCTGTAACGGTGTGATACCCTGCGCCTGCTGACATGGAGAAACTGTTCCATGCTTTTTCCCCGCCGCCTGCAAAATACCAGAAATCTTCTTCCTTGTATTCACTGATCACCGATGTTTTAGGTGCAGGGAATGCATCTTTGTTGTTTAGTGAATCGCCTTTTACAAAATCTATGAAAAATTTTGAACCGGTATTGTTTTCATTAAACGTAACTCTCGCTCCGACAGCCCAGGTATCAAACTCATTATCTATCTGAAGTTCTTTGGGAAGCAGAGTGGGTGGAGCAAAATATCTTCTCTGGAAATCAGCGTCTTCCATTCTTGAGTAATTAAGAAAGAACTTGTTGTACACTTTGCCTTCGAGCTTGAATGTGAGCCTGCTTTTCTTTTTCCCGAAATCAAAATAATAAAGTGTGTTGGAGTAGAATGCGCTGGCATTATCCTGATCTGTTATTTCTGTCTCAGTTGACGGATCCAGATCACCGATCTGAGTTTTTACAATAGTATCTTCGCGGCAGAATGGCACATAAACGGCACCCGCATACCAGGTGAAGCGGGGGAAAGGATTTTTCAGTGAGACATATGCACCGGTAAAATGGTATTCTTTTTCAACATCGATCGTCTGTTTGTAGAGTCCTTCTCCTGCCGGCGAAAGGTTGTATCTGCCGTAGTTGCCGTATCCGTACTGGAGACCGAATTCAAATTTTTTCCATTTGTATCCTGTTTCCATACCGGCAAGCCAGTCGTCTGCTTCGTTCATTCTCTGAAATGTCGCTTTGTCTCTTATCTGCGGGTTTGCACGACCGCCGAATGCTTTGAGGTGAAATCCTTTAACTGATGAAGTAATGTTAAGTCCGCGGATCGAATTGTCACCGTAAACAGGGTCGTTTTTCATTGAAAAAGCCATGCCGCGGTTCATACTTTCATAAAAGTCCCCGAGTGTGAACTGAACCGGCTTCCACTTTCCTTTTAAGTATATCCTGTCAAGCCAGTGTTCCCAACTGTGGTTTAAAAGTTCATTGCTGTATTTGTAATCGTATTGTGAAACCGCAGGATCAAAGTCTTTGTTTGTGAAAACAACAAGGGTTTTTCTTCCACCCAGTGTAAAGTTTTTATAAACCCCTTCCATAAAGCTTTCATTTTTATAAACATTGAAAGTGTCTTCTTCCGAACCCGTCTTAGCCTGATGGTCAATGTAGGTATATGACTTGTTTTTTGAATATGTTTTCCATGTCACTTCTTCCTGCTTCTTTTCATCGGCATGAAGCATCTGTGCTGCGGCAAGAAAAAAGAATAATATAAAAAAATTCAGCAGTTTCATTTTTTCAGAAGCTCTGTCAGTTCTTTTCTTAAACTTTCCTCGTCTCCCGGTTTATACCCGCTGTGTCTTGATATGACATTGCCTGCCTTGTCAACGATTATGGAATACGGAACAGTGTCCCCGCCCGGAATTATCGATGCGACAGTGTTCCCTGAAGGATCAATAAGGACTGGAAAGGGGAGTGCGTTTTCTACAGCAAATTCGTTGACCTTGTCTGTAAGATCTTCAGAGTCAGTTGAAACAGCAACAAATTCAATATGTTCGGAAAATTCGGCATACATCTGGGCAAGTTTTTTGAGTTCAGTTTTACAAGGCTCACACCAGGTCGCCCAGAAGGCTGCAAGCAAATATTTTTTCCCTTTTATATCGTCAAAACTGAAAGTTCCCCCGTCAACTCTTTCGAGTTCAAGAGAAAAGGATCCTGAACCCGTCTCAACAGAGGTTTTCCGGTTTTCTGACGGTGCTGTGGCACATGAGAAAAGGAATACTGAAATTATTAAAGAAAGGATAAAATTTATCATCGTGATCAGAGAATTTCCAGAACTGATTCGATGAACTTGTCAGTTTCGTCAAAAAATTCCTGTTCTTCAGCCCATCCTTCAAAATGTTTCAGGATTTTCATGGTGTTTGCATCGATGAAGATATTAACAGGATACCCCTGATTTATAAATTTTCTGAATTCAGCTTGCTGTGAAGTTGAAAAATATCCGTAAGTATGATCGGCGGCAGAACCTTCCATAAGCATCATTGTATCTTTGAGTTTTGCAATTTTATCAGGTTCAAGTGTCGGCTGGGGACCCGCAAGCAGTCCGTTCATGATAAGAATGGTCTTCATTCCTTCTTTTTCATATTTGCCGTTCAGCTTGGGAATATCTTTTTTTTCAACATTGCAGTAAGGGCAGTCATAAGTGCTGATTATGATCCAGATGAGTTTTGAAGATTCATTGTTGGGTTTATACCATTCAGCAAGGGTTCTCTCCTCATTCGTATCATCAAGGAAAATTAGATTTCTTGCAACATCGCCTTCTTTTTTACAGGTTGCTGAGACTTCTTCCGGATATAGAAGTTCTGCGGGTGCTTCGTCAACGGTTTCCTCTTCATCAACAACTGTCTCATCAGTGATTTCAGCTTCATCAGTCAGTTCATTATCGGTTTCATTTTTTTCAAGCTCACCGCAGGATACAAACAGGAACAACATCGAAACAACAACCGCAAAAGTTGTCAACACATTAATTTTTTTCATTTCTTTCTCCAAAAAAAAGTTTATTCTTCAACTCTAACAAGTATCAAAGTAATGTTATCTTTGCCGCCATTGGCGTTTGCCTGATCAATAAGTATGCCTGCTGTTTCCTCGAGTGAAAGTCCGCGGTTCATGATCTCTTCGATATCTTTATCGGGCACCATATCTGAAAGTCCGTCCGAACAGATGATGTATGTCTCACCCTGTTTAGCATCTCTTTTCATAATGTCTACAAGAACATTATCTTTCATTCCGAGTGCTCTCATGATGACATTTTTGTGAGGGAAGTTTTTCGCCTGTTCTTTTGTGATCTGTCCCGCTTTTATATACTCGTTCAGAAGTGAATGGTCTTCTGTAACCTGTGAAAGTACGCGGTTGTAATGACAATAGCATCTGCTGTCACCCACATGGGCGATGTAAATTTCACCGTTTTCGTTGCTGGCAAGTATTGAAACGATAGTTGTTCCCATTCCTGCATAAGATGTGTTGGATGATGAACTTTTAAAGATCTTCCTGTTGGCAAATTTTATTCCCACCATAAGTTTGTTGGCATCAAGCGAAAGTGAAGGGTCAAGCTTGTATGGCCATGTCATATCCTCATCCTGTGAAGATGCTTTAAAAAACTCTGAAACCGTTTCTATGGCTATCTGGGAAGCTACTTCTCCGGCATTATGTCCCCCCATTCCGTCGGCAACGACAAAAACACCTTCTTTGTCAAGAATTGCATAGTTGTCTTCATTAAGTTCTCTTTTCATTCCCGGATGGGTTTTGCCAAATCCTCTGTACTTCATCTGTCACTCCACAATAATGTCCATAACAGGACCGGTTTCTATTGTAAGTCTGCCTGAACAGGAATAAAAATCCCCGTCAAGAGTGTATTTGAAAGGTTTTTCACAGTCAATCACGAATCTTTTTCCGATCGTATCATCAGCAATGTCCGGAGGAAGGGACAGCCCCATCCACGCCCTGTGGAACTGCATGATTATCTTGGCTTTTTCGTGAAAAGCTATCATGTGTGCCTTGGTGTGATCTACCTTTGACCTGTGCATCACTTCGAATCCAAGTCCCAGTTCGGGAATTGTTGTTATAAGAGTTGCAAGGTAAGGTGTCTGCCCGAAACAGAAATTGTCAACTGTAACTTTCTGTTTTACAGGAGTGAATATTTCCTTGTAGATCTTGCCTCTTACAAGTATCGATCCGACTGTTGAAAGGATTGCTTTGCCGGCAACAAGAGGTGACGGGTCACCACTTCTGTGATAAACATCCATGAAAGCACAGACCGCCCCGTTACCGAAAATGAAACCGTATCTGTCATTTGCCCTGAGCAGAGAGATCTTTTTTGTTTTCAAAGGACGGTCCTGGGTATAGCCTGCCAGAACTCTTTTAAAGATCGAAACGGTGTTTCCCTTTATCCGGAGGTTTGTGGCTGTCTGGTTCATTGTGCCGCCTTTGAGGATTGCAAGTTTAGGAAGGTTTTTTCCTTTGTATATTTTCATGAGTGAACACAAAGCGACATGGACAGTCCCGTCTCCGCCGTTTATTGCAAGAATATCAATTTCATTTTCCCTGAAATGGTTTATAGCGGAATCCATTTCATCGTATGAAACAGGGAGCTTAACAAGGTTTTTGTCAGGTGCCGCGTTTATAAGTTTCTGAAGTCGTGAGGGATTTTTTCTGTTTTTTCTTGAATATGGATTTGAAATAAGACCAATGCCCGGCATGAATCCCTTCTAAAGTTGAAAAGTCAACGAGGAATTATATTTCCGCACCCCTCTTTGTCAAATAAAGAGGAATTTACATAACAACAAAATAATATAAGCAAAAAAAACTCCATTCTTTTTTTGTAAACAAATACAATAACTTGAGCCTGGAGTTCATTTTTTAAAGAATTCTTTTATCCTTTCTGCTGTTTTAAGGTATGAAAGAGGGATGAATTCAACACCATCGGGGGCGGCCTGAATGAATTCTCTGCCGTATCTCTGTTCAAATATTCTTCTGTCAAGCACGGTGACTGTGCCGATGTCATTTTTCGTTCTGATAAGTCTGCCGAAACCCTGTTTGAATTTGAGTATGGCATTAGGCAGGGTATAGATCTTAAATCCGCTCTGACCCGTCTGTTCCTCAAGTTTCAAAACATATCTTTTGACAAAGGGATGACTTGGAAATCTGAAAGGAAGACGGACAATTACAAGGTTTCTCAATGTTTCTCCCTTCATGTCTATCCCTTCCCAGAAAGTATCTGTCGCAAGAAGAGCGGCGTTGGTATCTTCCCTGAATTTCTTTACTACGGCGGAGGTTGCAAACTTACCCTGACATATCACATCAAAATCAAGATCTTTCATCTCTTTTGCCGCCATTTCACGATGTCCGATGGATGTAAAGAGGACCAGCGCCCCTCCGTTCGATGCCGAAATTATACTTTTTACAGCCCGGATGCTTTCCGGATCAAAAAGGTCCTTATCTACTGGAGAAGGCATGTCTGTAACAACGAAAGATCTTATCTGTGAACTGTAATCAAAACAGCTTTCAAGGTTCACATATCTTTTTTCCCTTTTTGAAAGTTCAAGACCGCTTTCTCTGTTGAAAAATGAAAAACCGGCGTCACCCTTTGCAGTGCTCAAAGTGGCTGATGTAAGTATGACGCATGGTGTGACATCGTATATTCTCTCTGCAAGTATTTTCTGAATGTTTAGCGGTGTAATTGTCAGTGTAAGTGTTGAATTTTTATCTTTTTCTCCCCAGAAAACATTTGAAGAGACATCCTTGCTCAAACAGAATCCATCGTAAAAATCCGCATATCCGCCAAGTTTTGCAATTACTCCTCCGACATCTGTCAAAAGAGAGTTTATGATCTCATTATTTATTGTTTTCATTAAAGAATTTTCGTTGAGCTCTTTCAGTCTTTTTATAACAGGAGAGAGTATCCCGGTTATTTCAGTTATCGGTCTGACGGCTTTTTCAATAACAAGGTTCATCTGTTCCCTTGTTCCTGCGTCATCCAGTTCATATGTCCCTTCGCTGTCCTTCCCTGCTGCATTTATAAGTTCAGCGGTAATGGAGTGAGCGAAAAGAGGAATAAAAGATGAAAGGATATTTACAGCTTTTTCAACAGGCTGGGCAATTTCACTGTCTGCATAATTATCAAGGATCTTTGTCAGAAGTCCCGATGATCTTTTCGGATTGAAAAGGCGGTTGAGCTGTTTTATTACACTCTGGGTCGATACACTTTCACCAAGAAAACTTATTGCACTTTTAAAAATGTTGTGAGCTTCGTCAATGACCAGAATATCATATTTCGGCAGTATTCCGACAGGCTCATCTTCTGACATCTTCATCGAAATATCCGCCATCAGAAGATGGTGATTTATAAGTATCAATGATGCAAAATTGGCCCGTCTCCTCGCTTTAAAAAAATAACAGGTGTTGAAATATCTGCATCTGCTTTTTTCACATGCGAACTCGTCGGCACAGATGTCAGACCAGATATCGTGTGCAACGACACTGTTCATGGTCGTCCTCGTCCCGTCATTAAGCTGATTCATCCATGTGTCGATCTCGTGGATAAGTTCAACACGGCTCTGATGTGACGGAACGATCTGTGTCTGAAGGTTTTCCATCCTGAAAATTGAATATTTTCTTTTACATAGATAATTTGACCGTCCTTTTAAAACAGCAGTATTTATTTCATTGAACCCAAGTTTTTCAATTAAAAAAGGGATATCCTTGTCAAAAAGCTGTTCTTCAAGAGCAATGGTTGATGTGCTTATGACAACTTTTTTCCCTTTGTTCTTAGATGCATACAAAAGTGCAGGGACAAGATATGCAAAACTTTTTCCGGTACCTGTTCCTGCTTCGGAAGAAAGAATAAGAGATGAATTTACCGATTCGGTGACTTCAAGTGCCATGTGTATCTGGGGTTTTCTGAATTCAAAATCAGGGAAAGCTTCTTTTAATGATCCGTTCTCTCCGAGTATTTTTATCACATCATCCGGATCTACAGGCTCGACATCTTCGTTTTCCGGAAGCATTCTTTCAACGACAGGAAATATCAGTGTAACCGAATTGTCAATGATATATGAACCGATCCCTTTTTCTGCGGCTCTTGCAGCAACTTCTATATCTGCAGGGCTTGGTCTTACATCACTGTTTGGATGATTGTGAATGAGAACTTCACCTGGAGATGCGGCGTTTATGACGGCCGCTACAGAAGAGCTGTTCCCCATTGCCGCTCTTCTAAGTTCGTATACCTGCCCGGATTCATTGACTTTTCCGACAAGAACGATTTCGTTGCCGTCATTTTGCAAAATAAAGTGTTTTGCAAGCTGGATAGCATTCAGAGTAAAATAGGAGGCGGCTTCAAAAGACATTTTATAATTTAAAGGGAGAACTGTTACAAAAAAACCACGCACAAATGCGTGGCTGAATAATACCGATATTTAAAGGATCAGTTGATCCTTGAAAGAAGATCCTTTCCTGCTTTGAAAAAAGGAAGTCTTTTGTCGGTTATTTTTATTGTCTGTCCGGTTTTCGGGTTTCTTCCTTCGTATGAGCCGTAATGACGGATAACAAAGCTGCCGAAACCTCTTATTTCAATGCGGTCTTCCTGAGCCATTGCACTGATCATAGCATCGATCATAAGATTTACAAACTGTTCAGCGTTTCTTTTGGAAAGGTCACTCTTTTCCGCAAGAACATTAATTAAAGTTGATTTGTTCATCTAATCCTCCTAGTTAAAAAAGATCTTTTCGACCTGACTGGAAATATTTAATCATTTTTTTTCATATTGCAAGTAAAAATTCTATCATTTTACTACTTTGAGCTTGTAAACGACACCCATGTCCGAAATAATATAAGCAGCTTTGTCATTTACGGCTGCTTTTGCCGATACTCCGTTCGGTATCATTATTGAAAACAATACCTTGGAATAGTCTTTTGAAAGTAGATGGACATAACCTTCATTGTATGAGATAATAGATCCTTCACCTGTTGTAGTTGCAAATCCGTAATCTCCCGCATTTATGAGATTTGACACATAGTTCACTGAGTTGAAAACCTTTGAGATAAGTCCGCCGTTTTCATCAAATGAGAATATGCCACCTTCGCCGAATCCTGTATAAATCCCGCTCTTTTCAATTAACAAATTGAGATTTCGCATATTTTCAAGGCGCTCCATCTTTCCTTCAAGAATGTATCCGCCGTACTCTCCGCCTGAAAACATTACAGTATCTTTAAAAGGAACAATTGAAAGAAGATCAAAGAAATCCTTTTTATCAAAAGATCTTGTCGATTTTGATGTCTTGAATCTGAAATAGGGGACTATCTCTTCATTGGCACCTGTTTTTCTAATTATGAAAAACACGATGGTTCCGCTTGAAAATCCGAAAACATACTTGTCGTCAACCATGAGAGGATCCGGAAGCCTCATGTAAGAAACCTCCTCGTCTGAATAACTGGTGTAAGCTGTTTTTATTGCACCTGTTTTTCTATCAAGAAGATATATGGAGTTGTCGTGGAACTGCACCATCACATATTCCGGTGTAACAAAAGGGTTTGATGCCACAGGAGCTTTGCCGGAAACGCTCCATACAAATTCCAGAGATGAATTCAGCATGAAAATGGAATTTGAAACGGAGACCAGAACATTCCCGTCATCTACAACAACCGGTGCAAGGAAGAATTCTCCATCAAAAGTGACAGTTTTTTTAATATTACCTTTATCGGAAAAAAGATGAAGATCGCCGGATCTTGTCGAAACAAGGAGATCTTTTCCAAATATTGTGATTCCACCCTGTTCTCTCCTGTTAATCTGAACAAGGTTCTTCTTCAAAGGAACGGCCCATTCTATCATCAGCTCCTGAGCATTCAATGCTGAGAAAAGAAGGATCGTGAAGAAGAGTATGGCAAAGCGGGTCTTGAACATTAATTTTCAGCCGGCCCGGGAGCGGTTTCCGGTTCTGCCGGAACTTTATCATTTATTTTGGCGATAAGGAGACTTTCTGAATGTTCACTTTTCAATCTTTTATAATATGAAATGGCTTCTTCACTCTTTCCGGCTTTTTCATAGGAAAGGCCGATGTAGTAAAGAGCGTGATCTTTATAGAGGTCTGTTTTTCTGTTAAGCCACTCTTTCCAGATATCAGCGGCTTTGTCGAATTCTTTTTTATCGAAAAGACAGATTGCTTCACCTTCATAAACTCCGAAAAGAAGTTCTTCGGCAAGTTTTCCGCATGATCTGGCTTTTTTAAAGTATTCGACCGCTTTTTCACAGTTGTTCATTCTCTGATGGGCCTTTCCGACATATACCATTGATGCCGCTGCGTTGAAAGAGCCGCTCTGTTCAGAGATAACTTTCTCAAATTGACCAATCGCTTTGGTATATTTCTGTATATCGTTATCAAACTCAGTTGACTCGCCCGATTCGCTTTCAAAAGTTGCAACTGCAGAAGCGTAATCAAATGCGAGCCGGTCATTTTTTGATTTAATGAACGAAGAAATTAGAGTGATCAAAACGACCAGACCTATTATCGCACCGACAGTTCCCAGAATGAAATAGGGATGTGCAAGCAATTTATCAATAAGCTTCATTCCCTGTTCCTGAAAAGCGTCATGTTCCGCGATATTAACGGAGTTTTCATCTTTTTTCTTGGGTTTTCTTGCCCCTCTCAGCTTTGAATATGCCATATGTTCCTCCAAAATAAAGTAGTCAAAAATCAGGCACCGCTGTTTATATTTAAATATGTATCAAATGTCAATTTTAAGGGAAATTCATTGTCTTAATTTTTCAGAACCAGTCTTTCTTTTTGAAGAACAGCGTGATTATTGCTGAAATTATGAGAGATATCACCATAAGTATTTCGAATGCATAGGGAGAGTTCTGGATGGGAAGGGGGATGTTCATTCCGTATATTGATGAAAAGAGCAGGGGTATGGTGAGGACGATCGTGATAAGAGTGAGAAGTTTCATTATATTGCTGAGTTTATTGGAGATAATGGAGCTGAATGCGTTCATCATTTCGCTGACGATGTTATTGTAGATCGATGCCATTTCTATTCCCTGCCTGCTTTCTGTGATGATGTCTTCTATCAGGTCGTCATTTTTTTCATTCGCAGGG
>CAZVWR010000045.1:0-26127 GCA_964630905.1 uncultured Spirochaetales bacterium | reverse complement strand
ATAATGATACAGGGTCGGAGCCGTTATCCCGAGTTCGTTTGCAACTCCGATCATAGTTATCTCTTCCTCGTTACGGGTGAAAAGCATGTCTCTCGCCTTTTCGATGATCTTAAGTTTTACAGAATCTTTCATAATAATCTCCATGATCAAATTATATTTTTAACGAACGCTGTTATAAATGTCACTGCGTTTTCCATTCTGAGGATAGGTGTTTTAAGTGAGAACGATTTAAATCCCGCCTTCTTAAAGAACGCCGTCTCTTTTTCTGAAAATCCCCCTTCCGGGCCTATCCAGAGCATTTTCTCTCTTGAATCTACCGGCTGATAACTCAATATGTTATCAGGAGAATACGGGTGAAGCACGATGTGTTCACAATCTATTCCGGCAATTTCCTCCATTGTCGAAAAATTAATTTCGGGGAGATGGCCTCTCCTTGACTGGCTGGCGGCCGAAACAACAATGGTTTTAAGTCTTTTCATTCTTTTTTCAACAACAGAAAGATCTGTATTGGAAAACTCCGATCTGAAGATGAAAAATTCATCAGCACCTGCCTCTACCCCGTTTCTTACCGATTCTTCAACAGCATTAATATCTCCGGATGCAACAGCTACAAAAAGCCTCGATGAAGAGTTACTTCCGATCGTTTTTTTTATTATTTTAAAAACCGGTTTTCTACCTTCAAGGTCAAGAACGGTTTCATAGACGACCCCCGAAGTTGAAAAATGGACTGCGTCACCTTTCTTAAGACGTCTGACTTTAAGCAGATACTTTGCCTCATCATCTGAAACAGTGATAAAACCGTCAATGATATTAAGAGATTCTCTTACAAGATATATCATGCCCGCTTAATGATGAATTTCATCAACTCCTTTTTCTGTCTGTCATCTTCAAAAATGAATTTCAGTCCTACTGCATAATGAGGAGCGTTATCATCCTTTTCAGGCACATTCCTGAGTACGACAGCTTTTATAAGGAACTGTTTGCGGATCGATTTGTCTTCAAAAACCACGAGAACCTCTTCACCTACCGGAAGTTTTTCAGTTGTAGCAACACACATTCCGTTAAGACATATATCAACCGTTGTAAGTTTTTTGGTTTCGTTCTTGACAAATATTTCAACAGGTATCGTTATTGTAATTCTGGGATGAGCCCTTTTTTCACTAAAGTCAGAAGCTTTCCTGCTTTCAATATTATATTTCTCGGCAATATCAGTTCTGACCTTGATGTAGTTTCCGCCTATCATATTCTCATCTATATTGCTCAACTCCTTGAAAAGTTCCTTGAAATGAAGTTTCAGAAGTTCAATGGATACTTCATCAAATTCTATACCCAGCCCTGCACTTATTCTTCTTCCGGGAAGATTAATATCCTTCAACCGCTTCCATCTTACTTCGCCTGCAAGATCAAGCGTTCTTTGAACATTTCTTATCTGAAGGGTCATTTCGATCGTGTCACCCACAGAGACCTCTGAAGGACTTTCAATATATTTAAGAGGAAGAGTTATCTCTTTCCCGTCATCATTTTTAATGAATGTCTCCTTGAAATCTTCCAGTGTTCTTACAACAATCGTTATTTTGTTCATGAAAAAAGTGCCTCCGTATATTCCTCAGGATCAAAAGGTCTCATGTCTTCAACTTTCTCACCTATGCCGACAAAATATACAGGGAGTGCCAACTCTTTAGCTATTCCTATAAGAACCCCCCCTTTTGCAGTACCGTCAAGTTTTGTAAGAATGATACCGGTAACATTGACTGCTTCGCTGAACTGTTTAGCCTGTGAAAGTGCATTCTGTCCATTATTTGCATCAATTACAAGGATCGTCTCATGCGGTGCTCCTTCCATCGCCTTGCCTATGACTCTGTTTATCTTTGAAAGCTCTTCCATCAGGTTCACCCTGTTCTGGAGACGCCCTGCCGTATCTATCAATACAATGTCGGCACCTCTGCCCTTACCACTGTTTACAGCATTGAAAGCCACCGATGCAGGGTCAGCACCTTCTTTGTCGCTTATGATCTGACACCCTGTCCTTTCACCCCAGACAGTCAACTGTTCAACCGCTGCCGCCCTGAAAGTGTCAGCCGCTGCAAGAACACACTGCTTCCCCTGAGAAACGAACATGCTTGCAATCTTGCCTATTGTTGTTGTCTTTCCGGCACCGTTGACACCGACCATCAGAAAAACTGCAGGTTTCATGTCAAAAGAGGGAAGATCTTTGTGAGTTCTGACAAGAACATCCCTGATCTTTTCCTTTATGAGATTTTTAACATCATCTCCGTTTTGAAATGATGAACGGTTCATGTTGACTTCATTCATAAGCCACGAAACAGTCTCAACACCCATGTCAGAGGTATAAAGTATCTCTTCAAGCTCCTCTATCATCGCCGCATCAATAATTGAAGCTTTGAAAAGTGTTTTCAGTTTTGAAATGAATCCGCTTCTGGTTTTTGAGAGTCCATCATCCATTGTTGCCGGTTTTGTTTCAGCAACTTGCGGTTCCTTCACATCTTCAAGTTTTATTTCAATAGTTTGAAACGGGCCTGAACCTCTTGTCAGGTCTATGGTCTTGGAAGGACCTTTCGGCATCTGAACATCAGGAGACATGGAAGGCTTGGCATCTTCTTTCTTTTTATCGGGAATAAAAATAACGGCAACGAGCATTATCAGAAGAAATGCCGGGATGATGTAAAAGAAAAGTTCACCGTTATTATAACTTAATTCGATCCAGGATAGAATATTCACTGCAAACCCCTTAACAATTCTGGAAAAAATACATTTTTATCGTAAAAAAGTCAAGTTAATACCTGTAATGGTCGGGCTTGTAAGGGCCTTTTGGAGGAACACCGATATATTTTGCCTGTTTTTCAGTAAGCTGTGTCAGGG
Source organism: uncultured Spirochaetales bacterium (assembly GCA_964630905.1). Lineage (GTDB taxonomy): Bacteria > UBP6 > UBA1177 > UBA1177 > UBA1177 > JAGOEX01. The sequence continues at coordinate 23,247 of CAZVWR010000045.1, read as the reverse complement.
AAACACCCAGCTTTTCAAGATGAAGTCTTGCTACTTCCTCATCAAGATGCTTAGGAAGACGGTATACTCCAAGTTCATGATCTCCTTTCCAGAGCTCAATTTGAGCAAGAACCTGATTTGTGAATGAATTGCTCATGACAAAACTCGGATGTCCCGTTGCATTTCCAAGATTCACAAGTCTTCCTTCGCTCAGAAGTATTATTGAGTGACCGTCAGAAAATTCTATTCTGTCAACCTGCGGCTTAATATTTATCTTCTTTACACCGGGAAGATTGTAAAGGGCATCTACCTGTATTTCGTTATCAAAATGGCCGATGTTGCACACTATCGCCATGTTTTTCATCTTTTCCATGTGAGAGGTCGTTATAACATCGCAGTTGCCGGTCGCGGTGACAAAAATATCACCTGATGAAATGACCTCTTCGATGGTTCTTACCTCGAAACCTTCCATTGCCGCCTGAAGCGCACAGATCGGATCGATCTCAGTAACAACAACTCTCGCGCCGAATCCAGCCATCGACCTTGCGCATCCTTTGCCTACATCACCGTAGCCGCAGACAACAGCAGTTTTGCCGGCAACCATTATGTCTGTTCCCCTTTTAAGGCCGTCTGCAAGCGACTCTCTGCATCCGTAAAGATTGTCAAATTTCGACTTTGTAACAGAATCGTTCACATTTATTGCAGGAAAAAGGAGTTCTCCCGCTTCGAGCATCTGGTAAAGTCTGTGGACACCTGTCGTCGTTTCTTCGCTGACACCCTTGACATCATCTGCCATTCTGTGCCACTTATCTGAATCTGAAACATATTCTCTTTTGATAAGGTCAACGATTATTTGCATTTCGTGGCTTTCGATCTTGCCGTCAAATAAAGAGTTGTCATTTTCATACTGGAAACCTTTATGTATGAGAAGTGTAGCGTCTCCGCCGTCATCAACTATCAACTGCGGACCAAGACCCCCCGGGAAAGAAAGCGCTTTGAGCGTACAGTCCCAGTATTCCTCAAGAGTCTCCCCTTTCCATGCAAAAACAGGAACTCCAAGATCTGCCATGGCGGCCGCAGCATGGTCCTGAGTTGAGAAAATATTACAGCTCGCCCATCTCACATCGGCTCCGAGAGCGACAAGAGTTTTTATAAGTACGGCTGTCTGTATTGTCATGTGCAGACTTCCTGTGATCCTTGCACCTTTGAGCGGTTTTTCATACCCGTATTTTTCGATGAGAGACATTAACCCCGGCATTTCAATTTCAGCAAGAGCGATCTCTTTATGTCCAAAATCAGCAAGTGAGATGTCTCTAACAATGTAATCTTTCATTTTTTCCTCTGTTGTTTTTTATATTTAATGTTTCAAAGAACCTGAATTAATATCATATCAATAATATATAGTCAATCGACCCTGATCATTTTTTTGATGAAAATAATAATTTTTTCAATAAAATATGGGGAAACTGTGAACTAAAGCACCGTAATTTAACCTTGCAGGAGGGAACGATGAGAAAATTTATGGTTTTTATGGCAGTAATTTTTTCAGCATCAATAATGTTTGCTGAAAGTGTGAAATGTGAAAACGAGAATGGAAGTTGTGAATTTATGGATGATGGAAACTTTACCTGTGAATGCAAAGACAATTCAGGTTGGGGCGGAGACGGTGTTGCAGGAAGTCCGACGGATGAAGAAGTTGAACTTCCGACTAATGAAGAATGCCTTGAATGGGTTAATGACATGTGCGGACTTCCGGAAGGGGCTGAAACTTGTGAAAATCCCGCAGGACAGTGCATTGTTTATGCTGAAGGTTACTATGACTGCATGTGTGAAGACGGATCTTACGGCGGTACCGGCGGTGGAGAAACTGAACCCGGCGATCCCGGAGTTTCACCTGAAGAAGACGGTGAAGATAATACACAGTCAGATGAAGATATGGAAGTTCCTGATGAATATCCGACAGAAGAATGTGTAGAGAATAAGGACTGTCCCGAAACATTTATTTGTGTTGAAGGATGGTGCCAGTTCGATTATGAAAATGTTGAAAAACCTGTTTGTGCCGAAGTGCTCGTTGAAACATGCGGATCAGAAGCTCCAAACATAAATGACATTTGTGATGAAAAATCACTTCCTTACTGTACTGACGCTTATTCAACTGTAATGGACAAATGTGAAGGAGTTGAAATTCCTGCTGACAAGATCAAAGAACTTGAAGAAGGCAAATGGAATGAATACGGCAGAGATATTGCTGAATGCTGCAGAGATTATGAATATGCAAAAACATTCCTTGACGAATTGCTTGAGTGCCTCAAGACCAAGGAGTGTAATGAGTGTTACGAACAGTATGAAGAAGCCGTTGATGAAGCAGACAAAGGCGACAGCGGCAATTCAGGTTCCGATACAGGTGATACCGGCAATACTGGTGACACAGATAATCAGGAAGAAACAGGCGGACTCGAAGATGATTCACCAAAAGAAAAAAGTGACAGCACATCAACAGGCTGTTCAGCAGTAGCTCTCTGATATTTTTCTTAAAAATTTTTCGCCGCTAATTTTTCTTATCGAAAATATCTATGCAATTTTTTTAGGTATTTCGTATCATTTTCGTTGACTATGGAAATAGTTTAGTTTAAATTATGATCAATGCGTTCTATACAGCGTGTGTTTTATTCATTTTTTTGTGGAGAGAAAAAAATGGCAGAAAAAAAAGCAGTAGCTAAGAAACCTGTTGCTAAGAAACCTGTTGCTAAAAAAGCAGTAGCCAAGAAACCTGTTGCTAAAAAAGCAGTAGCTAAAAAACCTGTTGCTAAGAAAGCAGTAGCTAAAAAACCTGTTGCTAAGAAAGCAGTAGCTAAGAAACCTGTTGCTAAAAAAGCAGTAGCTAAAAAACCTGTTGCTAAAAAAGCAGTAGCCAAGAAACCTGTTGTAAAAAAAGCAGTAGCTAAAAAACCTGTTGTAAAAAAAGCAGTAGCTAAGAAACCTGTTGCTAAAAAAGCCGCTCCGAAAAAAGCCACAAAAAAATAGTTCAACTTTTTAACCCTTAAATAACCAAAATATTTTTATATAAACACTAACTTTTCTTCATTTATCCCTGACTTTAGGGAAAAAAACAACAAAATTATCCCTGACTCAATTGAAATTACTACTAAAATTCAGCAGTATGAAATACTATCTAAACACAGTCTTTATCGTTCTTAAAACGATGAGAGGATTGTGGTGTCCTTTGTAGATGGGTGTAGGCAATTTATTGATTTTCAGGAGTTTATAAACTGCGGTTTGTGCAGATCTGACCGAGTAATCAAGTGTGAACACAATGTCATCAGGCATTTCGCAGTATTGTCCGATAAATGCAAAATTTTCTGAATTTTCCGGCACTACAAAAGGTCTGTCACCAATTTTGCGAGGCATGAACTGGCTTGTGATATAAGGCATCAGACAGGGAATGCAGACAGATGTGTTCATTATTTTTTTAAGGTGTTCTTCAAATTTCAGATGATGCAGAAGTTCTGTCAGTATTTCTCTTCCTGTGCACTCACTCATTTTCTTTTTCACAAAATTGCCACACTCGTCAGGTCTAAGTCCGTATCCCCATAAAAGGTTGACATCATCAGGCTGATCTTTGAAATGGGGATGATTCGGAAGAGCAAAAGAGATAAACCAGTTTGAATCGGTGATGGTTACAGGTCCTTCTGTTCCGGCTTTTCTTTTTGTGATCTTTTCAAGCAGTTGTAAAAAAAGCGGATCTTTAAGAGTAACAGTGAAAGAAACCCATTTTGATTTATCGATATCGCTATTGAAAATAGACGGATTACCAAATTCGGGAGAGGTTTTGGCTAATTTCTCCCAGAGAAGCCATGAACTGTCTTTCTTTTCTGATGCTTTTTCAGGCGGGGCATCCATTGATCCCACAGTAAAATCAGCCGTCATTGATCCAACAGAAATAAAAACGGTATCTTCTTCTGAAACCTCGATCGTTCCAGGGTTTCCGTTAATAATAAAAATCTTTGAAACCCTTTGTCTTCCGTCCTTTTTTTCAATATCCATGTCACTTACTGAACAATTTCTTTTAAACACCACCCCTTTACTTTTAAGCACTGTTTTAAGCGGCAACACTATTGATTCAAACTGATTAAGAGGAGTGCTTCTTATACATTCAGAAGTATCCATCTGGTGTGCATCCTGAATGAACCTTAATATATAACGCTTCATTTCAACAACTGAATGCCACGGCTGGAATGAAAAAGTGGTGCAGAATTCACACCATAAATTGCTCTTAAAAAAAGAACCCGAAAAATATTCATCAATACGGACTTTCTCAAGTTTTGATTCATCGGTGACAAGAAGTTTGAGCACTCTCATTCTGTCTGAGAAAGTCATTCCGAAAGGGCGGGCATTGATTGCGACACCGTTTCTTACAAGTCGGGCAAGAGCCAGAGTTTTCACTTTATCATTAAAATCTTTGAATTCATCCAGAACGGTTTTTTTCGGATCATCAAGAGATGGAAGATGACTCATAAGATCAAAAACAGCAGAATAAACTCGACTTTCAAGCATCCTGAACCCGCGCATGAAATAACCGTCATGTTCAGGATGTATAACGGCATCAAGTGCTCCGCCCGCTATATCGTTCTCTTCAAAAAGAGTAATGTCATTTCCTTTAAATCCGCCGTCTTTTATAAGATAAAACGCAACAGACAATCCCGAAAGCCCGCCACCGATAATATATGCTTTTCTATTCATATTCCTCGAAAACAAAAAACCGGCTTGATTATATCTGTGAAAAGTGATGTTGCAATGTTAAAAATGATGGTCTATTGGAGATATTGTATTGCATGGCCTGCATAGAGCTGTGGGAAGTCCTGAATTGCGACGGGTTCTCCCTGAAACCGCCTGAAACACCGGTCCGCTTTTGTCTTCGTCACACTGGATACAGTCGTTAAGTGATCCGTCAGATTTGTGATAAACCGCATTTTGAAGAGGCAGACATGTCGACATGCACACTTTTTTTGTGTTTTTTCCGTTATACATCCATATTTTTGCACAATTTTCATCAAACCCGAGTTTCTGCAGACACTCCATCAGATAATCATCCCCTTTAAGAATACTGTCGAGAGTACATTTCTTTACAGGTGTCGCAAGATCTCCCTGATAAATATAAACGGCTAGACTCTGTAAAGATGAGCAGTGTCCGCACGCCCCGGTATGTGTAACTCTAGCTCCGGCAAGTTCCGCCTCGACAACACTTTCAAAAGTTTCAAGCGTATATGCATCAGGATTGAGCGTATCCCATATCAGTCCGCATGCTTTTTCTTCTTCGAGCGGATAAAGGTCAGGGGTTTCATACGGATCTGAAGTAAGTACCGGCAGAGGATTAAGGTGTATTTTGGAATTAAGAACTCCAATATCAAATTCAGTATAAACCGGCGCAGTGAACTTTACCCCTTCACAGTTATAAAAATCTTTGCACTGGTCCCAGGTAAGCCCTGTGTTTTCATTCGGTCTGCCGAAAAGATATGTGCATGGTTCGTTGCTTGCATCATCAATATCAGGAGTTTCATCATTTTCATCAGGCATGAAGTCATCAAAAACTATGTCAGGATCATTATAAACATCGACATCATCCATAATATTTTCATCGTCAACTTCTTTATCAGAATCATCATCGGCTGTAATATCTGCCGATTCATCAGGTTCTATAATTTTGTCATGATCCTGAACTGTCTCGTCATTTCCAGCCTGAGCACCGGAATTGGTACAAGACACAATAATTAAAACAACTATCAGAATAAAAATGTGTGTTTTCATATTAAACCCATGAACAGTTATATTTTCCAGAACTAGGACAGTCAGATTTATAGAAAAGTTACTAATTAATAAATATATGCGTCACTGTAATCGTACTGAATGCAAATCTGGTCAGCAACCGTAGTCCCCATACACGATCCAATCGTTTCATCATTGAAGAGACATTCTCCAGACAGACAATGACTGTCATCCAGACACGCTGAACCTCCGGGAAGTTTTTTTGTACATTTGCCTTCATCGGCTTCCTCCCCTATCATGCAGAAAAGATCGTCTTCGCATTCATATGTATTTGAGCATTTTGCCCCTTCTTTTGACTTTGTGCGGCAGATTTCAGAGGAATCACCTTCTTCATCTTCCTCATATTTGCATATAAGTCCTTTGGCACAGTCACCATTTTCGTTGCAAGGCATACTCGCTTTGGGAAACTCTCTGCAGAAATATTCTGAGTTGCCGTCTTCGTCTTTTTCCCTTGCGCAGTAAAGTTCACCTTCATCCTCTTTATAACAGCGTTTGCTCAATTCGCAGCTTTTCCCTTTTTCCGGCAGTTTTTTACAAGTTGCAGAAACCATTGTTTTTTCACCAGTATCTTCATCATACTCGTAATCCCCTTCAGAATCTTTTTTGTAAATGATCTCACAAAAAACATCTTCAAGATTGCTGTCACATTTCTTATAGCTTGAACAGTCTTCACCCACAACAGGTGCATATTTGCAGGTTGCTGATTCTACTACATACTTGCCGTTCTCGTCTGTTTCAATATTGCCCTCTTTGTCTTTTTTGTAGATCTTGTCGCAGTAGATCTCCTTTTCAAGATCTGTATAGCAGAAATCTATCACAACACAGCTTTCATTGATCAACGGGATCTTTTCACATGTATAAGTTCCTTCATAACAGGTTAAACCTTCAGCACAGCCGTTACCTTCCTTAATATCAGGATAACATTTCTCACCAAGCTCAGCAGCGCCTTCGATCAGGGAATTACAGGAAGATTGAAGTTCCTTTATATTTTCCTGCTGTTCTTCACTTATCTGATCATTGTTAAAAAAGAGAGCTTCGTCGCAGGAAAGACTGTATAATGAATAGTCATTCCAATATTCAAGACATTTCTCCGCTTTCTCCTTGTTCCATTTAAAGTTTGAAAAAGGGATGTGTTCAATTTTTCCGGCGGACAGAATTTCATTATATCTGACACATTCTTCCTCAGTTTTATAATGTCTTGGCATTGTTGATGAAATGCAGCATTCAAATTCCTTGGCACATTTTATTTCAGCGATTTTTGTATTAAGTTCAGCATGTTCATTCAAAACATCATCCTTGCATCCGGAAAAAATAAAAAGAACTGAAATAAATAAGAATAATTTCAAATAAATGTTCATAAAGCCCTCTCTTTCAGCAGTTAATAAAAGATCATAGAACTATTTATTAAATTTGAGAGAAATATCAAGTTTTCTTAATGTGTAACTTCTTGATTATTTTCTAAGATTTTTGATCCTGTCTTCAAGAGAAGGGTGTGTTGAGAAAAGCTTCATCACTCCGCCCATTCCTGACGGGAAGATGAACATGTGTGCGGTTGCCGGAGATATTTCTTCACTTTCACGGTGATATCTCGACTCTCCGTGAAGAGCCATAAGAGCACCTACAAGCGGTTCACCTGAACCCATTATCTTTGCGCTGTAGTCATCAGCCATATATTCTCTTGATCTGCTTACACCAAGCTGTACAAGTGTTGCGGCAAGAGGAGCAATTATCGCGGCAAAAAGCATTCCCAGAGCGCCGCCGTTATCATCGTCACTGCTTCTTCCCCCTCCGAAGATCGCTCCCCATCTTGCGATATAGCTTATCCACATAATTGCCGAAGCCATTGACGCAACAATTGTCGAAACGAGCATGTCCCAGTGTTTTATGTGACCGATCTCATGAGCAATAACTGCCGCGATCTCATCTTTTCTTAAAGTGTTCAAAAGCCCGGTTGTAACTGCAACAACAGCTTTTTTCGGGCTTCTACCCGTTGCAAAAGCATTCGGGACATCCATCGGAACAATATAAAGATCGGGAATTTTTGGAAGCTCAGCTCTGTTTGAAAGATCTTCAAGCATTGAATAAAGCTCGCGGTACTGACCCGGATCAGCTCTTTTCGCCCTGTACATCGCGATCACGATCTTGTCGCTGAACAGATAACTGAACACATTAAAAACCATGGAAATAAAAAAGAAAATCAAAGCTCCGTCCCTTCCGCCCACAGCTCCGCCGACAAAGATCATCAGCAGAGTCATAACAATGATCAGCATCCCGCTTTTAAGCAGATTGTACATTTAAACCTCCAGTACAAAACAAATCCAGCTGGAAATTATATAGACACAAATGGGAAAAAGACAATGGGATAAAAAGCTTATTTCTGAGGGATAAGGTTTAGCCCGCCGGGATACCAGTAGCTTGTATAATCGCCGTAACCATAGACATTGATGAAAAACGGTTTTTCTGATGTGATGTTGTAATTACCCTGATTTGTTCCGAAAAGCTGAACATTTGCTGTCGAATAGCTGGTGTTTCCTATCGGGATGAAGCCAGTTATTTCAACTCCGTCAAGGAGCACTTTCTGATCACTTGGAGCAATTACATTCACAAAATTCGAGTCATAATTCACCGGTGCGTGGAAAAGATAATTGTTCCTGTATTGAACTACAGGGACTGCCAGTGTCAATGCTGGATCTCCGGTGTTGCCGCCTGCTCCCTGACCTTTCATGTACTGGGCGACGAGAATTCTTTTATCAGCAGAAATTTTAAAAGCCATATCGCTGTCAATTTCAACAAAACTTCCTCTGCCGAATATCGTTGCAGGCCACCCGGCATTCGGCGGATCATATGTAAGAGTCGTGTCACCTTCATCCACTGCAAATATTCTTGTCATGACAGCTTTAACTGTGTTGAGTTTTATCCATGGAGCTGAAACTATGTAATCTTTTCCGAGAGTTGCAATAGGGAACATTGATTCTTCAAGATGATCGCATGCCGCAGTCTGATCATAAGGAACATAAGTGCAGTTGTGTCCGCCGAAAACCTGTACCGGCTTATCTGCACTGATGACAGTACCGGAAATATCGACTGAAAGACCGTCCATTTTCCCAGCCGAAGCGACATGAAGCACATCTCCTTCATTCAGAACAACAGTGCCCGTTCCATCCATATTAATACCTGCCCCTGCAAAAATATCCTTGTTGCCGGTTGGAGAAGGGGTTGCCGTCACTGTCGTATTATCCTCAGATGCGACAACAACATAATAACCCGGACCATCTTCAATCGAAGCACGGGATGCAACCATGTATTCTTTATTCCATGCATTTGTGGGCATAAGGATTGATGCATCATTTGAATATGAATAACTGCCTCCGCTCTGATAATCAAGCGGATTGAATTGATATAAAGTAACCGGCTTTGTTGACCTGAGCCGGTATGCTTCATTCTGCTTAATGCTTGTCATTGTGCTGCTTGAATTTGAAGTCCAGTTCAGAAATATGATTTTCATCGAATTGCCGGAAACTGATTCAGTAACAATGACATTATCATTCTGAGTAACTGTCACTGTCGCTTCAGAACTGTTTGAATTTGATACCGCAACAGCATATTTAAAGTTGACAAAATCAAGTTGAGAGCTGTTTGGAAGAACTGTCGGATAGTAATCGCATCCAATGTAGTTTATCCCGATCTTTCCTGCTGAACAGTCACCGTCACACGCACCGTTACTGCATGTTAATCCCTGAAGAGGATCACATTTCGCATCAGTGAAAGCAGTTCCGTCCTCATTGCAGATTATAATACTTTCACTATCAAGACATTCTGAAGTTTTAGGCTTGCAAAGACATCCTTCAGCACCTGACTCATAACCATCGTTGATAATTCCGTTGCAGTCATTATCAAGATTGTCAGTACATTTATCTTTTTCAGGAAGCACCTGTCCAACACATTCACCGTATCCGATTCCGTTGTCATTACATTTCTTTTTCCCAATTTTACAGATTCCTATTCCGTCGGTTCCATCGGGACCTTCGTAACAATCTATTTCATCTCCCGGATCACAGGGTGTTGTGTCGGGAGCATCATCCACTGTTTCATTATCATTACCGCCCTCTCCGGGCTTTACGCACTCACCGTCAACACATTCCTGACCGAAAGGGCAGTCAAGCTTGCTTTCACATTTTGTACTTTCTTCATCATTACTCTGACTGCATGAAAATAAAACTACCATTGCAAAAATCATTTGCATAACAATAAAAATTTTTCTCATTATCCATCCCCTATCATTTTTTACACACAACGGTGTAATAATATATCATAACATTCTTTTTTCAACTAAATAAAGGGATTTAAGGAAAATTACCAGCCGAGAATATTCTTAAGATCGTAAAGTTGGGGATTTTTTAAATGTTTTGCCGCTTTCTGATAATCATCTTCCTTAATATAGTGAAAGTTTTCAACGAACATTTTAAAATCCTGTGCCTCAGTATCTACAAGCCGCGGTTTGATCTTTCCAGTCTTGGGATCTTCGACATCTTCAAGATAAAGGGGAAGAACGCGACCGTCATTATGGCAGACAACTATACAGCCCGACTTCCCTTCATCAAAAAGTTTCTTGACGCCAAAACCTAGCAATGTGCAATACTTAAGATCAAATGCCGTCGGAGGACAACATCTCACTTCATAACCTATTTCAACCGGCCTGCACTTGATCTTTATTCCGAGTTCATCAAGTTTTTCACTTAAAAGGACATTGAAAATATGGGCCTTGGAAACTTTGCCGAGTTCCGGGTGTCCGTGCTCATCAAAAGAGAATTTTATTCCTGAATTGATCATCTCTTCATCAGACATGAAGTGGAACACACCTTCGCTTATCATTATTGCACCGTAGCTCATTCCCAGAATTTTTCTTTTAACGATCGAAGAGATCATCATTCTTATCATTCTGTCAAATGTCACTTCCACATTTTTGAACATTTCAGGAATTATTATCATCGGATAATGACACGCTGAACCCATGCCGAAAGCAAGATGTCCCGCTTCTCTTCCCATTGATGAAACGACAAACCAGTTTCCGCTTGTTCTTGCATCTTCATAAACAGTTGTCGCGATCCTGACACCTTCATTTTTTGCAGAATGATAACCGAATGTCGGCAACCGGTCGGGCAGAGGAAGATCGTTGTCAATCGTTTTAGGAACATGAATGTTTCTAACCGGCAGATCCTGTCTGTTCAGATATTTTGTTATCCTGTTCGCAGTCGAAGCAGTATCATCTCCACCGATCGTAACAAGAAGTTCCACATTGTTATTTATGAAAAAATCGGGGTTAAATTCAGAATCTTTCGGTTTGTATCTGCTCATCTTCAGGAATGATCCACCCCTGTTGAAATACTGATCAGCCATCTCAAAATCGATCTCAACCGTATCAGGATTGTCAGTGAAAAGGGTTTTCGTCCCGTAATTAAGACCTATAACCCTGTAATTATCCTTCAGAAAAACTTTAGCGATCGAACATACGACAGTGTTGATACCGGGGGCAGGGCCACCTGAACACAAAATTGCAACAGACTTCTTGTTTTCCATTTTTTTTGCTCCATTTATGAAAAAACATCTTACAAAACCGCAGGTATGATAAACCTAAACAGAAAAATTATCAAAAATTATGTGAAAACTATGACTGCTTACCGGCTTTAATTATAAGATGATAACTTTCAGACGGCTTGAATTCTTCTTTTTTGAATGTTCCGAACATCAAAACATCTTTCCATCCGCTTTGCTTAACTGCATCAACGATCTCGCTGCTTGACACAGGATAAAGAGGAACGGAGTTTTTTATCACTTTACCATTTTTCTTATCGGTAAGCACTGTATTAAAATCAACTCTTTTGTCATCTCTTTTTTCATATTTTCTTAAAAAGTTGATGTGTTCATTGTCAATTTCAGGAAGCTCAAAGTCATTGTTTTCAAAAATCCTGTCATAGTTAATTATCTGAAGCAGCAAAGTTCCTTTGCAAGCAGAAATGCTGTTCATCCGGGAGAGCACAGACATCATCTCGTCAACATCTTTCAAGTGAACCAGAGTATTTCCAAAACAGATCACCGAATCAAAAACTCCGTTTCTGAAATTCTTTTGCAGACACTTCATATCAAGTGCTGATATCTGAACATCTTTGGATCCCGAAAACCTCTCCATGGAGAACTTTACCATTTCATCATCGTAATCAATCCCTGTAATTGTTCTTTTCCCGTTTCTTAAAGCAGCAACAAGATTGCCCGTGGCACATCCGACCTCAAGAATGCTCGCCGACTCATGAATAAATTCATTGCAGAATGACACCGCCGGAACCATTACCGGAAAAATGTGGTCATAAAGAGAAACTATTGACGAGTAAAATGACTTGTTCATATCTCTTCCACCTCGGTAAAATTCGACCTTAAAACCATACACCATATTGTTTTTTATCACAAGAGTACTCCGTTTTAATATGATTTATGTAATTCAGTCAATCAACATTATGAATATCTGCAATCCGGTTAGAGATTTACATAGATTTTTGGTTCTTAAAATTATGAGAAAACTGGAGAAGTTAAAATTCAAGAGTCAGCTCATAATCATCATCAAGAATCACCTTAATCTTTATAATTTTTGTGAGATCCTGAGATTCGTTTGAATATTCAACAGTCATTCTTTTAGGGCACAAACACTGAACATTTTTATCAGGCCAGATGTCTTTAGCCTTTGGATAAAGAACAAGTTGAGCTGTATCAGATCTGTCTGCTTCAATTTCATATCCATGCTCAAAGCCTTCACAGGCGACCATTGACTGATAATAAAAACTGATCTTTGTTTTTGTTTTTTCAATCAGTATCACAGCACGGTCCAGTTCTTCCTGAACAAGATCTGAGTCATCTGTTTCACTGTCCGGAACAAGCATCTCATCGGTCTCTTCAGTGATTTCAACTTTAGGCTGAATAACACTTTTTGGTTGAACATTTGTGAGACATTCACTCATTTCAGCTTTTTTGAATGACTCTTCTCCGCATGAAATAAGAAAAAAACCAAAAACGACAAAAATGACAACTTTCATATGAACCTCCTCTAAACGAATATAAAAACAAGTCTTTAGTTACAAAACATCATCAATTTTATGCAAAAAAAAAAATGCAAATTCAGATTAAATAATATCGATGATTATTCATTGATGCTTGTTTTTTTAACCTTTTGGGACAACAGTTCTTATATCCTTGTCACTTCTTCAAATACTTCAACGGATCGACCGGTTTTGAAATACCGGAAAAGCCGACAAGTTCACGACTGTTCACACATTCTTGAACCATCCCTCAATAACAGAAATTACCATCTCAATATCGGTCTGTGACCATCCGGGAGACACCATGGCAATACCGGGAGCTGTTCTATCAGAAAAGAATTCCCTGAATATTCCTCCGGCTTCAATAAACACTCCGGAATTCTTTATGCTTAACAGTATGTTGGGAACATTGTCGTTTTCTTCTCTGGTGATCATAGCAACCGTGCGGAACACATCCTTTGCGTGTTTGAAAGCATGTTCTCTTTCAAATGACCTTTTTTCAGGAGTTAAGCGTGAATCGTTTGAACTGTGCCAGCGGTCACGCATCGCTGTAAGTTTCATGACAGCGATACTCACCGGATTTGGAATCGCTATATCAACATCTTCTATCCTGAAAAAAAATGCACCTGATTCGCTTCCTTGAGCTTCAGGATTTATTCTTCCGTGTATTCCTGTTCCTTTCAATGACGGAGCATGCTTAACCCTTCGTTCATCAACCTTTATATTATCAACAGATCCTTCCGGTGGAGCCGCATGAAACTCAAGTATGATAAACTGCTCAGTACCGACCGCTTTACGGAATTTCCAGTATTCATGTCCATGAACCGGTTCGAAGTTAAGTGATCTCAGAACTGCATCTACCGACTTCTGTTGTTCAGTTGACGCAATAAGATCTATTCCGGCAATAAGATCAAAGTCCTTAGTGACCCGGGGATTGAAATCCTGCCAATCTCCCACATTGACAACTGTCCTAATATCCGGTCTGGAAAGAAGCCACCGTTGTTTCAGGAAAAGTGCATAGCCGCCTGTAACCATTATTCTGTCACTGACCGCTGTCAATCCTTTCCAAAGCGGAACAAAGTTCTGCCACATTATGTCATTTATCATTTGTCAGACCTCTCAATATCTTCTCTCTTAAATCATCAGCCGCTTCACGCTGTCGGGCATCTCCATTAGCAAGCTCAATGAAAGTTTGAACGATCCCTGCTCTGCGAATGCCAAAATTATCAACCACATTTGCAAAGAAAAAACCGGGTTCATCTGTTTCAATTAAAATGGCATCTGCGAAGTTCCTTACCGGTTCAGTGCTCCATTCGATCTGTTTTAAAGCGGTTTCCATATCTGTTACTGCCACCATGAGCGGTCCGCTCTCAGAAAATACAGCATATTCTAAAACAGAAGATGCTCCGGTAACAGCCCATTTAAATATCGGCTCTTTTGAAAGGGAGGATAGAGAATTAATGCCACCTTTCAGTCTCACTGTCTGCTGAGACCTTATCGCGGGTTTTTTCCATTCTGAAGCAAGCATATCAAGAAGTTTTGAAGGATCAGTGAGTTTTATTGTTCCGTCTTTTTTTGTAACGACAAGATCATCTGCGAGAGCTTGAACCGTCTTTGAAACCTGAGATATGACCATCCTTCCTCCGCCATTCTCCAAAGCTTTCTGCATGGAATTTAGAGAATTAAACTGCGGCTGGATCAGCAGTAAACGGGCAACATTTGCCGAGCGGCCTCTGTAGGGATTGTTTAGCGGTCTTGATTGAGGGTAAAGGTTCGGCTGTCCCGACCTGAAGACATATATCCGTTCAGGAACGATGACAACACCATTTCCACACAAATCTACTCCGCTTACTCCTGCATTTTCAAGTTCGACAAGCCGTTCAGGAGAAAGATAAGGAACAATAATCAGCGGATTCATATCGTAAAACGCCCTCTCTTTTGCCTGAAATGCCGCATGCTGAACAATTGCCGGAGTGTTTGAGGCCTTTACTTCGACAGCAAATCTGAAAATTCTTTCATCATCTTTCAATACCGCTTCAATTAAAATCCGGGGACTGATATCGCCCACCTTTTTAATAATAAGCGGTTTTAACAGATCTGAACCCTGCTTAATACATTCGATCATTCCTTTCACTGTAATTTTCTTGTTTTTCATAGTTTTCCCGTTTGAGAAAATAACAAATTCCAAGAAAACATAGCTCTGTTTTCCTAAAAAAGCAAGTTTTCCCAGTTAAGAAAATTGTTGATTTAAATAAAAATTTAACCTTTCTAATTTTTCAGATACTTCATCGGATCGACCGGTTTTGAATATTCTCTTATTTCAAAGTGGAGCCGGGGTGTTGAGGCGATGCCTGTCATGCCGGAAAAACCGACAAGTTCGCCTTGTTTTATTGACTGTCCCTCTTTTGCTGCATTTTCTTTCAAGTGTGCATAAACACTGATGAATCTTTCGTTATGCTGAATGATGACCATGTTGCCGAATCCGCCGTGGGAGGCACTGAAAAGGACTTTGCCGTCTGCGGCGGCTCTAACCTCCGTTCCTTCAGCAAGTTCGATGTCAATCCCTTCATTTCTGTTCTCAAACTCGCCGCCGAAAGGGACTGCCACATTTCCACTTGCCGGCCAGACAAAATTAACTGCCGTTTCATCATGATCTTCGGATGTTTCAGAGGGGATCTCTTCGGTTTTTTCATCTTTTGAAACGGGCTCTTCTTCTTTTACCGGCTCTTCATATTTAAGAACTTCTTTTGCTCCCGGAATGAAGATCGTCACCCCTTCATCAAGAACTGAAACATCTTCAGGAATCTGATTTTCAGTTCTTAAAACAGATGGCTCGATGCCGTAAAGCTCTGATATTATTTTAACATTTTCATCATGCCCGACTTTATGATAAACACCGAATCCCTGAGTGATACAGGAAAGATAAAAGAGTGAAAAGAGAAAAACAACAGTTATTTTTCTCATTGTTTTATAGACCCGATAAGTTCAGAAAGAGTTTCACCTCTTTGTTTTAAATAATTCTCAAGTCCGTCAACAACTTCCTCGGCAATTGACGGATTTATAAAATTCCACGCCCCTATCTGAACAGCTTTTGCACCAACTATCAGAAAATCAAGAACATCTTCAAGGTTGCTTATTCCACCCATTCCGATGACAGGAATTTTAACAGCTTTTGCAACCTGCCAAACCATTTTGAGAGCGACCGGCTTGATTGCAGGACCGCTTAACCCGCCGATCTTATTGCCCAAAATGAATGTTCTCTTTTCGCGGTCAATAGCGGTTCCAATTAAAGTATTTATCAATGAAACACTGTCCGCTCCGCCAGATTCCGCCGCAAGAGCCGTTGCGGTGATATCGGTCACATTGGGTGAAAGCTTCACTATCAGAGTTTTATCCGTCACATTCTTGATCGATCTTGTAAGTCTTTCAATCAATTCAGGATTTGCACCGAATGCACTCCCACCTTTCTTAACATTGGGACACGACAGGTTCATCTCGAGAGCATCAATTCTTTCATCAACTGAAAGTACTTCTGCAAGTCTTATGAAATCTTCTTCAGTACCTGCATAGAAGTTTACAATTATTGCACTTTTAACATTTTTTATTGTCGGCATCACTTTTGTAAGAAACGCTTCCGATCCACAGTTTTCAAGCCCGATCGAATTGAGCATTCCCGATGCAGTTTCAACAATTCTCGGAGCAGGATTGCCGCCACGGGGCTCAATTGAAATTCCTTTTGTGCAGAAACCGCCGATCTTATTAAGATCAAGATAATATGAAAATTCAGGTCCGTACCCGAAAGTGCCTGAAGCAGTAAGTATTGGATTTTGCAGAGTCATTTTGCCGATTTTTACAGATAGATCCATTCATTTCTCCATCATTGTGTCACTCTTCAAGCTCAGGAATTGTATCTTCTGATCCACCTGCCGGTTTCTTTTTCGGGCCGATTGATTCATTTCCTCCGCTTACTGCCGGATCACCGAATGCAGATCCACCGGAAGAAAAGCCCTTTTGTGAGCATCCTTTCTGAAATCCTGAATCACATGCCGCCTTGAAGTATTTACCTGAATTAAGTGGTTCCTTATTTCCGCCAAGCCCCTTTTTAAGCATATTTCCTGTGTAATAACAAGCTCTTCCGTGTCCATAACTGCAAGCGGTCGCAAAATGGTTTTTTGCAAATATCAGGTTTTTCATCCCTTCAATTCCTTTATACCATGAGACTCCAAGCTTAAAACAGGCTGTCGCATCTTTTTTTGTTTCGCAACTGTATTTGAGCTTTTCGCGAGCACTTTCACTGACTGCTTTTCCGCTAATTATCGCATTAAGCAGTTTTTCAGCCACAACTTTTGAACCTGAGGGAAGAGAAGAAGCATTTGGAACTGTTTCTGTGACAGACAGATCTATCTTTGAAGTTTCGATATCGATCATTCTCACAGTTATCACAAACTGATTTCCAAGCGGCCCGAGCGTTCCTGTTATAAGCTTGTTTATCGCAATGAATTTACCCAGTTCCACAGCTTTTTCAGGGTCAACAAGGCCTGTCATCTGCAAACCGTGTTCATCAAGAATCTTTTTAAGCTGACTTCTTTCAACAAGCTCGATCTTCGAATCTGCGGAAAGCTCAGAAATTATTATCTGGGTAACTGTGGAAGCATAATCTTTGTAGTAAGTTCCACCGTCAAGGTCGATAACTGCAACCTTGATATTCTGAGCATACACAAACATGGAACAAAACAACATTGCCACTATTATCAAGGCATTGCGCCTTAAATTAAACATGATCGCCTCCGTTTAATCCGAGAGGAATTCCTCAAGATTTATTGATGAGAAAAACTTTTTTACGACAGCAAGAGAAACATTTTTAGTCTCCTCTCTTATCTTCATCTGTTCATTCTGCGGAGTTACAAAGAACGGCTTGTGTTCATAGTGGGTAATTTTATATTTCTGGCCGTTCTTGAATGTGTGAACATCAACTTCAAGAATATATTTCCTGTAATTATCAACAGTTATCGTACTCCCTTTAAGAGTTACGACTATCCAGTGGGGAAGCTCCTCGTTCTGTGCCGGGATGATGCCGAAATCAAGAAGAGCCTTTTCAATGTCATCAACAATCCTGACTTCGCTTATTACCTGAAGATGAACCTCTTTTTTTGCCATTTTTTCAGGAATAAGCACCAGTTCAACAAATTTCTTGTCTCCTTTTGAGATCTGGAAAGACCCTTTAAGATTTTTATATCCATCTGATTTTATTAAGAAATTGTAACTGCCAGGTTTCAGGAATATCTTTTTATTGATGCTGTTTACAGCTCCGTTTATATCAACACTCCCTTTAAGACCCGTTTTACCTGAAAAATAAATGGAGCCATGTGAGGCAAGTCTTTCAATTTCTTTTTTAACTTCACTTAACATGCTGATATACTTCTTCTTTTCAGGAACAGAACTGTCGGGCACAGAATAAAGAAGAGAAAAAGCAAGATATATCGTTGTGAGAGTTGCATCATATTTAACAGGGTCAAGCGCTTCAAGGTCATCCGGCAGAGTTGTTATAAGATAAGTTATTGTATTTATTACCGCCTGCGCTGACATAAAAGCAGTGACCTCATAACCCTGTGTCACTTTTTTAGGGGCTGTATATTCAACACCTTTAAGAAAAACAGCAGAGTTGACTGTGATATCGTTTTTCAATGATTCTGTATACTTGCCATCTTTTTCAGCTTGTGAGAGCGTCGTTTCCCCCTTGATCCGCGCAACGATCGAATGGCTTAGCTGAGTGAGAGCATCCATCTTTGCCGTTTTTTCGCTATCACCGTAGCCGGTCCCTTTCAAAACGGCTGTTTCGACATCGACATCGGAAATAGAGGGTTTGCCACCTTTTTTTGATGAAGATACGGGAGCCGGACTTGCCGGCCCCGATCCATCAAGTTCTGCAAAAGCATCGGAGGCATCTTTCTTCACTTTGCTGTAGTTCCCTTTTGCCGTTAAGCAGACTGGAAGAAAAACAGCGATCAGAAACATTATTCCGATACGCAAAACAATATTTTTCATTACTTAACCTATTCAATTGTTAATTCAATGTTACCTGTGCTTGTTGCTTTGAAAACAAGGAATGAGCCGGTATCGCTCACTTTTTCAAGTTTACCCGGGCCGCTGTAGTTGTTCTTAATGTTCATGAAAAGCTCATAAGCGTTCGGAACATCTTTTATGTAGGCGATATAGCTGAAAGTAGATTTTCCGCCACCCTGTCTTTTTATCGGTCTTGGTGACATGTTCTTGAGCGCTCCGTAGATTGCTTCGTCAACTGCCGGACCGTCATTTGAATTTGAAAGTACAGTAACTTTGAAAGGTTTGCCCTTCTTGACCATTTCCATCCACTCTTTCTTGATCTGGCTTAATATTTTTGAAGAAGCATCATTTGTCGCTTCCTGAACAAGTGCATTCGGGTCGGTCACTCTTCTTTCTGCTGAATAACCGGTCGTGGAACCGAGCATTTTGCCTGAAGCTGTTTCATAAACTTCTACAACTACTGAAGCTTTTGCTGTTCCCATGCTTCCTGCGCCACCTGAGTAATTTATTTTTGCATAGATATCGCTTCCAAGTGAAAGAGCCATATCGTGCATCGGATCTGTGTCGGCACCTTCAAGGGTTGAGATCTTGCTGACAAGATTGTTTACTTTTTCACCCTGATCTGCCTTATAAACTTCAAATGAATTGTCTGTGAAATATTCTTGAATTACTACAACTGCGGTTTTTGCATAGTCGCCGCCTTTGTCGGCAAACACTGAAATTGTGGGCATGCCGATCTTTTCGCCGATATCTTCAGAAGATGAGATGATCTCGCTTGCAACAAGTTCTTCAGTTATCATTGCCACATCAACTTTGAAAAGATAAGTGAGCTTTGTCTTGTCACCCTGTTTTGTCTTTCCTTTGATGTCTGACTGCCATCTGATGTATTTTGCATTGTTTGCATACATCTGCATTGCAAGGCCGACTGCTTTTGTTTTTTCTGCAGGAGACTTCAGTACCGGTTTATCTCCCCCTTCAAGTACGAACCATATTGCGGTTTTCTTTGCTTCGTTTGTCGCTTCTTCCATTGTGCATCCAAGACCTGTCGCTTTAATCATCATTTCGCCTGTTCCTGAACTTTCAACGAAACTTGCCTCATAACTTGCCGGAGTCGGCTGAGAATTGGCATTGCAGACCGGAGCCGAGCCGCAGCTTGCAAAAAGCATGGAAATAACAACTGTTAAACTTACTAACATTCTTTTCATTTTGATTTCCTCCCAGAAATTAAAAATAAACCTATTAAATAAACGCCCTATTCAGTTTCTTTTTCAACTTTTTTTTCTGATTTTCTTTTTATAGCACATACATTTGAAGGCTTTGTATAAAGTTTTGCCATTGTTCCGACTATCGGAAGGTGGAAGTTAAAATCGATAGTGGCTGTAAGACCCATCGCAAGAAGGTCACTGTCAAGTTCTCTATCAAGGTCGTCTTTAATCTGAACAACAAATCCAAGATTCCAGCCACCTTTTAAAACAACATCAAAAGACGGATTAACGCTGAATCCGAAATGAAGTTGCGGGTTTACAATGAACTGCTGCATTGAATAATCATTGAGTGTAACACCCCCTTCATAGGCAAGGTTCAAAGCGGGAGCAATATAAAAACCGCCTGCACCGACATAAAGTCTCTTTGAAAAACCGAGTCCGCCGCCAAACCAGATCGGACGACCTGCTTTTGGAGAGTCATCAATTCCCAAACTTGTCTGGAAAAAAATATCCATATAAAATTCGCTAAGTGCAGAACTGTTCGTTGAATAACCAAGATCTATGCTCACCCCGAGATGGAGTCCCGGAGCAAGGAAAAGATCTCCAATAGGACCTACATAAACCCCGCCTCCGTCTGCAAATTTAACATTGTTCACCAGTGTTGAATTCATACCGAAACCGAGATTGAAGAAAAGTCCAGTCCACGGATATTCCCTTAAAAGATCTGCCTCTTCCGCTTTTCCGTTTGTGATCTTCATTATTGTGGGCTTGTTATAGTCATCCGAGCAGTTTTCGCTCACTTTCCGTGCTCTCACATAACCTTTCTTTTTCATTTGTCCGTCAACAGATTCCATTACTGTAAAAGGATGATCGACCCTGATATCTTCCATCACACCGAAATCGGTCTCGATTTTTGAACCGTTTACTGCTTTAACCGGCATGAAAAGGGCAAAGTTGTCATCTTTTTTAAGCTGATAATTGGCATTGATCGAAGCCGCCTTTATCGCAGTCTGGAAAGTGTCGTTGAATGCCGCCATGACCTGACCGTGTGTGGGAATTATGGTAAATGAGTTTGTCGAGCCTGAAACCATTCCCGATACAGCAGTCAGCTTCTTATGGAGGGTGAACTGCTTTGATTCAAAATTATAGTTGTAGATCAGGAATGTGACATTGACCGGAATATCGAACTCGATGTCATAAAAATAAATTGTTCTGCCGTCAAGTGTCTTTCTCTCTTTTCTTATGACTTTTCCCGCACCTTTTATATACTGGACATGGGCCGCAAAAACATAGGATGAATTTACAAGCGCTCTTACAAATTCCGCTGAAACACCAAGCTCTTTCGCTTTCGTCACCATGAAAGTTGCCTGCTCGGTTTCAGGAAGTTCCTTGTATCTTGTCTCGACAGTTGCATCAAGAAGTTTGCCAAGACTCTCCTTGACTCCGCTGTTCAGATAGTTCTCAAGCCGGTTCTTAAACCCGTCAAGCGAGTCGGTTCCTGAAGAAAAATAGGGAATATACTCCCCTGTTTCGACAGTCATTTCACCGTTCTTTGTGAACATGCTTGCGTTGCCGTTTTGCAGAATTATCTTGTCAAAACGGTTAGTTATCGTCCATCCGTAGAATTCTTTCGCTGCTTTCACCTTTTCATCATAGGCAAGCGGATAATTGACCGTGAATGACCACGGAGTACAGCGGTAACCGCTTTGACTGCTTTCACAGTACTGCATCGGAATGTTGATCGAATTCTGCATGAATCCGATGTCGGCAAGTCCCATGACCGCCTTCCTTTCGTACTTTTTCTGCGTTTCATCCGATTTTAATAAAGAATCATCTGCAACCGCATGAAGATTCATTACAAAACAGACAGCTACTAAAATTGAAACCAGAATCTTTTTCATATCTACCCCCTGAAAAACCCCTAAAATTCACTTGGCCGATTATCTCATATTAGCCCCAAAAATCAAATTTTATAACTTTAACTTAATTAAATAAAAAAGCCCGCTCATTACAAGCGGGCATGAAATTGATATTTAATTGAAAATACTAAGAATTCATCGCTTTCAAGAAATCCTTGTTCGACTTGGTCTTTCCCATTTTATCAAGCATGAACTCCATTGAGTCTATGACATTGAGAGGATGAAGAAGTTTTCTAAGTATCCATACCTTATTGAGAACATCTGTCTCAAGAAGAAGTTCTTCTTTTCTGGTTGCAGACTTGTTGATGTCAAGACACGGGAATATTCTCTTTTCCATGAGTTTTCTGTCAAGGTGAATTTCCATGTTACCGGTTCCCTTGAACTCTTCAAATATTACTTCGTCCATACGGCTTCCTGTATCAATAAGGGCTGTCGCGATAATTGTCAGAGAGCCGCCTTCTTCAATGTTTCTTGCCGCACCGAAGAATCTTTTCGGTTTGTGAAGAGCGTTTGCATCAACACCGCCGGAAAGGATCTTGCCTGACGGAGGAACTATTGCGTTGTATGCCCTTGCAAGTCTTGTTATCGAGTCAAGAAGAATGACAACATCTTTGCCGAATTCAACCATTCTCTTTGCTTTCTCAAGAACCATTTCAGCAACCTGAACATGGCGTGTTGCGGGTTCGTCAAATGTTGAAGCTATAACTTCGGCATCAACAGTTCTCATCATATCGGTAACTTCCTCAGGTCTTTCATCAATGAGAAGAACAATAAGGAAAACATCAGGATGGTTCCCTGTGATGGAATGTGCAATATCCTGAAGAAGAACCGTTTTTCCGGTTCTAGGCGGAGCAACAATAAGACCTCTCTGACCCATTCCGATCGGAACAAGAAGGTCCATGATCCTTGTTGACATTACGCTCGACTTCGTTTCAAGAACTATCTTCTCTCTGGGATAGAAAGGGGTGAGATTGTCAAAAAGCGGCGTGTGCCTGTTCTTGTCAATATCCTCATTTTCAAATACTGATGTTATCTTCTGAAGTGCGAAATATCTTTCACCGTCCTTGGGGCTTCTGATCTCACCGTTTATTGTCTGACCAGTACGGAGACCATATTTTTTTATCATTGATGGCGGAACATATATGTCGTCAGGACCCGGAAGATAGTTATATT
>CAZVWR010000044.1:0-26162 GCA_964630905.1 uncultured Spirochaetales bacterium | reverse complement strand
CACAGGTTCAGAAGTCGAATATGAAGAACCGGATTGCGAGAGTTATGGCATGACAGATTGCCTATATAGTTGGATCGAGGAATCTCATTGCCTGGGCGAGAAAGAATATGTCTATTGTCAAGAAATTGACGATCCCTGCGAGAGTGGTGCCAGAGATGTTTTCGACGAATGCTCCGATAATAAACTCTGTGGAGAGTGTGAAGGATCGGTCGAATGTATTGATGAAGTAGTTTTTAATGAACAGAAAACGGCATATATATCCTTGATGGGTTCATGGATTGAGACAGCAAGATCAGAATGCGGTTTAGATAATCCTGTTACGGTTGCGGAAGATAAAAAACTTACGATTGTTTTCGGTGATTTTAAATATGGTTCCCTCAGCTATAAAATATTGAGTAATTCCGGTGAAGAGAAATGGTCTCGTTCATTTTGTATGATTGATATTAATTATAGTTCAACTGGCAACTGGACACCGGAATATTCTTTTAACGAATCAGATCAACTTGTCATTGCAAATATGGATAAACTTAACACCGGAACTAACACTCTGGATGATGAAATTAAGGGATTCTGCAAGTTCGTTTTTGATAAACAAACTCCGTAGAGAATATATGAACAGATTAAGCTTTTTAGCCGTTCTTGTTTTAATTACACTGTTTTCATGCAGTCAAAAGCAGGAGACTGAAGCTGTGCAGAAGAAGGAAATATCTGAAAATTTATGGGTTTGCCGTCATTATTCGGGCGGTCCGCAGTGCATGGATGAAAAGGAAATGAAAAAGAATTCGGTCGACTCAATTAAACCGCGCAAGGAAAATGAACTGGCAAATGTTGTGCCGATTGATGTAACTCTTGAAAATGCCGCAGACAAGCTTCGTGAGAGCGGAGTTACGGTTCTTGAAACAAATAAAATTAACAATCCGGTGTGCTCGGCATGTTATCAATGCCCCAAATATTCAATAGATCTCTGCTTCAAAATTGAAAAAACAGATTTTGAAAAAGCTCAAAAGCTCGGATTTAGAAAAAAAGAGATGAAGAAGCTGTCGCTTGAATAGTCGTTTTTCAATGGTTATTGAAAATTTAAAATTCACTGCCCTTCAAATTTATTAAAACACTTCCGTTGTGTTTAATTTTTTGTTGATTTTTTCCAGTTATTAAATATCTTGCTGTTATAGTCGTTTTTAAAATGGAGGGTTAAATGGTTCGTTTATTGGTTGTTTCTGTAGTTTTTTGCATGATGTTAGTTGTTTCATGTGCCGACGAAGAGTTATCATTAAGTGAAACGCAGTACTATGGAAATATGGCGGAAATGATTTGTGAAAAAGAATTTGAGTGTTGTAAAAAAGGGCAGTCCGGAGATGAATATTTTAATGAGGTGGATTGTGTTATATACTGGAAAAAAGAACTTGCTAAAATAAATACAGATCTGCTGCCTGTTGACTGGAATGCTTCTAATGCAGGAACATGTTTTGAATATTGGGAAAGAATAAATTATTATGATAATCAGTGTGATGAACAGATAAATATGAATGTGGATTTGTACGACGAGGGTTCCATCTATGCCTGCTCTAACTTACTGGATGGAACTTTAAATATGGGCGCTACATGTTCAGTTTCAAACCCTGATGTTGATAAGAGTATAAACTATAATGAATGTAGAGAAGGACTTTTCTGCCATTCAACAATGAAGACTTGTCAGGAGTTGAGAAAAATAAATGATAGTTGCGAAGAGGATTTTAAGTGTGATTATAGAAGTCATCTTTACTGCGGCCCGGGTAAAATCTGTACAATTCTACCTAAGGAAAATGAAAGTTGTACTAACAGCAACGCATGCTATGAAGCTGGCAAGAAGTTGTATTGTAATTCAGGAAATTGTTCAAAATATTCAGCTGTCGGCGAGTCATGCAAATCAAATCTTTGTGATCCGAGTCTAGATTTATATTGTTCAGAAGCAGGAAACGAATTTACCTGTAAATTCAGAAAAGAAGGTGGTGTTCAGTGTATTGATGACAACGAATGTATTTCAAGAGATTGCTCAGACAGTGTCTGTACAAAAGGGACAAATACTTTATCGGGACTTATTTGCGAATAAAACAGTCAGAGATGGCGTGAAGAAGTTTGTTCTGACTAATTAGTGACTAAAAACAATCCTTAATTTTTCAACGGTCTCATTTTAGAGTTGGTATTTTGCTTAAAACGGGGAAATAATCCGCCAAGAGACCTTTTTTAACAAGTTGAATTTTATGATTAGAAAAACTCGATCAAAGCTCGTGAGAATTTTGTAATTCCGGTCATTTTAAATATAATATTTCAGTTATTCGGAGATTTAGGAGTCATAAAGAGTCAGATGACAAACCGGGATCAGCAGAAAATTTCAATCCGTTTTTTTGATGACCGTGAAGTGCGTGCTTTATGGGATGAACAGAATGCAAAGTGGTGGTTTTCGGCACTGGATATAATCGCCGTTCTTACCGGTCAGGACGACTACACAAAAACCCGCAACTACTGGAAATATCTCAAAGCAAAGCTGAAAAAAGAAAATAGTGAAGTGGTTAGTGCCACTACCCAGTTGAAAATTTCTGCCCCCGACGGCAAAAAACGATTGTCCGACATGCTTGATTACAACGGCATTGTTGCTTTGGGAAAAGAATTCCCCGGCAAAAAGGCAAACAGGTTCATTGAATGGTTCACATACAGCGATGAAAGTATAGACGGAAAAAGCAAAACAAAGGCGTATGCACTTTTTGAAAGTTCTTTTATCAACAGTATAGAAGTCGGAACAACCAGAGGATTGCAGCAGATACACGCATATCTGTTTGGCGGTTTGTATGATTTTGCGGGACAGATCAGGCAGAAGAACATTTCGAAAGGGGGTTTCCAATTTGCCGCATCAACCTTTCTTGACATCACACTGAAAAAGATTGAAGCGATGCCCGAAACCACTTTTGATGAAATAGTTGATAAATATGTAGAAATGAACATCGCACATCCTTTTATGGAAGGGAACGGAAGATTCATATTACTACGAAGAAGTGTAGTGTCCTGAGTTGATTAATTGTAAAATTTGTAATCTGAAATCGTTTTAGTTAGGATAATTAACTTTTGTTGATTAACTGTTTGAGGTGAGCGATCATGGCTAAGTTGTATGAGTATCAGGGGAAGCAGATACTGAAAAGTGTGAAGATCCCAATTCCTGAAGGTGGTGTGGCTTCTAACATTGATGAAGCGGTAAAGATAGCAAATTCAATTGGTTATCCTGTTGTTGTAAAAATTCAGACCTGGTCAACCGGAAGAAATGCAGTGGGTGGTGTTAAGTTCGCTGATAACGATTCGCAGCTTAAAGAACATGTGACAGGAATGCTCGGGATGAAGATCGGCAATTTTGCAGTTGAAAAAGTTCTTGTTGAAAAAAAGATAGCAATAAAAAGAGAGTTTTTTGCCGGATTCATTCTTAACGACACTGATAAATGTCCGATGCTCCTTTTCAGCTCACGCGGCGGAAGCGGAATCGAGGAGATTGCAAAAGAATATCCGCAATCTGTTGCAACAATGAAAATAGATTTCTTCAATGGATTCAAACCTTTTGAAGCGATTTCACTTGTAAAGAAGACAGGTGTTGATTCTTCCGCGGCTTCTGAAATTGGTCCGGTATTGGTAAAGATGTATGAAGGGATGAAAAAAAGTGATGCAAGATCATTTGAAGTCAACCCGCTTGTTCAGCTTGAAGATGGAAAGATCGTGGCGGCAGACTGTCATGTTGTGATAGATGATTATGCTGTTTACAGACATCCTGAATTCGGCATCGAGATCGCAAGAGAATTTGACAGACCCCCGACAGAGCTTGAAAGGATAGCATATATGGTCGAAAAGAACGATTACCGCGGAACATTTTTCTTTTTTCAGATGAATGAAGCAGCCAAAGATGAAAATGTGATCGGTTTCCACGGTGCAGGCGGCGGCGGATCAATGATGTCAATGAATGCAGTTTCAGAAAACAACTGTAAGATCGCAAATTTCTGTGACACATCAGGAAATCCTCCCGCTTCAAAAGTTTACAGAGCGGCAAAAGTAATACTCAGTCAGCCCGGAATTAAAGGATATTTCGCTTCAGGAAGCGGTGTCGCTTCTCAAGAGCAGTTCCATTCGGCAAGAGGTTTCGTAAAGGCATTCCTTGAAGAGGATATCGATATTCCCTGCTCGATCAGACTTGGCGGGAATTCAGAAGATCTGGCAATTGAGATCCTTGAACAGTATCTTGGAAATAAATCAGTAAATATAAAGGGTTTTGGCAAGAATGATTCTCCCGATAAAGTTATGAAACACCTTCTTGAAGGGATGAAAAAAAATGGCGGAGCAGGCCATAAACTTACCCCTTTTGTTCTTCCTGATGTTTCAAAATGCGACTATTCATTTGTTACAATGACGGGAAGCATTCATGTTGAAACTGCAAAATGCGCAACATGTACTTCAAAAGCTTGTATCGGCAGCTGCAGCCCGAAAATACTGAAAGATGAGAACGGTTCGCCAAGACTTGCCATTGACATAAAAGAAGCAAAGAAAGGAAAATGTATCGAGTGTCTGGCCTGTGAACTGGCATGTATGTCAAAAGGAAATCAGGCACTGAAAATAGTGCTTCCTATCGAAGGACTGAAAGAATACCGTGAAAAAATTTCAGAGGGGAAATAGTCATGGCAATAATAATTACAAAGGAAAACCGCGTTATAGTTCAGGGAATTACAGGTCGCGAAGGCCAAGCCAGAACACAGCTTATGACCGAATACGGTTCAAATGTTGTCGGCGGTGTCACACCGGGAAGAGGCGGAGATACAGTTCTCGGACTTCCTGTTTTTGATACAGTTGCGGAACTTGTTGAAAATATCGGTGCAGTTGATACTTCTGTCATTTTTGTTCCGGCACATCTGGTAAAAGATGCGGCGATAGAAGCGATCCTTGCCGGAGTTAAGCTCCTTGTGATAGTTCCCGACAGAGTTCCGGTGCATGATGTCATTGAAATCGCGGCTTATGCAAAAAAACACGGAGCGGATTTTATCGGTCCGAACACTCTGGGAGTTCTTTCAGTCGATGAAGGGATACTTGGAATGATCGGCGGAAAGGCATCTTCAGCGAAAGCGTGGTTTAAAAAGGGTAATGTCGGTGTCACAAGCAGAAGCGGTGGAATCACAAGTTCTATAAGTTACTATCTCTCTCAATCAGGAGTCGGACTGTCAACCATCGTTCATGTCGGCGGGGACGGAGTTATCGGAATGCCTCATAACAGAGTGATGGAGCTTTTTGAGAACGATCCTCAGACAGAGCTGATCGTAATGTTTGGAGAGATCGGAACTTCGCAGGAAGAAGCGGTTGCCGAAATGATGAAAACAGGAAAGCTTACAAAGCCGGTTGTTGCATATATCGGCGGAAAAGGAGCAAAGAAAGGGACAAGGTTCTCACATGCCGGAGCAATAGTCGAAGGAAATAAAGGCTCATGGGAGGGCAAAGTTGCCGCACTCAGGGAAGCCGGAGCACACATAGTTGAAAATTTTCAGGAAATACCTGCAAAAGTTCTCGAAGTTCTCGGAAAGAAATAATTGACTTTTTTGACATAAAACAGGTCACTGATATAATTCTTTGTTGTTAGTGAAAGAGTAAAGGGGAGTTTATGAAGAAATTTCTGATAGTGTCAGTTGTTCTTATTGCTTTGCTTAATTTTGCCGGTTGTGAGAACAAGAAAAAAGGTACAATTAATGATGACGGAAACACTGGAAACAGCGGGGATAGCGGTGATTCAGGAGATAGCGGAGATACAGGGCTTCCGGACAATAATCAGACAGATGACAGTGACACTGCAAAAAAAGATGATGATGGAATTTCTCAAGATTCTGACGCAATATTTAATGACGAAGAAGAGATCAGTGATGAAGTGACTGATCCTGAAAATGATGATGATTCCCTTGTTAAATCTGATGACGATGTGGAGAAAAATGATGAAGGAGAGCGGGTGATGACAGCTGTGATCCTTCTTCCGGGATATTCTTCGATCCACGAAGCAGGGAAGCCTTTTCAGATAAAAGGAGAGGTGAGCGACACAGAATATCCATCAGATCAATTGAATGTAAAGTGGGAGATAAAGAAATACTCAGGAACATGGACAACTCTGGTCGAAGACAAAGCTGACAGTTCAGGTATAACTGAATTCCAGCATACAATCCCTGAAAGTGATGCCGCATATTTTGCTTTACGCCTTACAGTTAAGGCGCCCGATGACATAGAGTTCAAATCGCAGGAAAAAGTTTTTGGAATATGTACATATCCTTTTGGAAAGATTCAGGATTTTAATGATCCAGTCCTTGGCGAAGGATGGACGCTGTCCGGAGATGCATACCGCAATTCAGACGGTTCAAACGGATGGCTTGAGCTGACAGGAGATGATTACAACAAAAGAGGAGTGATTTATAACAACCTGCTGAAAGTGTATCCCGGTGACATAACTATAAAACTGGATATCAGAACAGGTCAGCCCTCGGTTCCGGGAGATTCAGGTGCAGACGGTTTTGCAATGACTGTCTTTGATTCGGAAAATACGGCTACACTTTCTGATTATGTTGCGGCAGTAAGAACAGGCGGTTGTCTCGGATACGGAGTGGCAGGGACATACTGCGGAAGCGGAGGTGAAATGCTGATTGATGCCTTCCATATCGAGTTTGACACATGGTATAACAGTGAACAGGGGCTTGACGATCCTACGACTGAAAATCATATTGCTGTAAATTTGAACGGAAATCCCGGAAGCCATAATCTCTGGAAGAATATTTTTCTTGAAGACAGCCTGTGGCACAGTATTGAAGTTATTACATCAGGCAGTAAAGTTACGGTCAAAATGGATGGAAACACTTTGATAGATGACGATATAGAGGGTTTTTCATTCAGAGGGGGATATATTGTTTTCAGCGGTTCGACAGGGGCTGCCAAGAATCTTCATTCAGTTGATGATCTTGAAATCGTTCAGGAATGCAGGGTTCCATAAATATTAATGTTATCAAGGAGTAAGAAATGAAAAAGCATGTCATCGTTATCGGTGCAGGACCGGGCGGTCTTACAAGTGCTATGATCCTTGCGAAAAGAGGATTCGATGTGACCGTTTTTGAGAAGGATGATCAAGTCGGGGGCAGGAACAAAGAGATCAGACTTGGAGAATACTCTTTTGACACAGGACCCACATTTCTGATGTTGAAGAATGTTCTTGATGAAGTTTTTATGGAAGCTGGTACTGACGGAGAAAAACTGCTCAAATATCAGAAGATCGAACCGATGTACCGCCTTGTGTATGACGAAAAAGATTCAATAAATCCTTCAAGCGACCATGAATTCATGAAAAGTGAGCTTGCACGCCTTTTCCCGGGATTGGAGAAAGGGATGGATAAATATTTAAAACGGGAAAAGACAAGATTTGAAAAGATGTTCGCATGTCTTCAGAAGCCGTACGGCTCAATAACAGATTACTTCTCAAAGCAGTTCATTGGTGCAATTCCCCATTTTTCGATCGGAAAAACTCTGATGGATGTTCTTACCGGTTATTTTAATGAAGAAAAAGCGGCACTTGCCTTCACATTCCAGGCAAAGTATCTCGGAATGTCGCCCTGGGAATGCCCCGGAGCATTTGCTTTGATATCGTACATCGAACATGCTTACGGAATTTACCATGTCGAGGGAGGGCTTTGTAAAATTTCTCATGCAATGGCCGATGTTGCAGTGAAGAACGGTGCCAAACTTCACCTTTCAACACCTGTTAAAAAAGTGATCACTGAAAATGGCAAGGCAGCAGGAGTTGAGCTTGAAAACGGTGAGAAGATTACGGCTGATGAAGTTATCATCAATGCCGATTTCGGATATGCCGCGACTAATCTTTTTGATGAAGGGGTTTTAAAAAAATATACTCCGCAGAAAGTAAGATCAATGAAATACTCCTGCTCGATATTCATGCTCTATCTTGGAATTGACAAGGTTTATGACATGCCTCATCATGCCATTTATTTTGCAGATGATTACAGAACCAATGTCGATGACATCTTTAAAAATCTCAAACTCAGCGATGATATGTCGTTTTATGTCAGAAATACTGAAGGAGTAGATAAAACCAACGCACCCAAAGGTCACAGTGCTCTTTATATCCTTGTTCCTGTCGCAAATCTGGAAGCTGATGTTGACTGGGAAAAAGAAAAGGAAAGATATACAGAACTTGTCATTGATACAGTCATAAAAAAGACAATCATGAAAGATCTCAAAGACCATATCAAAGCACAGAAAGTGATAACTCCTCTTGACTGGCAGAACGATTATAATGTCTATAACGGAGCGACTTTCAATCTTGCGCACAATCTCGGACAGATGCTTTATTCAAGACCGCACAACAAGTTCGAGGATGTGGAAAATGTCTATCTCACAGGTGGCGGAACGCATCCCGGAAGCGGACTTCCCACAATCTATGAATCAGGAAGAATAAGTGCGAACATGATCTGTAAAAAATACGGTGTCAAATACGAATCAATGAATACTCTGGTGTAGATCTTTATTTGTTGGCATTTACAGGGACGATTACTGTAACGATCCTGCTTGAAAGGAATGATCCGTTGCCAAGAACCGTGACAAGTGCTTCAAATTCGAGTGGTTCTTCTGTCGTGTTCTCACAGAAGTCATTATAAAATTTAACATTGAAAAACACTTCAGTTCCCTGTTTTACGGAAATAAATTCAACATCGGTAAAGCTGTCAACGCCATCAGGAGGAACTGCTTTAACAGTTTTTGATGACTTTATGAACTCAGCCGCATTTGTCCCGTTGCATTCTTCATCGCTCATTTTTCCTGTTCTGACATTCATATCAATGAAAGTGGTCAGATCAAGTATCGCTTCACCGATCTGGGTCGGCATTCCGTTACCTTCATTGTCAACTGTCTGATAAATGAACGGCTCACCTTTTTTGTTAAGAGAACCGGTAACTTGTGCCATCAATTCCATGTCTTTTATCGGGTTTGCACCATCAGCAGGACTTCCGTCACCCTGAAGTGCATGCCATGTGTTTATCCCTATGAATTTTGCACCGATCGCGCCCATCATTTTTAACGCATCGTCAAAAGTGGGACCGAATTCCTGACTTGAATCCCATGAACAGTTGGGGGCAACTCCACAATCGGCATGTTCGGCATCAGTAATGTAAATATATATAGGCATTGATTTTTTTCTGAAACAGGCGTGTCCGATAGCACCGACATTATTTGTGCAGTCAGCAGGAGCCAGATTGATAGGGGCTTTTATTGAAATTCCGGCTAAGCTTGCTGTCCCGAAAAATCCTTCCGGGTTTGCGTTCCAGTAAAGCGGAGGGCTGTGAAGTTCTGCAATACCTTGAGCCATTCCACCCTGTCTTTCCCCAAAATTGTCAAGAGCGGCCTTCAGTTCATCAGTATTAAGTGTCATTTTCTGCCGCATAAACTCTCCAGTATTTGCAAAAGTTATCCTTGAAAGACCGAAGGCAGCAAAATCATTGCCGGGGAACTCAGTTTTAATAGTGTCAATAATCTGAGTTTTTATGTTGTCTCTAACCTGATCGATCTCTTCATACATACTGCCTGAAGCATCAATCACAAACATTACATCAATGGCTTCGATCTTTGTTGAAAATGACAATTCTCTTTCAACATCGGTTGTACCGTTGTATGGCAGAACTACATAAAAAATGCCGGCAGGAATACTGTCATCAGGGTCTTTAGGATCCGATCCGTAAACAACTTCCGCAAGGTCATCATTTCCGTCGTCATCAGTATCTTTTTTGAGAGGATCTGTTCCCAGTTCCTTTTCCTTTTTGTCAAGCAGTCCGTCGTTATCACTGTCTCTATCCAGAATGTCAGGAATTTCATCTCCGTCTGTATCACGGCACGGCTGCTCAGGGCATTCTTCAGAATCGGTAAAACCGTCTCCGTCACTGTCAATATCAATACAATCTACAACACCGTCTCCGTCAGAATCGTTACATCCTTCGACGCTGTTTGGAATGCCGTCACCGTCGTCATCGGCATCAGCAGCTCCGCATGGGCATTCACCACTGTCACCAGTGTTCCCTGTGTTGCCTGTATTACCTGAATTGCCTGAATCACCTGTGTTGCCGGTATCACCGGAATTTCCTGTGTCTCCTGAATCTCCAGAGTTTCCCGAGTTACCTGTGTTCCCGAGATCGTCCTCGTCCTTAGTGCCGCAGGAAAGAAACACAATGGAAAGAAGGAGAGAAAAAATAATCAGTTTTTTCATTTTTTACCTCAAAAAGTATAATAAAAAACCACAACACACCTCTAAATCCTAATCTGAAAATGTTCAAAGTAAAGATTATTTGGAATCACCTTCCGGAACGATAACTGTCACAAGTCTGCTTGAAAGATAACTTCCGTTTCCAAGAACTGTCACCTGAGCGTTCAACTTCATAAAGGTATCATTGTTGTTGATACAGAAGTCGTTGTAGAATCTCACATCAAAAGTGACATCTGTTCCCTGAGTTACAGAATAAAATGTTGTTTCATCCCAATGATCAACACCGTTTACAGGATCAGCAGTGATGGTTTTAGATGATTTGATAAAATCGGCAGCACTTTGACCGTTACAGTCTACATCACTCATTTTTCCTGTTGTGACATCCATGTCTATCCAGGATGTGAGGTTGATAATTGCCTGCCCGATCTGTTCCGGCATCCCTTCACCTGTCGGAGTAGAAGTATGATATATAAAAGGATTTCCATCTCCATCAAGAGATGCGGTTTTCTGAGCAAGAAATTCCATGTCTTTTTGAGGATTAGTTCCTGGATTATTTTCTCCGTCAGCGTCTTTTTCATGCCATGTATTTATCCCTATAAATTTTCCCCCGATCGCAGACATTACGGTCGCGGCTTCTTCAAAAGTATGTCCATTCATCTGGACGGGGAAGGATTTGTCCCAAATACATTCGGCTTGTACTCTTATTCCGTCTGGATCACAGTCCTCGTGTTCCTCATCAGTTACAAGAATAAAGATAGGCATAGATTTTTTCCTGAAACACGCGCCGCCAATATTGCCAATATTATTTGAGCAGTCAGATTTAGGAATATTTATCTCTGCCGGAGGAATATACTGCTGCTGGCAGTTGTTGCCTAAACAGAAAAGAGCTTTCCCGATAAATTCTTCTCCAATTGCTGCATGATAAAGGGCTTCAGAATGCAACTCGTTTGCACCGACACCCATTCCCTGCTCATCACTTCCCAGATCGACAGCATTTTTAACAGCATCGGTATCAAAAGTTATTTTCTGTCTCATGTATCTGCTTGTACCTGACCAGCTAATGTGTCCGATACCGAAAGCGGCATAATTTTCCTGGGGAAATTCGGTTACTATTCTATCAATTATCTGGGTCTTTATACCGTTTGATACTTCTGAGATCTCATCATTCATTGATCCTGATATGTCAAGCATAATAAGAACATCAATAGCTTCGATTTTGGTTGAAAAGGTAAGCGTTCTTGTAACATCTTCAGGTGCTTTATATGGAAGAACGACATAAAAGGTACCCGGAGGAATGGTGTCTGTGTCTTTGAGCGGATCAGAACCATATGCAATTTCAGCAAGATCATCACTTCCATCACCATCAGTATCCTTGTTGTAAGGATCAGTTCCTTTTTCTTTTTCTTTCTTATCGCTCAGTCCGTCGTTGTCGCTGTCCCTGTCAATATAATCAGGAACATCATCTTTATCAGAATTTTTGCATGGTTGAGCTGGACACTCCTCAGCATCGCTGTATCCGTCACCGTCGCTATCGTTATCAATGTAGTCAGGCATTCCGTCCCCGTCAGTATCTACGCAGGGACATTCTGAACATTCTGAACTGTTTAGAATTCCGTCACCGTCCTCATCACCCTTTTTCCAGGTTTCTGTCTCCCATTCGGTTTTCAGCAGTCCCGGACCGCACACTTCTTCACCGGAATCACCTGTGTTGCCGCTGTCGCCTGTGTTGCCTGTATCACCTGTATTGCCCGAGTTCCCTGAATTTCCAGTATTTCCTGAATCACCGGAATTTCCAGAATCACCGGAATCTCCGGAATCTCCGGAATTACCGCTGTCTCCTGAGTCGCCAAGATCATTTTCATCATCTTTGGGTCCGCATGTTGAAATAATTGACACAAAAAATAAAATTATAAGAAAAGCA
This sequence comes from uncultured Spirochaetales bacterium, assembly GCA_964630905.1. GTDB lineage: Bacteria > UBP6 > UBA1177 > UBA1177 > UBA1177 > JAGOEX01. The sequence continues at coordinate 13,950 of CAZVWR010000044.1, read as the reverse complement.
ATAGATCTTTTCATGGAACTTCTCCTTAAATTATTACTTGCTCATTCCTTCAGGTACAATAACTGTCACAAGTCTGCTTGAAAGATAACTATTGTTGCCAAGAACTGTTACCTGTGCCTTGAATTTCAGAAAATTATCAAAATTATTGATGCAGAAATCATTATAGAATCTTACATCAAAAGTTACATCAGTTCCCTGAGTTACAGAATAAAAAGTTGTTTCATCCTGACTTGTTACCCCTTCAGGAGGATCTGCTTTTATCGTTTTTGAAGATTTTACGAAATCAGCGGCAGATGTTCCGTTACAGTTTTCATCACTCATCTTTCCTGTTGTAACATCCATATCTATCCATGTTGTAAGTGATATTACTGCTTCGGCTATCTGATCGCTCATTCCGCTTCCATCAGCATTTTTTGTGTGTGTGTTGAATGATTTCCCCTTTGAGTCAAGTGATCCTGTAAGCTGGGCTATCATCTCAAAACCTTCGTTCGGAGCATCTCCTTCACTACAGCTTGTTCCCTGATCATTGCAGTCAAATTCAGAATTGATCCCGATAAATTTTGCTCCGATCCCGTTCATAGCGGCTATTGCTTCTTCGATAGGTACTCCTTCAGGTTGACCGATTGCCCATGCACAGTCATCCCACTTCTGAAGGAACTGCTCGGGAGGACATGTCTGAAGAGATTCATCGGTGATCATAATATAAATAGGCATGGATTCTTTTCTAGAACAGATCCCTCCGACACTTCCGAGTTGACCTGTGCAGTCAGCTTCAGGCCAGTTTATTATTTCATCGGGAACATTTACGTTGAATATTTTTCCACAAGTTCCGTTAAGACAAGTCCTTAAAATACTGCTGAATCCTTCACCGGTAGCCGCCTGATGAATGGTCTGCACCTGAATTTCATTTCCGCTCCCGTCACACTCTGTTTCATCAACTTTTGATTTTACTAATTCAATATCATCGGTTACAACAGTTCGCAGATTCCATGGTACGGTGTTGAAGCCGTAAGCTGTGAAACCGGGACTTGTGAAAGCGGCATTGATCTTATCAACGATCTTTGTTTTTATCTCTTTTTTCAAATTGTTGAATTCGTCGCTCATCGAACCCGATGTGTCAAACATTATTGCAATATCAATAGCTTCTATCTTTGTTGAAAAAGTAAGGGTTCTTGTAACATCTTCCGGTGCATTGTAAGGAAGAACGACATAAAAAATTCCCGGAGGAATGGTGTCTGTGTCTTTTAGCGGATCTGATCCGTATGCGATCTCGGCGAGGTCATCGCTTCCGTCACCATCGGAGTCCTTGTCGTAGGGGTTGGTCCCCATTTCTTTTTCTTTTTTATCACTCAATCCGTCATTATCACTATCCCTGTCAAGATAGTCAGGAACATCGTCTTTATCAGAATTTTTGCAAGGTTGTGATGGACATTCCTCTGCATCGCTGTATCCGTCACCGTCAGAATCGAGGTCAAGGCAATCCGGAAGCCCGTCGCCATCGGAATCGTTACATCCTTCTACCTTGTTTGGAATCCCGTCTCCGTCAGGATCATCGTCAGGATCTCCGCAACCACATTCAAGAGCTGTGTCACCTGTATCACCGGTATTGCCGGTATTGCCTGAGTCTCCGGAATCCCCTGAATTGCCGGAATTTCCGTTGTCATTTGTTTCTCCCGGATCATCTTTAACAGAACATCCTGATAAAGATACAACTAGAAGAACAAGAAAGGTGATAATGATTTTTTTCATTTTTTACTCCAACACTATTTTGGTGCACTTTCCGGAACGATTACCGTCACAAGTCTGCTTGAAAGATAACTTCCGTTTCCAAGAACAGTCACCTGAGCTTTGAATTCCATGTAGTTATCATTGTTATTGATGCAGAAGTCGTTATAGAATCTCACATCAAAAGTTACATCTGTTCCCTGCGTTACTGAGTAGAAAGTTTTGTCATCCCAATGATCAACACCGTTTACAGGATCAGCAGTGATGGTTTTAGATGATTTGATAAAATCGGCAGCACTTGCACCGTAACAATTATCATCACTCATTTTGCCTGTTGTAACATCCATATCTATCCAGGTTGTAAGGGAAATTACCGCGTCTGCTATTTTGCCCCCTATTCCTGTTCCGTTATCGCTATCAGTATGATACAGGAAAGGGTTCCCGTCTTTATCAAGAGAGTAGGTGCTCTGTGCATAAAGGTTGAAATCATTCTTTGCTTGATCATCGGGGTTTCCATTATCATCAAAACCGGAATCAATACCGATAAATTTAGCGCCTATGCCGTTCATAGCTGCGATAGCCTCTTCAGGATTATGCGGTTCCGGATTCGCCCAGCTCCAGATGCATGATTGACCAGCAGGAGCTTCATTGATAAGATAACAGGTCGTAAACGCTTCATCCGTTATTACAATAAATATAGGCATGGTCTTTTTCCTGAAACAGGCTCCCCCGACACTGCCGAGTTTTCCGTTACAGTCCTGTTTCGGAACATTCGCATCAACCGGGAACAATTGCTGAGCTCCCAATTTGGTATAATAATGTCCCATAATTCCTTCGCCGGTCGCCGCCTGATAAAGGGCCTCTGTTGTTGTTTCGTTATCTTCCTTTGCGTTAAGGGAATCAACAGCGGATTTAATTTCATCCGTTGAAAGAGTCATTGTCTGATTCATGACATAAAGAGAATTGTATCCGAAGCTTGCAAGTCCGTATGCCGCAAAACCGGGAGATGTGAACTTTGCGGCTATTGCATCAATGATCTGTGTTTTTATTTCACTGCGAAGGTTGCTTACTTCATTGCTCATGGAAGCGCTTCTGTCAAAAACTATAAGCACATCAATTGCTTCGATCTTTGTAGAAAAAGTGAGTGTTCTTGTAACATCTTCCGGTGCGTTATAAGGAAGAACGACATAGAAAATGCCTGCAGGAATTGAATCTCCGTCATTGAGAGGATCTGAACCGTATGCAATTTCCGCAAGGTCATCACTTCCGTCACCGTCGGAGTCCTTGTTATACGGATCTGTTCCCCCTTCTTTTTCTTTTTTGTCGCTCAGTCCGTCGTTGTCGCTATCCTTGTCAATATAGTCAGGAACATCGTCTTTGTCAGAATTTTTGCATGGTTGAGAAGGGCATTCCTCGTTGTCACTGTATCCATCGCCGTCACTATCATTGTCCATGTAATCAGGCATTCCGTCACCATCGGTATCATTGCAGGGACAATCGGAACACTCTGCTGAATTGGGTATGCCGTCGCTGTCGTCATCACCTTTTTTCCATGTTTCTGTCTCCCATTCGGTTTTCAGCAGTCCCGGTCCGCAGGTCTCTTCTTCTTCTCCACCGGTGTTACCTGAATCACCGGTATTGCCAGTGTTTCCGGAATTTCCCGTGTCGCCTGTATTCCCTGTATTACCTGAATCACCTGAATCACCTGAATTTCCTGAATTTCCTGTATCTCCGCTGTTTCCTGTGTTTCCAGTGTCTCCCTGATTGTTTTCTTCATCATCAGGTCCGCATGAAACAGCAAAAACAAGTGCCATCATAAGTAACAGTTTAAATAAAATTGACTTCATTTTTTCCTCCGTGGTTTATTCCAACAAATACAACTAAATTTTAGTGTCACACAACATCAACTTTTCTGATTATATAAAAATATATGCGAAAATGAAGAGAAAAGTTTAAAATTATTGAAAAAATTCAGGGTTTTATTATTAGTGCGGAATACTAACAGACAAGGTTTTAATGATTTCAGTAGCTTCTAATAATTAAAAATCGGGGGTGTAAGGATTCTCATCACAGGCATCACCTGTTTCGTCTCCGTCAGAATCGAGCTGTGATTTATTATAAACAAGCGGGCAGTTGTCTTTGCAATCAAGAACTTCGTCACCGTCAGTATCAATGTCAGGAGCTCCGCAGCCGCAAACTCCAGGAACAGTTTTTTCAGGATCGTTTTTGCAGTTGTCACAGGCATCTCCGGTTCCATCAGTATCTGAATCAAGCTGTTCAATGTTGCTGTTTGAAGGACAGTTATCGTTTTCATTCAAAATACCGTCGCCGTCAATATCGGGGTCGCATGCGTCTCCGATACCGTTATTGTTCATGTCCTTTTGATCGGGATTGTATATGAGCGGACAATTGTCAAAAATATTGACAGCATCATCACCGTCAATATCAGGATCGCAGGCATCTCCGCCACCGTCGGAGTCAAGATCCTCCTGTCCGGGGTTGAAATCGTCAATGCAATTATCAAGACAGTCCGGAATTCCGTCACCATCAGAATCGGTATCAGTTTCTCCGCATCCGCAAAGTCCGGGAACAGTTTTTAAAGGATCGAACGGACATCCGTCGTCGTAGTTGGGAACGCCGTCACCGTCGCTGTCTTCATTTTCAACATCTTTAATGAAATAGATATCGTTTGAATCTGAATCAAGAAGTTCAATGCTGAAATTCGGAAATCCGCTTTCCTCATACTGGTGTATTTTAATAATTCCGAGGAAATGTCCGTATTGAGAGTTTTCTGCAATCCATCTGAGATAGGAATAACCGTCTTTTTCAAGATCAACTGTCGCAGGATATGTGCTGTCATCAAATGCGGCTCTAAAATTCATGCTGCCGTAATTGCTGGAAAAAGATGCCGAAAAACAGTAAGATTTCGGGCAGCCGGTAAAGCTTATATTTGCCGTGGAAGATGCTTTGAATTTTATGGTATTATCTCCCGAAACGGCAAGGACATGTCCTGCATAATTGGAACCTTCCTGCTTGAAATAGAAAGTGGAATAATCATCCGGAGAAAGATCCGGTGTTTCTGAATCATCAGGGAGTTCTGAATCGCTGTCATCAACAGGATCTTCATTGTATTTTGAGAAAAGAAGATCATTTCCGGTTATTTTAACCGAGCCGTATATCTTGCCTGATTTTGAGAAGGCCTCTTTTTCCACTGTTCCTGAAAACACACCGTAAATTTCACCGTTGATCTTCCATATCCCGGAATTGACCGTTCCGTCAAGTTCAATGTTTTTCTTGCTGTTCAAGTCTTCATCTGAAAAAGAAAATGTGATCTCATCAAAGTCATTTACGAATCTGAATTGAGTTTTTCCGCTATCATTGACAGGGAGTGAAGCTCTTTTGAAAATTATTGTGTTTGTTCCGTCAAGAGCTGTCATATCGGCTGTTGTCTTTGATCCGTCAAAGTTGTATGAAAAATGTGAGCCTGTAAATTCGGTCACGATATCTTCGTCAGGAGTGATATTTTCATCAGGAACAACGATAACATCATCCGGTTTTGGACCATCTTCGTCAGGGTCTTCGTCGTCACCGCCCCACCCGTCATCATCTTCGTCATCAGGAATCTCTGGTGTATCGTCTGCAACAGGTTCGTTTTCGTTTGTAATTCCGTCAGTTGACTCGTCATCGATCTCTGAATCTGAATCATAGATCTCAGAATCGGCATAGGTTTCCTTGTCTTTCACAGTCCGTTTTTCAAGACATCCTGAAATGACAATTGCAAGAGCTGCAAATACAAAGATTAACAATGACTTCTTCATAATGTCCACCTCGTAAAAATAAAAAAATCACCAAAACTGGATAAGATGGTACTGCAATTTGGTTTTAAGTCAAATCTGTATCAAATCTATTGACCTTTACAATATAAAAGATAAAATACATGGTGTCGAGTGTTTATCATTTAAGGAGAAAAACATGAAAAGAACATTTTTTTTCATCATTATTGCGATTTTTGTTCTTGTTTTCATTTCCTGCGAACAATCAAAAAAGATCAGAATCGCCCCTTTACAGGATGAAGAAATGTCTGAATCTGAAGATGATCTGACAGATACTGATACCGGGAATTCAGGGGATTCAGGAAACTCAGGGGATTCAGGGAACTCGGGCAATACCGGAAACACGGGAAACACAGGTGATACTGGGAATTCAGGTAATTCCGGTGATACTGGTGATACTGGTGATACCGGTGATACTGGGAATACCGGGAATACTGGGAATTCGGGTGACAGCAGTGCGGATGAAGATGTGATAGTTATTAAAGATTGCACAAAGGACGAGGATTGTGTGTATCTAGATGGAGAATGCAAAAAAGGAATTTGTTCCGAAGCCGGGATATGCGAGATTGAAAACAGACCTGAAACTACTTTGTGCGACGACGGTGTTTTCTGCAACGGTGAAGATGCATGTAACAATAACGGTGAATGTATAACCGGAAACACTTATCCATGCGGTGACTTTTTCTGTTCGGATTCACTGAAGTCTTGCTGTGAGGGAGGCTTTGTCGGTGATGATTGTTCACAATGTGTCAGATTTGTTAAAGAATCGGGTGTTAAAACGCCTGACGGTTTGACTTGGCATACGGCATATTCGACAATTCAGGAGGCAGTTGACTCAGCTAATAATGCAATTCTTATTGAAAGCAACGGCATAGATGAATGTGAGATATGGATTGCGCAGGGGACATATGTGATACCAGCAACTATCAAGATTTATTCAAATATTTCGATTCTCGGCGGTTTTGCAGGAGAGGGTGATAAAACAGATAATGATCCTTCTCTTACTGTTCTTGACGGATCGGTCAATAAAATGGATAACATAATTGATGCAAGCGGAGCGTCAAATTTAACTTTAAATCGACTGACACTTTCAGGCAATAAAAATGAAGGTTCAGGAAATAATTATGCAGGCGGTTTGTACATAAGCAATGCAACCGGTTTTATTATAAATTCTGTTCATTTTGTTTTAAATGAAGCCAATGGCGAATCAACTAGCGGCAGAGGTTATGAAGGAAGAGGCGGAGCCGTTGCGGTTATTGATTCAAATGTCACTATTCTCAATTCATTTTTTACCGGCAATAAAGCCAAAAACGGTGAAGACACACGAATCACAGGAAGATCAAATGCTTCTGCTGCAGGAGGTGCTATTTATCTTTTAAACTCAACACTTTCGCTTCTTGACAGCACATTTACCCAGAACTCAGTAAGTAAAGTTGAGGATGGATCAGCATCAGGCGGAGCAATTTTTGCATATGCTCCTGTAAGTTTAACGATTTCCGGATGTACGTTTGAAGGGAATTCAACTCAGAACTGGGGCGGAGCAGTAAGGGTTGAGCAGGGGAATGTGAGTTTATTAAATAATATTCTTACCGGAAATTCTGCCAGTGAAAACGGTGGAGGAATTGAATTTAACAATGTAGAAAGCGCAACTTTCTCAGAATGTACTTTTTCCAAGAATATTGCGGCAACAGGCGGAGCGCTTCATTTGTCGAACAATTCCAGAAACATCTCGATTGAGAAAAGTGTTTTTTCAGAAAATGAAGCTACAGCTCTTGCGGCAGGGATATCTGTTGCGACATCAAAAAATTCAATATTGATTACGCAGTCAGAATTCATTCTCAACAACTGCAAAGGAGGAGGAGAATGCCGTGGCGGAGCAGTAGGAATTGACAACAATGCTTCAGCAACAATAGTGAACTCTCTGATAACAAAAAACAGTGCAAAAAATTACGGCGCCGGGATTTATGTCAGAAATGATTCAAGTGTAAATCTTATTTTCACGACTTTGGCAGACAACACTACGGCATCGGGATGCAGCAATACCGGTTCCGGAATTCATAATTATGACAGTGCTGTGACAAACATTTACAGCTCGATCGTTCACGGAAACTCTCCGTGTAATCAGACTCAGAACAATACAAATTCGTCAACAAATGTAACTTATTCTCTTTTTCAGGGCGGATATTCCGGAACAGGCAACATCAATGCAGATCCATTGTTTGTTGACAGAGCAAATAACAATTATCACCTGAACACAGGCTCTCCATGCATTGACACAGCCGGAACTGCTGTAGAAAACCCGTCCGAAGATCTTGATGACAAAACCAGACCGAACGGCTCAGGATACGACATGGGCTGTTACGAGTTTTAACTGTTGAAATTTTGAAAATGGTTTTGCAATATTTTTGCATGTTGTTTCTGGTCTTTTTTTCCATTTCCTGTGAAAAAACCGGTGACGCTTTTATTTCATGCGGCGGAACGGTTATTTCTGTTTCCGGAAGGGCTGAGGATGATCTTTATGTGAAGTCGTCATTTAACAACTGGTCGCTTTCCACCCCGATGAGCTTCAGGGACGGCAGATGGTCGGTCGAGCTTTTTTTAAAGCCGGGTGACTATCCTTATCTTTTTTATTCTGCTAAATCTGAAAAGAGTTTTCCTGATACTGAAAATCCGCTCACGATGTTTGATAAGAATATCCGTTACAGTCGCCTAATTGTAAGTGACTGCAAATATCCCAAGATCGAGCTTATAAAACGGCCTGTGATAAACGGGATGAACATTTCATTTGAAATTAAATATAATCCAGGTATTTCAGGAAGTTATCCTGACATGAAAAAGAGCATTATAAATCTTAATCATGAAAAACAGTCAGTTGCTTTTGACAAAAAAACAGGCACTTTTTCTATCGATTTTGCGGCAGATGCAAAAGGAAAATACACCTGGTATTTTAAGATTTATGACACTGACGGTTTTGCAAGTGAAGTTCTCACAGTTCCGGTCTGGATAGAAGACAGAGAATTCAGCTGGGATGATGCTTTCATTTATCAGATCATGACAGACAGATTCCATAACGGGGATAAAACAAACGATAGCCCTTTAAAAGATATTCACGAAAAAGCGAACTGGCAGGGTGGTGATTATGCCGGGATCATTAAGAAAATTGATGAAAACTACTTTTTAGATATGGGGGTGAACGCCATCTGGATAAGTTCCCCGGTTAAAAACACTGACAATCCTGGAAAAGGGATGGGAGGGGATGCAAGATATTACAGTGCATATCACTCTTACTGGCCTGTTGCAACGGGCTGGAGCGATGAAATTCAGATCCCTGGGCTTGATTCTCCGCTTGAAAAAAGGTTCGGTACGGCTGAAGAATTGAAAGAACTCATTCAGAAAGCTCACAAACAGGGGATAAGGGTTATGCTTGACTTTGTCCCTAACCATGTTCATACCGATTCATATCTTTGGGAGACTTACAAAAATCTCGGCTGGTTCCACATGGCTTCCGACGGTCAGACGGCAAATGTGAACGGAGGATACACATGCGGCTGGGAGAATCCGGTTGAATGCTGGTTTACCGATTATCTTGCCGATATTGACTATCGAAATATTGATGCGATGAACAGCGTCATTGACCACCTGATCTGGCTTATTACTGAATTTGACATTGATGGACTCCGCCTTGATGCGATAAGGTTGATGATCATTGATTTTACAACAACTCTGAAAACCGCAATTCAAAGAAAAGTGACAACAACAGGCATCCCTTTTTATATGATCGGAGAGACTTTTACCGCTGATACCGGCTGGGATGAGATCGGGTTTTATATCGGGGAGAGAAAACTTGACGGTCAGTTCGATTTTCCTCTTTATCACCATATTGTCAGAACATTTCTGCTTCAAAGTGAAATGATTTCTGAACTTGTTGAATTCCTTGATGAAAATGATAACAGATACAAAAATGATTTCTATGAACTTGCAGTTATGGGGAACTTCATCGGTAATCACGATGTTGCAAGGGCGTTAAGTCTTGCAAACAAGGATTTTGACGGTGTTTCTTCTTCCGGCGGCACATTAGCTCACGAAAAAGTTTGGGAAAATTCACCGGTTAGTCCTGAAACTGAAGAACCGTTTAAGAAAATGAGAAACGCACTGACATTTCTTTTTGCAACAACCGGAATTCCTGTGATCTATCAGGGTGATGAATACGGAATGCCGGGAGCTAATGATCCTGATAACAGACGGATGACCCTGTTCGGTGATGAATTAAGTGATTTCCAGAAAAAAAACCTTGAACATACACAAATACTCGGTAAATTCAGGGCTGAAAAACGGTCGTTGAAACATGGAGTTAGAAAAAATCTTATCATTGCAGACAACTTTTATGCCTTCGCAATGGTTAAAGACGGTGAAACGGTTATTGCGGCATTTAACAACAGTGACTTGCAAGTGGTTGAGAAAATTGATGTTTCAGGCTTATCAGGTGTTGAAGGTGATATGACAGGGTTATTTGGCGGCAATACTTTTAAGATTTCAGACGGTCATATCGAAATTGAACTGGAACCATTTTCTTCGGAACTGATATTTTAAGGAGAATGAGTTGAGGATAGATGAATTTATTAAAAACAGATCAAGTTTCTTTTTTTCTCTTGAGGTAACTCCTCCCGACAGAGGGAGAAGTGTCAATGAAATATTTGAAACCATTGATGTTCTTATGCCTTTTGACCCTAAATTCATCAATGTGACATATCATCAGCCCCACATAAGTTATAAGACAGAGAACGGAATAAAAAGCCGTTTTGTTTACAGGAAAAAGCCGGGAACTGTCGGTATTTGTTCAGCGATTCAGAGCCGTTACGGAATTGATGCGGTGCCTCATCTCCTTTGCGGCGGAGTTGATAAATGGGAAATAGAAGATACGATCGTTGACCTTAATTATCTTGGATTTGACAACATTTTCGCACTTCGCGGTGATCCTGCTTTCGGAATGAACAAGTTTGTCCCGAAAGAGGACGGCTATAAATATGCCTCCGAACTGGTCGCCCATATTTCAAGAATGAATTCAGGATGTTATCTTGACGATGAACTCAAAGACGGGATCAAGACCAATTTCTGTGTCGGAGTTGCCGCATATCCGGAAAAACACATTGAAGCAGAATCTATTGAAAATGATATCGGAAATTTAAAGAAAAAAGTTGAAGAAGGGGCAAATTTCATTGTTACCCAGATGTGTTTTGATGCGGAAGTTTATGTCAGATTTGTCAATAAATTAAGGAACATCGGTGTAACAGTGCCGGTAATTCCCGGTGTCAGGCCCCTCACATCATCAGCTCAGCTTGAAATTATTCCATCAACTTTCGGAGTTTCAGTTCCTCAAAAATTGAAAGAAACGATGTCAAATGCAAAGACAAAAAGCGAAGAGTTTGAGGCTGGAACATCTTTTGTCGCAGATTTATGCAGGGAACTTATTGAAAAAGGGGCTCCGGGGATACATCTTTTTACAATGGGAAAAGGGAAAAGCGCAAAAGCCCTTTTTGAAAGAATAAAAGCGGGGTAATGATTTGAAAAGAGTTATTGTAACAGGCGGAGCTGGGCTTATCGGAAGTCATCTGTGCAGGCGGCTTCTTAAAGAGGGTTATGATGTGGTCTGCGTTGATAATTTCTATACAGGTTCAAAGCATAACATAGCAGATCTGTTGAAGAATCCTTATTTTGAACTGATAACACACGATGTTGAAGAATCGTTGATGATAAATGCTTCAATGATATATAACCTCGCATGTCCGGCAAGTCCTGTTCACTATCAGAAAGACCCTGTGAAAACTGTGAGAACGAGTGTTTTCGGAGCGATAAATATGCTTGAACTTGCTAAAAAGACAGGGGCGAAAATACTTCAGGCAAGCACAAGTGAAGTTTACGGAGATCCGACAGTTCATCCGCAGAATGAGGAGTACTGGGGGAATGTCAATCCTGTGGGACTTAGAAGCTGTTACGATGAAGGAAAAAGATGTGCTGAAACCCTTTTCTTCGACTACTGGCGGCAATTTGGTGTGAGAATAAAAGTGGCAAGAATATTCAATACTTATGGCCCTGCAATGTCGGTTGATGACGGTCGTGTCATCAGCAACTTCGTTCTTCAGGCACTCAGGAACGAAGATATAACAATCTACGGTGATGGAACACACACCAGATGTTTCTGTTATGTCGCAGACATGGTTGATGCGTTAATCAGGTTCATGAACCTTGATGATGTCGTGACAGGTCCTGTGAATATCGGTCACACTGAAGAGATATCGATGAAACAGCTTGCAAAGATAATTATCGAAATGAGCGGTTCAGGAAGTTCTGTAATATATCAGCCGATCCCTGAAAATGATCCGCAAAGAAGAAAGCCCGATACAAACCTGATCGAAAAACTTATAAACTGGAAACCTGTGACACCGCTTGAAGATGGTTTGAACGCAACAATTAAATATTTCAAGGAGTTACAAAGTTGAAGCTTTCAGTTCTCATTCCGGTCTACAACGAAGAGAAGACAGTTGAAAACCTGATAAATAAGGTTGCACAAATAAAAGGGCAGGGGAATGTTGCCGAGCTTGAAATAATTGCCGTTAATGACTGTTCTGTTGATAACACACTAAAAATATTGAAAGATATTGAAAGTTCAGGATTGATAAAACTGGTTCATCACGAATTGAACATGGGAAAAGGGGCCGCGATAAGAACTGCAATTGCCCATGCGACAGGAGAATTTACAATATTTCAGGATGCCGACCTTGAATATGATCCGGCAGACATTGTTAAAATGGCAGGAGTTGTTGAAGAAAAAGGGCTTGATATCCTTTACGGAAGCCGTTTCCTTGAAAAAAAGGAGAGTCCTCTCGGCAAATTTCACTATTTTGTGAACGCCGGGCTTACAACATTATCCAATTTTTTCACAGGACTCAAACTTACCGACATGGAGACCTGCTATAAAATGTTCAGGACGCAAGTGATAAAAAAGATAGAAATTGAAGAGAACCGATTCGGACTTGAACCCGAAATTACAGCCAAAGCGGCAGCACTTGTCGCATCGGAGAAACTCAAAATGGAAGAAATTCCGATAAGTTATATCCCAAGAAAACACAACGAAGGAAAAAAGATCGGATGTCGTGATGGATTCCGCGCAGTCTATATAATTTTCAAGTACGGGTTTATCAGATAATCTACCTGCAAACATTTATGACGCTCTTTTCCATATTTCTTTTATTCTGTCACTTTTTTCAAAGCATTTTTCAATTGTTCGATTGTCGGAAGCTTCGGTTGATATGTTGCAATGAATATTTTTTCTTCTAATCCTCCAAGAGCATATTGAACTTCTTCAATTCCGGCTTCTGAACAGATAATAAGTCCGATGGTCTCTTTTTCATGTTCATACTGGCGGTTAATTCTAAAATAACTGACATATTTATTCATCTGTCCGACATCTCTTGCATCAAGTTTCCTTGTTTTTAGTTCAACCAGAATGTTGCAGGGAATTCCTTTGTGATAAAGAAGAATGTCAACAAAATGAGTTGCTCCGTCAATTTTAACAGGAACTTGTCTGCCGGCAAAACAGAAATCAGTGCCGAGCTCGTTTAAAAATGCTTCGATATTGCTGATTAAACTGTTCTCAAACTCTTTTTCGTTTAAATGATTTCTTATAAAACCGAGGTCATAGCTTCCTTTGAAAATATCAAGAGCATCAGCTTGTGGAAGGAGTTTTCTTTTTTGAGACACTCCAATCTCTTCCCGTGCTGAATTTTCATAAAGCTGACTGTTTATTTTATCCTTAAGCTCCCGAACGCTCCATGAATAATCAACTGCTTTCTGCTGGTAGAAATTTCTTTTTTCGGGATTTTCGATGTCAACAAGCACAGAATAATGTGTCCATGATAATTGTGGTGTCACCGACGCCACAATTGGGTAAAGCTTGAAAAATCTAATAATTCTATATAGTTCTCTTTTGTTGATGCCAAGATCAAAAGATATTTGAGCAACAAGTTTTTTGCCATAATCAGCTCTTTCCTTATTTTCAATTTCATCTCTCACAATTCGCTCGCCAATCTGCCAATATGTCTGAACTTTGATGTTGTCAACAGCTTTGTAAGCTTTTGCCAGACCTTTATTGAGAATACTTTTCAGTTCGTTAAGCAGATTTCTATAACCTTCACTGTCTTTTGAAATAATATCTGATTTTTTCATTTTTACCTCTAATCAAAACTAAACACTGTCTAATATAATGATTCGCATTGTTTTCGTCAAATTATTTATATTGTGCCTTGATTAATTTATGGATTTGAGATAATCTGACCTGTTAATTATTTGAATTTCAAGGGTTTTATGAAGGTTGCGATTCTTATTTTCACACTTT
>CAZVWR010000043.1:0-26540 GCA_964630905.1 uncultured Spirochaetales bacterium | reverse complement strand
TCAGACTCAGGTGAAAGCCAGTCCTGATTAAGAGTGCAATCCTCTGCATCGTCGGGAACAACAGCATCGTCATCTGTTTCAACTGTATCTTCATCCATTACAAGGATGTCTTCATCTGAATCATCTGTTGCCGGTTTTTTTTCCTTGTCACAACTAATAATGATAAGTGCAAAAACCATCATGGTTAAAAAAATAAAAAAGCGTTTCATGAGCTTCCCCCGGGAAAGTTGATAAAAATCTACTAAACATATGAATTTTACTTTTACCTTTGTTTTTGTCAACAACTGAAACACATATTAGGCTTATTTTATAAATGAACAGGATGAAACATCAAGATAATCCTGAGCATCTCCTCCGTAAGCAGGTATATTTCTGGGGCTGAAAAGTTCGATATTAGACCCGGACAATGATAACCTTCCATCATTTCCTGTAACTATGGCAACTTCTGTTATTTCAAATGAGCCTATTGCAAAAGCATAGTGGCATTTTATTTCATCATTTTCATCCATATTGACAATCATCAATTTTGCATCCGTTGCTGAATCAAGTCCCAGAGAATGTTTTCCTTTTGAAGCATCAGCAACCTTCATGGTCATCACAACCACAGGATTTACTATTGTCAGGTCGCTTCTAAGCATCGGGAACTGAAAAATTTCCAGAATATCAGTTTCATTTTCCTTTGAATAGCTGACATAACTGATTATTAGATCAGCAGACGGCGGAATAATATCTAATTTAGAGATTTTTCCCTTTAAGAATGGACTTGCTATGAATTCCCCTTCCATCGATGGAGTTGAATTGTTTAAAATAAATTTGAATTTTGCAGAAACATCTGCGGTTCCGTAAGGAGCTGGAAAAGGTTGAGGAACAGGATCATCAGAAGATACTCCGCATGCGGCAGATTCTTCAGGACATTTTTCCTCCGAGCATTCAAAAGTGGGTGTTTCAGCACAGCTATTGTCAAAACATTCTTTCCATTTACGATAAGCGGCCTGCTCTTCATTAGAACCATCGTTATAGCAGAAACTCTCACACAGCTCATCAAAATCGGCACATCCATAAGTACAAGTTATTATCCCTTCACAGGTTGACCAGTCTGTTCCGGTATTTCCAGTGTTCCCTGTATCGCCTGTATCACCAGTGTTTCCAGTGTTTCCAGTGTTTCCAGTGTTTCCGGTGTTTCCGGTGTTTCCGCTATCGCCACTGTCGCCAGTGTTACCGGAATCACCAGTATTACCAGTATCTCCGTTATTATCATAGATGCTTCCTTTATCTCCGCATGCAATTAAAAAAACAAGTGTAATGATAAAAAGAAATTTCTTTGCCATCTGAGTACCTCTTTCCGTTTTAAACATCACAATAATCTTCATTCTGCGGATAGTAATTCTGCTCAAGCACAATCTTATCTATATCCTCTATTCTCCTAATGTTTTCTTCCGATATTATTTTTTTTGCATGGTCTGTTGAAACCGCTATAACAGGTTTTATGTAACCATCCTTAAAGTGAACAAGAAAAAGTTTCTGCTTTGCCAAGTCACCAACTTTGCTCTTAACCATGTGAACACTCCGTAATTAAAACAGATGATTATAATCCAAACATATTATTTCAGTCAAGCAATAATGGTAAAAACTTTGATTTGTGACTTCAGTATGTATAATCAATGTTGTTTTATGATTTAGGGATTTGTATGATTTTTTTTCTTTTATTCACACTTCTTCAGGTAGAAAGTTTTAATTCAGATAAAGAGTTTTATATTCTTATCAGCTCAGATGACCAGAATGTCACATTTTCATCTTTCCGTCTTACAAACCCTGACAGGATCGTGCTGGAAGTAAGCGGTTCGTGTTCGGCAGACGAATTAAACCCTTCATTAACTGTTAAAGAGATCTCGGTTTTGGAAAAAGACGGGGTTACAAGATTTGTTTTCAATGTCGCACAGGGGAGCCATTATACCGTTCTAAACAGAAAGAATCACATTCTTATCGGATTCAGTCCTGAAGTTTTTATTGAAGACGGTGTTTTTGATGACCTTATTGCAAACCTTAAATCTCAAAAACAAAAAAAGATTGAAAATCAACAGAAGGAGCTTGAAAATCAACAAAAGGAGATCGAAAATCAACAGAAAATTGCACAGTTGAAACTTGAAAATGAGCAGAGAATTAAAAAGGAAGCTGATGAATCTGCTCTCGTTGCCGCGATGCTGAAAGACCTCGAAGAACAGAAGAAAAGAGAAGCAGATCTCGAAAAAGAGAGGATCGCAAAACTTGAACTCGCAAAACAGAAAGAGCTCCAGCTGGCAGAAGAGAATAGGTTGGCTGAAGAGAACAGGTTAGCTGAAGAAAAGAGATTGGCTGAGCTTGAAAAAGAGCGTATCGAACAGGAAAAAAGATATGAACTTGAAAGGCTGCGGATAGAAGAGCTTGCTTTAGCAGAACGGTTGGCAGCAGAAAAAAAACTGTCAGAAGAAAAGAGGTTGGCTGAAGAGAAGCGTATTGCTGAAGAGAAGCGTATTGCTGAAGAGAAGCGTATTGCCGAAGAGAAGCGTGCTGCTGAAGAGAAGCGTATTGCCGAAGAAAAGCGTGCTGCTGAAGAAAAGCGTATTGCCGAAGAAAAGCGTATTGCCGAAGAAAAGCGTATTGCCGAAGAGAAGCGTATTGCCGAAGAGAAGCGTATTGCCGAAGAGAAGCATATTGCCGAAGAAAAGCGTGTTGCCGAAGAAAAAAGGTTGGCTCAAACATCCAAACCTGAGCTGAAAAAGTCTGTAAAGACCGAAGATGGAGAGATAAAACATCTTAAAGTAATAACTCCGCAGAAAGAAAAAACCTTATCAGAACTTCTTCCGGATCTTCCTGTGCAGAAACTTGAAAAAAAAGGTGCTCTTAAAAACATCTATTTTAGAAAATTTGCTGAATTCAGCCGTGTCACGATGGAAGTAACAGGAGAAACAGAGTATCAATTCAGAGAAATAAAGGGCGGATATGTAATCGATGTTCACAACTTTGAAAAGATCCCGAAGTATCTGCTTAATATCATCGACACTAGAGGTTTTGAGGCCGAAGTTGAGTACATATATCCCAAGAAAGTTGGGAACATTCTGAAAATATATATAAAAACAGACCAGGGAATGGCAGTTAGAAAAAGTGAAGAAGAAAACCTCATAAACTTCGATTTCTTCATGCCGACCATCAAAGAATGACAAGATTCATCGAGACACCGGCAGACGGATTTCCTGTTCTGGTCAGAGAACTTTTTAAAAGGCATGGAAAACTTCTTATCGAAGCACCGTCATTTAAAGACGGGTCAATGCTTGCCGGAGCAATTTCGGCATTTGATTTTGAAACAGTTTTCTTTGCTCCTCAGTTCCTTCTTCTTGAAAGGAGCGGAACTGACCCCGATGCCCAAAGCACATTTTCAAAGATCGTGTCAAAAACAGCTGATGTCGTAATTACCACGCCTCTTTCTTCGAGAATGGTCATTCCTGACATCGAAAATGGAAGACTCGATCTTAAAGCCGGTTTGAGTTACAGGATATCAGACATTATAAATTCTCTTGTCATGTCCGGATACAGAAAAGTGCCTGTTGTCAAGGAACCGGGGGACTTTGCTTTAAGAGGCGACATTCTCGATATCGGTATTTTTATTCCGGGCAAAGGTGTGAGACTTGAATTCTTTGATGATGAAATCGAACGGATGTCCCTTTTCTGGCTTTCAACTCAGAGAAACTGGAAAAAAATAGAATCGATAAACATTCCCAAACTTCTTTTTTCAAATAATTTAAGAACCGACTGGAAAAGTGTTCTTGAAAAAAAAGCCTTAAATTTATCGATGAAAGAGATTCTTGAAACTGAAGATCTGATAAGCACAGGAGTTTTTTCAAAATGGGACATGTATCCTGTTATTGCTGGAGACAGCACAGTTGACTCAGTTTTTGAAGGAACAAGGGTCCGGTGGGAAAAAATGAGGGGTGAAGCAACTTTTGAAAATGATCTTGCGACCCTTGATAAAGAGCGGAAAAAAAGAGTTGAAGAGGGTCATTTCGTCCCTTTTGAAATAAGTCACTGTTTCAAAGATATCCCTGTGTTCGATATTGAAGTGAGCAATCTTTTTTCAACCGGTTCAGAGATAGAAAAATTTCAGATAACACACAGGAAGGTGCCTCAGCGAGTAAAAGAGGAGCCGGCATTTCTTCTTAACAAAATAATAAAAGATGAAGAAACTGCGGTACTTTATGCAAAGCCCAATGAAAGAGATCCGATGATCGAGCTTTGCGAAAACGCCGGACTTCCTGTAATCCCTGTTGAAAGAATACCTCTTGAAATAGAAACAGGGACTATTTATCTTACAGAAAGCAGAGAGTGGTTTGAAAGAGACTCCATTCTTTTTGCTCCTTCTACCGGCTGTTCGTTCATATCGTCAGAGATCTTCGGAATTCCCGGTTCAAAAAAAATAAAGAAAGAGATCGTCATTCCGGAATATAACGAAAATGCAGTTTTTGAGCTTCAAAGTCTGAAAACCGGTGAATACATCGTCCATTATAATTTCGGAATAGGAATTTATGAAGGGACTGAAAGGGTGAACGGAACTGACTGTCTGGTACTGCGTTACGATCGCGATGACCGTCTTTTTATTCCTGTTTACAACATGCACTTTGTCTATAAATACCGCTGGGAGGAAGGGGCTTTCCCGCGAGTCAGCTCGCTTAGGACTTCAACCTGGGAAATCACAAAAAGCAAAGTGGCGAAAGAAGTTGAAGAAGTAGCGGCGAAAATTCTCGAACTTTACGCTCAAAGAAGCGTTCAGACCGTTGAGCCGCTCAAAGTTGATACAGAAATGTACAACCGTTTTTCTTCACTGTTTCCATACCGTGAAACAAGAGATCAGAGAAAATCAATACTTGAACTTGAGAACGATCTTTCAACATTTGAGATAACTGACCGTCTTCTCTGCGGAGATGTCGGGTTCGGCAAGACCGAAGTCGCGATGAGAGGGTGCATGATCGCAGTTGCAAACGGGAGGCAGGCAGCGGTTCTTGCTCCGACGACAGTTCTTGCTTTTCAGCATCTTAGAACTTTTATTGAAAGATTTTCAAAACTTCCTGTGAAAATTGAAATGCTTTCAAGGTTTTACAGCGATGCAAAACAGAGAGAAGTCCTTCGTGATCTCAAAGACGGTAAAGTGGATGTTGTTGTAGGAACTCATCGTCTCCTTTCAAAGGATATCGAGTTTAAAGATCTCGGTTTTCTTGTGGTTGATGAAGAACACAGGTTCGGTGTTGCCCACAAAGAACGGATAAAGGAGATGAAAAAAGATATTGCGACATTATCAATGACTGCAACACCCATTCCAAGAACTCTTCAGATGTCGCTTCTTGGAATAAGAAAGGTCTCTTTCATTAAAACCGCTCCCGGCGACAGAAAAAATATCAGAACCTATGTGCTTGAATATAGTGAAGAAATAATCAAAGAAGCGATTTTAAACGAACTTTCAAGAAACGGGCAGATATATTTTGTCCACAACCGGATCGCATCTCTGAATGACATAAAAATGAAGCTCGAAAATCTTATTCCGGGGCTGAAAATATGTATTGCCCACGGTCAGATGGATGAAAAACAGCTTGAAAAAGTGATGGTCGATTTTGTTGACAGAAAATATGATCTGCTCCTTTCAACTTCGCTTATTGAGTCGGGAATTGATATTCCGATGGTGAACACGATCATAATCAACAGAGCGGATATGTTCGGAATGGCTCAGCTTTATCAGTTGCGCGGCAGGGTCGGCAGATGGAACAGAGAGGCAAATGCATATCTTTTTGTCCCTAATCTCAGCACGATAAGTCCCGATTCATATGCAAGGCTTGCAGTTATAAAGAGATTCGATCAGCTTGGATCAGGTTATGATGTCGCGATGGAAGATCTCAACATTCGCGGAGGAGGTAGCATTCTCGGGTTTGCCCAGTCAGGAAAACTCAAAGGTGTCGGATATGATATGTATTTGGAAATGCTGAGAAAAAGGATTGAAGAGCTTAAAACCGGCGTGCCGCACAGCGAAACTGAATTTGACATTTCGACAGACCTTTTTGCCAACATTCCCGAAACTTATATTCCAGACACAGAAATGAGAGTCGGTTTTTATAGAAAGATCGCAGACATCCGTTCAGTTCAGGAGCTCAACTGGGTCAAAGAAACCATGACAGAAATGTTCGGCAGTATCCCGCCTGAAACAGAAAACCTCATTTTTTTAACAAATGCAAGGCTTAAAGCAATAAAAGCTGGAGCATCATCAATGACTGTCAATGCAAACAGCTTCTCGCTGACACTTGCACCCGCATTCATCCCCGAAAACATTGAAAAACTCTTTCAATTCATCGAAAAAAGAAAAGGAACATTCTCAGATTCCCACACAATAAAATTCTCAATCCGCAACATGACAGAAATAGATGAAATCATTGAAGAATTAAGTAAGATCAGTTTAGGATGAAGATTCGGATTCTCTAAAATGGATATTGAAGTTGCGAAAATGGTGACACTGATATAACTAGCTAAAAATCTTCTCAAATTAAATCTTTCAAATAATGATGAAATAAGTTATACTTCAAACGAACTGAACAGGAGTGCTTGAGAAAGTTGAAAAGGATAATTGCTCTAATTCAAAAAGATTTTAAAGTGGCAACGACCTTTTTGTTGGCACTAATATCTATATTCTTATTTTCATGCAAAGAAATTAAGAACTATAATCAATGCGAAAATGCCGATACAATTTCACCGAGCGATTTCAACCCCATTGATTTCATCGAAGAAATAAAAAAAGGAAATATCAAAAAAGTGGAATCGTTTATATGTGCAAAGGCTGATGTAAACACAGAGCTTAAAAGATCGAGGTTTTTACCAAACGGAGCAGCTTTTTCATATAAAGAGGGAAAACCTTTATCAATTTCAATAAAGTATGATCAAGTCGAGTTGGTATCATTTTTGTTAAACGCAGGTGCTAAAATAGAATCTGACGATGTCATAATTTGTGCAAGAAACGGACTTAATGAAATTTTAAAGATTCTTATTTCAAGAGGTGCTGATATAAAAAAAAGTGATACCCACGGCATAACTCCGTTGATGTATGCCTCTCAGAAAGGAAATATAGAAATTGTAAAATTGTTGACGGACATAATTAATGACAAAGAAGAGCTGTCTAAAGCATTACTTTTTGCAATTAAACCAAACACCAATCAATCTATTCCTGTTGGAAATATAGTTGTGGTGAGACATTTGTTGGAAAAAGGGGCAGACGCAAACTACAAAGATGAATTTGATAATACTCCCATAGTATATGCCGCACAACAAGTTGATGAAGAAATCGTTGAAACATTAATAAAGAATGGAGCAGATCCGAATGTAAGAGGAAAGAAAATGAGTAATGTGCTTGATTATGAAAATTTTACTCCCTTAGAACATGCAAAAAAGCAAGAATACAAACATATTGAACAAATTCTCCTAAAAGCTGGAGCAAAAGAATGAAGAGAAAATCAATGGTTATCCTATGAATATCATAAGAAATATACCCCCATCCCCGCATATGTTTTAACATCAAATTCCACACAACATCTTAAATTAAATCCTTTTTTTTCCAGTTTT
Source organism: uncultured Spirochaetales bacterium (assembly GCA_964630905.1). Lineage (GTDB taxonomy): Bacteria > UBP6 > UBA1177 > UBA1177 > UBA1177 > JAGOEX01. Next base: position 18,914 of record CAZVWR010000043.1, on the reverse strand, counting down.
CTTGTGAGTTAAATATCCTTATATGTTTTCTTGCATATTTAATTTGATTGTTGCATTATCTATTCCAGACTAAACTTTTGGAGTCGGAAAATGGTTGGAAAAATTCAAAATCTTTCAGAGATATCTGATTTAATTCTTTTGTTGACAGAAACACAGAACTTTTTTCAAAAACAGGTGCAAAAGCAGATAAATACTGCTCTCACGCTCAGAAACTGGCTGTTTGGATTTTACATTAATGAATATGAAATGAACGGATTGGACAGAGCTGAATACGGAAAAGGTGTGATGAAAGAAATTGCACAAAGAAGTGCACATATTAAAGGATTATCCGAAAGAAACCTATATCTTTTCAGAACATTCTATCTTTCATATCCAATGATTTTGCAGTCACTGACTGCAAAATCTTTTTTAACTGATTTCAGGCAGATACCAATTTTCCATGCGGTGACTGGAAAATTACAATTGTCATATAATATCAAACAAAATCAAATGGTTGAAGATATTTGTGGCAAGCTTGAAACAAATCCGGAAATATTAATAAACAGATTGAGTTTCACTCACATAATTGAGCTGCTTAAAGCGGACACCTTGTTAAAAAGATTCTTTTATGAAACAGAAACAATAAAAAATAACTGGTCGGTGCGAGAATTACAAAGAGCCATGAACAGTTTGCTTTATGAAAGAACGGGAATGAGTAAAAACAAAGAGGAATTTCTTGAAAAACATTCAAAAGGAAGCGGGTTAAATCCTGAAGATGTATTCAGAAACCCTATTATGCTTGAATTTTTAGGACTTGAAGAAAAAAAGGAATACAGCGAAACAGATATGGAAACCGCAGTTATTGACCATTTGCAGAAATTCTTAATTGAAATCGGTCGGGGGTTTTGTTTTGAAGCAAGACAGAAAAGGATCACTTTTGATAACAGACATTACAGGATCGATCTTGTTTTTTATCATCGTATTCTGAAATGCAATGTTCTTATAGACCTTAAAATCGGAGAGTTTGATCATGCAGATGCAGGACAAATGAATGTATATCTCAATTATTACAAAGAAAACGAGATGAATGAAGGAGATAATCCCCCTGTTGGAATAATTCTTTGTGCAAGCAGAAATGAAAATCTGGTAAAATATGCAACAGCCGGATTGCCACAACAGGTCTTTGTCTCGAAATATCTTGTGAATCTCCCATCCGAAAGTGAATTGAAGAAAATAATCCAGCAGGAACAGGATAAGATCTCAAATAGAGAAAAATAAAATGGTTCGGTTTTTCCAAAATGGATGCTGAAGTAACGAAGATGTTGATGAGAGTATGAAATCAAAGGCAGCGTCTCAGATGAAACCCTGGTCGAGATCGGAAACAAAATCAAAATTGCTTTGGGACTAGATTAAACAAAGCAAGATCAGTTCACTTTGTAGGTGACATCCCCTTTTTCAAAGAAATTTACGATGTTATTTGCGGCAAATTCTGCGGCGTTGTCGTTTGCTTCATTTGTCTGAGCGCCCATTTTTTTCGGTGTGCAGAATATTCTGCCTGCAAATTTTTCAGCAAGTTCTGCAGCATTGTCGGGAGCGACATCGGTCACATATTTGAAATCGGGTCTTGATTCAAAAACGAATTTAAGTCCTTCTTCACAGACTACTTCCTTTCTTGCCGTATTTATAAGTGTCGCACCTTTAGGCATTAATGCAAGAAGGTTTTTATTGATTGATTTCTTAGTTTTATCGTTTGCCGGAATGTGAAGAGATACATACTGACATTTTTTGTAGAGATCTTCAACTGTGTCAACAACTTTTACGCCGTCTTTTTCGATGACTTCCTTTTTAACGAAAGGATCGAACGCATAAACTTCCATGCCGAAACCTTTGGCTATGCGTGCAACATTTTTGCCTACATTGCCGTAAGCGTGAATTCCGATGGTTTTGCCAAGAAGCTCGCCACCGGTTTTAGGGGTGAAAAGTCCTCTTGCAACATAAACTGCCATACCGATCGCAAGTTCTGCGACTGCATTTGCATTGACTCCGGGGGTGTTCATTACAACAATCCCTTTTTCAGCAGCGGCTTTGCAGTCAATGTTATCAAAACCGGCACCGCCTCTTACAGCGATCCTGAGCTCAGGAGCGGCATCAATGATCTCTTTGGTTATGAGATCGCTTCTGACTATTATGGCATGAACATCCTTTACCGCTTCTTTTAGCTGGTCAGGGGAAGTATAGGATTCAAGTTTGACAAGCTGATACCCGGCTTTGTCACAAATTTCCTGAATTTTTGATACAGCTTTTGCGGCAAAAGGTTTGTCGGTAGCAAGAAGAACTCTTTTCATATCATCCTCCTAAAATTAATTAAAAAAACAGAACCCGAAAGAAGCTAATACTATTAAAAAAGGTTTGTCAAATATTATTGTGAGTGAGGGCTTTTAGAAGTTAAAAGAGGAGATCAGTATTTCTTACCGTAATTGCCGCCACCAGTTCTTGGCGCTCTTTCTTCGCGTGGACGAGCTTCATTGACAGTAAGTGTTCTGCCTTGAAGGTCTGTGCCGTTAAGAGCGTTAATCGCCTTGGTTGCTTCATCTTTGTTCGGCATTTCGACAAAACCGAAGCCCTTTGAGCGGCCGGTGTCACGATCAGTTACAAATCTTGCTGATTCAACTTTTCCAAATGCTTCAAAAGCTGCCTTGAGTTCGTCTTCGCTTAAATTGTAAGCGAGGTTTCCAACATAAATGTTCATTCTTTCTCTCTCAAAAACTTACCATGGTTAAATAAAATTACTGGACGACTGTCCATGGTGTGACCAGAGATCCATAACTAAATCCGATGTTGCCTTTCAAACTATTTTTGATCGGCAGCACACAAAAGTTATACAACAATTACAGTAAATGTCAATCTATTAAAAATATTAAAGATCTTTTTGCAGAAACTTTAACTTTATTTATACAGGAGCAGAAATTTTTGTGCTGTTATCTTTTTTTGTAATAATCGAAACAATAACCAGCGTAATAAAACTCATCGGAATTGATATTATTCCGGGATTGCTCAAAGGAATTATCGCTGTTGCCGGATCAAGACCGTATATTTCATACATGCTTGGAGAAAGAGCAATAATAGTTAACGACGAGGTCATTCCTACAAATATTGAAGCGGCGATACCTTTTGCTGTCGTCCCTTTCCAGAAAAGAAGCATAAGAATCGCTGGAAGATTTGCCGATGCGGCTACTGCGAAAGCAAGCCCGACAAGGAACGAAACATTCACTTCCTTAAAAATTATCCCCATTACAATTGCAAGTGCTCCTACAACTACAGCTGACATTTTTCCTGCCCTGACTTTCTGAGTATCTGTCATTTTTATTGCAAGATATCTATCCATGAGATCATGCGCCACCGCTCCTGATGCGGCGACAATAAGACCGCTTACAGTTCCAAGAACGGTTGCAAATGCAATTGCGGAAATTATTGAAAAAAGCCCTACTCCGAAAAATTTTGCAAGAAGTGGTGCCGACATGTTGGAACTTTCAACATCAAGCACTCCGTTAATCATTGCGCCAAGACCCATGTAGAGAGTAAGAATATAGAAAAATCCGATCGCGGCAATAGCCACAATTGTTGATTTTCTGGCATCTTTCTGACTCGGTACAGTGTAATATCTGATCAGGATATGCGGAAGTGCAGCAGTTCCGAGAAACAGCGCAAGCATCAACGATATAAAGTTGAGTTTCTGAAGGAAAGTGGCGTCTCCGTCAATTTTAAAAAGAAGTCCGGGGCGCATTATCTTTGAACCTTTTGTCACAGTCTGCTGCCACAGGGAAACATTGCTCCCGTCATGTTTGAATTTTACAGGGAGGAAACGGACTATTTCGCTGTTGTCTATCGTTGACAAAAATGAGATCGGCCCGAGGGGACCTGATTTTTCAACTTCTTTCCCGTCAACAACGATTTTTTTTGCATGACCGACGGAATAGAACTTCCCTTTTTCCTGAGGCTCTCCGTTAAAAAGAAGTTTGCCTTCTGAAGTCTTTTCGATAAAGATCGTTTCTTCAAGATAGCTCTCTTTAAGCTTCCACCAGCTTGCAACACCACCTTTGATCAGTTTGACAAAAGTGTCTCCTTTGACAACAGTTTTACCGGCAAAAGCATATTCGCTGTCAGAGATGGAAACTTCACCGCTTTCGCTTACAACTGCCGGAATTGTTTTAGAATTATGATACTCAGCATGGGGCTTGAGATTGATTCCGTTACTGAATATGTAGACCGAAAGAACCGTTGAAAAAACTATTAAAAGACCTCCTTTAATGAACTGGACATAGGTTGTTGATGTCATTCCGGCAGTTGCCACAATGAAAATGACGATGGCGCCTACCATCACAACCCCAACCCAGTGAGGCAGTCCGAGAAGAGGTGTAACAAGTGCACCAGCTCCCACCATCTGCGGAATGAGATAACATATTGAAACAACAAGCGTGCTTATTGCGGCCAGAAGCTGAATGCTTTTTGAATTGAACTGTGAGTCAAGTGCATCGGTGAAAGTATATTTACCGAGTCTTTTCATCGGTTCAGCAACAACAAAAAGGGCAACGACCCAGCCTGCAAGATATCCTATCGAATAAAGAAATCCGTCATATCCGTAATAGGCGATCATTCCGCAGATACCTAGGAATGAAGCGGCGGAAAGATAGTCGCCGGCAAATGCGATTCCGTTTACAGCCCAGTGTATAGTTCCGCCTGCGGCAAAATATGAAGCAGATGTCTTGGTTTTCTTTGCAAAATAAAAACTCAGGAAAAGAACAAACGAAACAAAGAAGAGAAAAAGTCCAATGGCGATAGGAGAAGTGTTGTATATCATTTTGCCTCTCCTTTTTCAGAAATTTTCTCAGACTTGTTCATCCGTTCTTCGCAATCTGTACAGATGCCGTTGTAAATTATCCCCATGACTATGGCGAGGATTATCAGTCCGAATCCGTAAACGACAGCGAAGTTAAGCCCGGCAACGATCTTCATCTCCATCATATTCGGATCGACCATGTTTATAACGACAAATCCGGCATAGATCAAAGCATAGACAGCAAACAGCTTGAGACCGAGTTTTGATTTCACGGCAGAGGCATTGTCTTTGCCGAGTTTTGCAGCAGGTCCATGTAACATTTTTCCCTCCGGGACAAACAGTTTTTGCAATTTTTTAAACAGCCAGCGGATTGAAAAATATGCTGAAAAATGAATTTGTCAAAGAAAACCCTTACTTAAGGATAAAACCATGTAATTTAAATTCCGTGTGTTTAAACCTGAATGCTATTCAGCAGAGGGATCTTCAACTTTTCCGATAAACAGGATTGTGCCAGAACGGTCGTCACGGATTACATATACAAATGGTCTGTTTCCATAAAATCCGGCAGGCATTGATGTTTCTCCGACTTCAACTGCGGTAACTGCGGCGGCCTCTGTTCCTTCCTCATTGACTTCAATATAGGTTTTATGAATTATGTCGGAGATATAAAGATTTTCACCATCTTGTGCAAGTTCAAGCAGTCCGCCTGTTTCAAATGCTTTTTCCATTCCAAGTGTCTTGAAAATATCGACAAGAGACTTTTCATACTCAAACTTGAATTTCGGCATCATTACAGGAACTTCTTCTGTTTCAACGAGGTTTTCAAAGTAACTTTCCAAACCGGTTTCCGCCATTTTGGATATAAAGTCATCAATTGACCCACTGTTAGGAATGATGCCGTAAAATGCAAATTTTCCTCTGCCGTAGGGAAGTCGTATAACGCTGTAATCTCCTTCTTCCCAGCCTGAACTGTAAAAATCAAAATCCTGTGCATCTTTGAATGTCATCATTGGAACAGTTTTGGTTGATTCGTCAGAAAGTGTGAACTGTCCTTCATAGGTTGATTCCTTATCAAAAGTTACTGTCCATGCCGCTTTGAAATATATTGCATTGATAAGATACATCACCGTGTCGGCACCGATCTCTTCTATTATTTTTTCGATCTTTTCCATCGTGTTTTCTTTGACCCACCCGTTTATGACATCAACTGAGTCAGGATTACCGAAGTCAAGGGCAAAGGCTTCGGCATCATAAAATTCATCAAGAACGGAAAGAAATTTTTCTTTAACTCTCGGTTCAAAAGCAAGGTCCATCCACACGGAATTGGCAATCGCCATGATCATATCCTTGTCAGCTTCAACAAGACTCTGAATAAGGGAATAGAACTGATCATTCACATCTTCCATGTCCATACTGCCAAATTCCATAACATCTTTCATCTCTTCAAGATTTTCTCCGCTTGCTCCGTTAATGGTCATAGCAAGTGCAATTGAAATTGAAAGAGGAGAGATCATCATGTTTTTACCTGCCTCTTCCTGAGAAAGAGCGGCAAATATCTTTCCAGCAAAAGCAGTATTTGCAGCAGCGATCTCTTTTGAAACCGCATCCGCATGTTCATCCGCTTTTTTGTATTTAAGTTCAACTGCCGAGGTTTCCTCGTCATTTACCTCCTCGTCATTCACTTCTTCATCATTTGTGTTCTTTGTTTCATTTTCACAGGAAATAAAAAAGAGCAGAACCAGCACAACAATTGAAATCATTGAAAAAAACCGCTTCATATCAGCCTCCAAAAAAAGTTTACGATGCTTTAGTGTAATAATTATCTTATTTTTCTGATTTTGTCTCAATTATCCCCCCGCCAAGAAGTTTGTCGCCGTCATAAATTGCGACTGCCTGACCGGGAGTTATTGAAAGCTGAGGTTCATCAAAAACGATATTGAGAGTATTAGGATCAATGAATGAAATTGTTGCAGGGGCTTCTTTGTGTTTCTGTCTTATCTTAGCCAATGCTCTGAATTCATTCATGTTTTCAAATTTGACAAGCGGGTTGAAAGATGAGGCAGTAAGAGTGTCTGAAAAAAGATTTTCCTTGTCTGTAACAACTACGCGGTTCTTTTCCGGATCAATTTTCAGGACATAAAGCGGTTTTTCACTGCTGATGCCGAGCCCTTTTCTCTGACCTACTGTATAATGGATCATCCCTTTGTGACGACCGAGAACTCTGCCTGTTTCATCAACAATGTCACCTTCTTTAATGTTGTCATTGGCAAAAAGAGGCGAATAATCACCCCCTGCGATGAAATCCTGACTTTCAGGTCTTTCAGCCACTTCAAGTCCTATTTCTCTTGCAATATCGCGAACTTGCGGCTTTGTCATTTCTCCAAGCGGAAACAGTATCTTTTTCAGCAGTTCCCTTTTTATCCCCTGAAGAAAATAGGTCTGGTCCTTTGATTCAGAAACTGCTTTTTTTATAAAGAATTCACCGTTCTCCTCAACAATTTTTGCATAGTGACCAGTCGCAAAATAATCAAATTCAAACCCCTCGGACAGAGCTTTTTCAAGAAATGCACCGAATTTAAGGAATCTATTGCAGACAACACACGGGTTCGGTGTGCGACCGGCAAGATATTCCTTTTTAAAATAGCTTACCACATGTTCCTGAAACTCTTTTTTCATATCTATTACTTTAAACGGAATATTTAGGAATTCCGAGATCTTGCGGGCATCTTCAATATCTTTATCTTTGTTTGGCCCGTAACACCCTTTTTTTGTAAGATCGTCTATCGTTATCCCGCCGTCCCATATCGACATCGTTATTCCGCAGACATCAAAACCCTTTTCCTTGAGAATGTGAGCAGTTACAGCAGAATCAACCCCGCCGCTAAGCCCCACTGCCACTCTTTTTTTTCTGCTTACCAAAACAACCTCCGAAACAGCAAATTCCTAAATAGAATACTTCAGTTGACAGCAAAATCAACTTGAAAAAAACATACGGAATGGTATTTTGGGATAAGTCTGTTTTGAATGGAGGAAGAATGTCGGATAAAAAAAAGAAAGACGATTTTTCAAAGCTTCTTGAAGAATATTCCGATATTGATTTTGAGATCCATAAAAAGGAAAAGAGTTCAACAGTTGAAGAACAGAAAAGGTTTCTCAAGTCCGTTGAGACAAGGCCTGATCACACTCTTGATCTTCACGGAATGCTCAAAGATGACGCATTGAAAAAAGTTGAGATCACAGTAAAAGACATGAAAGCAAGAGGTTATCTTAAACTTCGCATAATCACAGGAAAAGGGAAGCATTCTGAAAATGAACCGGTCATTCCTGAAGCGGTTGATGAACTTCTGCTCAAATTAAAACGGGAAGGAGTTGTCAGAACAATTTCATGGGAGAACAGAACTGTAAAAGGTTCCGGTTTTGTTGATGTAAGCTGATTTCTATTTACAAGTCACCGGATCTACGCAATAGTAGCAATTATTCTGATAGGCGAGGATTTCACTTTTTGAACATTCTGGCTGAGGCATTTTGCAGCTTGGTATTGTTCCGTCATCACAGTGTGCATCACGATCGGTCTCTTTGCAAGTCAAAGGATCGACACAGTGCCAGCATCCGTTCTGAATAGCAAGAATTGTGCTCCCTTCACAGTCAACTGGAGGCATCATATCGCACATATCAACTGAACCGTCATCACACATCTTATTTCTTTCTTCCAAGCAGTCAGTCGGACAGTTGCAGACATTTTCCCCTTCTTCACATTTGGAATTACCGCAGTTGATGCATACTGAAGCTCCGTCAAGAGATTCACAGTATCCTCTCTTGTTTTCATATTTTATGTTGGAAATCACAGATTTCTCAAGTCCCTCACAGCACTCAGGTGCATCGGGATAAACTCCGACCGTTCCACCTTGAGGAATGCACTCTTCAATATCTTCATCATTAAAATTCTCATCCGACTCCGTTAAAACTTCGTCGGACAGGTCGTCATCTGATTCAGCAAAGTCATCAATGGTTTCACCTTCGTCAGGGATATTCTCTTCATCCTTGATAATTATTTCGTCATGGTTCGATTCATCAGGAACAGAATCATCTTTCAAACTGTCAGAATCATTTGACAGATCAGATGTTTCATCATCAATGACAGCGGCATCTTCATCATTTTCTGAAATTATAGTTATCTTTTCGTCTTTACACCCTGAAAACACCATAACGGCCGCAATGACAGCACATAAAAACACTTGTTTCATCTTTTATTCTCCAAAAAACTGATTTTCGCATATAACACAATGATTTTATTAACATATCATAAAATGTCAAACAAAGCTGATTGACTTTGTGTGAAGATTAATGATAAATTCCCAGGTTTTCAACGGATTGGTTTTTTATGACAAACTTAAAAACAGACCTCACTTCAAAAGCAACATTTCAAGGTTTTGCAGCAGTAATTCTGTGGAGTGTAACTGTTGCTTTTGTCAGATCAATTTCAGAACAGCTCGGAGCTCTGACTGGTGCCGCTTCTTTATATCTTGTAAGCGGTTTTACCGGTTTTATTATACAGCTTTTTCGTGGTAAATTCCCAAAATCATTAAAAAAAGGTGAAACAAAATATCTTTTGGTCTGTGGCACTCTTTTTGTTCTGTACATGCTTTTCTTCTTTCTTGCGATAGGAAAAGCAACCACGAGAACTCAGGTGCTTGAAGCGGGACTTCTGAACTATCTCTGGCCGGTGCTCACTCTTTTAGGATCGGTCATTTTCAACAATAAAAAATTCAAATGGTTCCTCATCCCCTCAATTTTTGTTGCCGTTGCAGGGACATTCATAGTTCTTACAACAAGTTCAGGGAATGGTCTGGAATTTAAAATTTCTGAAGCTCCGCTTGTATATGTTTTCTCTCTTGCAGGAGCCGTTTCATGGGCGGCATATTCAATTCTTGCGGGCAAACTTGCAGGAAATTCAGATATTAATCCGGTTCCGCTCTTTCTTCTCGTAACAGGTGTGATCCTTTTTGCGTTAAGTTGCGGTTCATCTGAATCAAGCAGTTGGAGTGGCGGAGTATTGATTGAAATAACGATTCTTGGCATTGCAACACTTGCCGGATATGAACTCTGGGACAGGGCCATGAGAAAAGGAAATGTCACTGCAGTTGCCGCCTTTTCATACCTCACACCGCTTTTTTCAACTGTTTTCAGTGCAGTTTATCTATCTGTTGAGCCTTCAGCAAATCTTTTTTCAGGTTGTGTTTTGCTGATAATTGGTTCAATAATGAGCTGGAAAGCAGTGAAATAGAACTTGCCAGATACGATCATAAATTGACAAAAACTTTTGAAGAAGATGTGCTTTTTGATGAAATCGGAGAAATTTTCATTCCAAGACAGACAAAATACATCATAACTTCTTTTGCAACATCGTGTGACTGTGTTTCAACAATTATTTTTTCTAAACCTGAAATATCTTTGAGATCATCTTCAGCTAGACCGATCTGAAGTTGTGCAAACTTATAATTTTTGGCAAAACTGACAATTTTTGTCACTGCATCATCTTTGTTCAGAAGCGTTGAGTTTTGATTTTTCTTTTTCATTTTTTCCAACTCTTCCCTTGAAAAGCCGGAATGGCTGGAAGGGGCTTTTGGAACTTGTTGCGAACCTTGCCTTAAGTGGCACAGATAACTTAAGAATCCAGTTTCGACAAGTATTTTCTCTATCTCATTCTTTTCCAACTTGTTATCAGTTGAGCCCATTATGGCAGATGCCAGAGTGGAAACCGCATTCCAGACCTCTTTCCCTTCCATAAGTTGAAGCACCTGCCCGAATATCATCTGAAGATAGTTACCGGGATGCTGACCATGTTTGACTATTGAAAGAAAATAATCAATTCTATCAGCAATCTTAAGGTCTTGCGCAGGAATTGACAAAAGGGGGCTTCCTGCAAATTTTCCGTTATTTTTATATAGAGCTTCTCCTGCCGGGGCGCCCATCATAATAATTATGATCTTTAGCGAAACATCTTTGCATCTTGTTTTTATATTTTCAGGAAAAGCTTCGTAAATTGAAGGGTTATCCTTGTATCGCGATACTGCATTGATCATGGGAGTATCGGTTCCGAAATCAAAATCGTTGAGATTGCAGGTGGAATTTTCCTCAGTTTTGGTAAGATGCCTGCATGAATAACCGGAAAAATATGACATTACAGCTCTCCCCGCCTCGCGGTAAGCTGATCTTTCAAGTTGCTGATTGAGACTCATTTTAACCCCTGATTACAGTTTAGAGCAATCTCCTGTTTAACTTTATGCAAAAAAGGTGCCAGAAATTGTTTTACTTAATGACGATGACTGAAAATCAGAAATTAAGATTTCCTTTTATTCCCGTAATAGGTTTAAAACCTGTTCCGTTTTTTTCTTCCTGATTGAAAATTATTGAAAGGTCATCAATTAAGCCTGCCTTGAAATCATCCTCTTCACCTTTTCTTCCGCCTGAAGTGTCTTCAAATATCAAAGCAAGCGAGTTTTTTCCATTTTTTATGATCCCGGCAGGGAGAGGAAATATGTCGGGATCGGCTTCAGACCACATGTTCCGAACGCTTCTTGTCCATGTTCCCCGTTCAAGCCACAATGAATCACTGATCCATCTTCCTATCAGACGACCGTTTAGGAAAAGTGTCGCTTTTGCGTTTTTACCAATGAGTTTAAGTGATACGGGAGCAAGGAAAAGCTCAGCATCAGGAATATCCGATGAATCAAATTCCGTTCTGTACCACACTACTTCACCTTTTTTCAGTTCAAGCGGAATGGTCGATTCATCCCATTTTGAGTCATCGAACTCCATTTTCTGCCATCCTTTGCTCTCTCCGCCAGTGCCGGCGGCAACAGTCCATTTGTTAAGTCCGACCTTCTTTTCTGAACCGTTATCGTTATATGTCAGCTCAGCTTTTCCTCTCAGCCCTTTTACAGCATCGACTCCCACATCGGGCATTTGACCAAGTCCGACGAGCTTGCCTCTTGGCCACATAAAAGAACCGTGTCCCCATATTTCAACTCTGAATGAAATGACATTTTTCCCCGGAACAAGATGTTGTCCGAAACTGTCAAATCCGTATTTTCCGCCCCCTTTTGAATCAATTTCAGTTCCGAGCGGACAAACGGTGTTAAGATAACTGCCGTTGACATAAATTCCAACGATATCAGAAGCATGCTCAATGTAAATATGGGCAGAACCTATATTAATGTTTTCGGGAAGATTAAATTCAGTCCTGTACCATGCGTGCCCTTCATGGATCCCGAAACTGTCAAGATCCTGCGGCTCTCCGGACCAGCCTGTCCACAACGAATCATCAGTTTCAACAAGTGACTCATCCGTGTCGGTATTGGTTTTCCCAGTTTTAACAATATCTTCATCAATTAAAGGAATGTCCGTTTTTGGAAGAGAGTAAACAGTCACACCTGTAATTTCATCAAAAGGAGTTTTTACAGTTTGGGCAATATCAAGAGGATAGTTTGAAACAGTGAACATCTCTTTTTTTGTCTGATCTGCTATATATCTGTATTTATTCTCTGTTTCATCATACTCCAGGTCATAAAGTCCTGAAATTGCAAAAGGTCTTTGCGGGTTATCTTCAAACCAGATCTTTCCTGCATTATTTTGTGTTGTGACAATAATTCTATAAATTGTTCCGTCATCCAGTTCAATTACTGTCATGAGTCGGTCCTTATGTTTAAAAGAGATGTCGAGGTTATATTCGTCCTCAAATTCGGTTATGACACCCAAATCCTGATGCATGACTTTGAAATTATTAAAAAAACTCAGTGAGATCTCACCGAAACTATCCTCAAGTCCGTAAAAAACAAGAAGCTTTGTGCATCCAAGATTTTTTACCGTCATTATCTGACTTGTCGAATAATTGAGTTTGACATTTTCATCAAGTTTAGCGTTTGTGACAAGGACCTGGGTGTTATAAAGTTCGCTTTTATGATTGATCGAATTAATGTTCTCTTCACTTTCGATCACTTTTCCGCCGAATATTTCAACAGGAACCACCATGCTTGAAGTATATTTGGGGATCTTAAGACCGTCTATTTCTATCTGCCCTTTTGAAATGTAGATGTTTTCTGTTGATTCATTTGTGAGAAATATGAAGTTTGTGCCGGATTCAGTTGAAAACCAGTAATGAGTTTTTGTGTTATTTTCAGTTGTTCCGATGAATTCATTCAGTATTTTAAGTCTGCCGCCGTCTTCATTAAGCCCAACCGCAGTTCTTAAAGGATAAAGCCCGCTGCCGATCAGTTCTTCAAAGGTTTCAAGGAACAGATTGACCCTTCTGAAGTTGAAAAACTTATCTCTTCTCAGCCCTGACGGGGTTATTGCGCCGAAGTAGTCAACAACATTGGAAAAATATCCGATCGTCGGATTTAAAAAAGCAGTTCTTATCGATTCAGCCGAAATTTCAACGATCTTGTCAAGTCCGCCCGGATCTATTACAACGGTGTTGTTGTAGCCTTCTGCCTGCATCCCTGCAATGTTGAAAGCAAAATATCCGTCAAGACCCCCTGCAAAAAGCCGCAGCATCTGACTTGCAAGGCGGTTTGATTCAGTTGTCGCTGACGGGAACTCAGAATAAATTCCGCTGTTTTGTGAACCGTCATGCATCTGTTTCATCAGATTGAAAGCAAGTTTTTCAACCCCTTCCTTGTCATAGAAATTGGGCATCGGGATTATGTCGGGAACTTCGCCCATCCCTTTTGTTTCAGGGACTCCGGGGCAGGTTGAAAGAGGAATATCAATGCCTTGTTTTTTTACAATATTTTTTAAAGCGGTGAAATATTCCTTTGTTCCTGCTCCTTGAGTAATTCCTCTTTCCGGCCCGCCGTCATACCAGAACAGCTTGTCAATATCTATGAACATTTCCAGATAGTTATATTCGTTTTCGAGAGAATAGAGAACAATGGGGCCGCCATTTGAAATGAGATAAGGTTTCACAACTTCATTGAGTTTTTCAAAGTATTTTTCAACATATTCAAGATAATCGGGATCATCAGTCCTGAGATTCACAAGACCGTCAGAATCTTTTGATTTCTTTGTTGTTTTTGTCATGAGCCATGAAGGAATTCCGCCATTTTTAAATTCATTACAGATATATGGACCGGGTCGGAAATATGCATAAAGACCGTGTTTTTTGATAAGTTCAAGAAACTGTGCAAGGTCAGGTTCTTTAAAATTAAAAACACCTTCAGATGGTTCGTGAATATTCCATGCGACATAGATGTCAACAGTGTTAAAGCCCGCTTTTTTGAAGCTGATTATCCGGTTTTCCCATTCTTCAGCCGGCAGACGGAAATACTGAATGGTTCCACCACGCAAAAGGACAAAATTCCCGTTGATTAGAAAGCCGTTCTTTTTCACTTCAAAAGATTGATAAAGATTCCCGTTTTCTTCATTTCTGCATTCGTCAAGCGGGTAAGACGGCTCAAAGTCAATATCTGTGTTATCATCGTTTTCATTTATAGCAATGTCGTCATCAACATCCTCTATTTCGTCAATGATATCAATGTCATATTCAAGATAGGAATCTAATTCAGTTTCAACATTTTTTTTATCTGAACAGCTGGATAAAAGCAGCAGTATCACAGGTACAGCAAAAAATTTTTTCATGGACCCTCCAGTCAAAATCGATGCAGTTTTGCAAAATTAGACTTGAGTGTCAACTTTTTTTAAAAAAATGAGTGTTATCAGTTATTTGGAAACAGCCGTGACATCAAACTTCTGTGAACCGGTATAGCCCGATTCAGTATGTTTGAAATTGAAAGTGACTGTCCCTTCTTCAATGAAATAGAAGGTGCTTTCATATCCGAATGTGATCGAAGTGTCTTCAGTGATATATGTGTCTTCAACATCGGGAACGACCATCCAGTCAGGGTCTGCTGAAAATTTACATTTAACATCTCCGATCATCCTTGTTCCTGATGTGGTTTTAAGATATGGAATGAACGCAACCTGTGAGCCTTCTTCAACAGTTATAGTTCCGGTTGACGGCATAACATCGAACTCCTCTCCGTAAGGCTCTCTCACTTTTGTGATCACTTCAAGAGATGCCGGATCTTCAAATTTGAGGGTTATCATGTCAAGTACTTTTTCATCATTCTTCGTTGTGATCTTATAAGAGCCGGCTTTTGTCACTTTAATAGTAAAATCAGGTACATCGTAAGTATTGTCATGGTTGATGAGCACTGCATTTTCAGCAGGTTCTACAATGTGATATATTTCGTCATATCTGCCCAGATACTCCTCGCCTGTTGAATATGCACCGATGCGGTGTGAAATTTTTGTCGGAAGTATCCCTGTCTTTAAATTGCCTTCCGCATCGTATTTTGTGTTAAGATAATACTTTAAAACCCCAAGCTCCCCAGTCGCTTTGTTTGAATCATCCCAGCAACCCGAAATTAAAATCATAATTGCAACAATAATAATAAAACTGATTGATTTCCTTAATGATCTCATTTTTCCCTCCATAAATTAAATATCAAAAACGATTGTTTAGTGACAGGTCGCGGGAGGATTTATTATATACATTATTTATATTTTGACACTTCAGTCCTTTGCAATAGAATGCACGGGCTTTATGGAGGCGGCATGTCTGAGAACTTTTACAAACGGGCTCTTGCGGTAGCGATACCGGTTGCAGTGCATAATCTGATAATTTCATCAATAAACATGGCCGATGTTTTCATGGTGGGTCAGCTCGGTGAATCCTCAATTGCGGCTCTGGGGATAAGCAATCAGCTCATGTTTCTGTTCATTCTTTTTCTTTTTGGAATGGGAAGCGGCGGAGCCATTTTCATTTCACAGTTCTTCGGTAAAAAAGACCGCGGAAATCTTCACCGTGTCATCGGAATAATGATGGTTCCCGCCATTGTTATTTCTCTTGTGATGGCAGCGGGTGCTGTTTTCATTCCTGAAATTCTGATGTCGGTCTTTTCTAATGATGCAGAAGTTCTTGATCAGTCAGGAAGGTATCTTCGCATTGTGGGATTAAGCTATCCGCTGACTGCGGTTTCATTCATTTTTCAGATAGTTTTAAGAAGCACCGATAAACCCCGCATTCCGATGTACACCTCGTTTTTTGCACTTTTGATAAACATTTCGTTCAACTGGCTTCTGATATTCGGGAATATGGGTTTTCCAAAGCTTGGAATTGAAGGGGCGGCAATTGCAACACTGCTTGCCAGAGGGATCGAAACAGTTCTTACGATCTTCATCGTTTATTACACAAAATCTGCCGCCGCCGCAAAACTCAGAGTGATGCTTGACTTCAAAATCGAACTTGTCAAAAAAGTGTTTATAACTTCCATGCCTGTTTTCATCAATGAATCGGTCTGGGCAAGCGGAATAGTGGCTCTTAATATAATTTTTGCGACACTCGGGACAGAAGCTATCGCATCAATAAGCATAATGGACAGTGTCGGAAGGATCTCGTTTGCCGCATTCATCGGAATTGCCAATGCCGGAGCAGTAATTTTAGGAACTGACATCGGAGCACAGAAATACGATCAGGTGTGGGAACATTCAAAGAAATTCTCAGCAATGTCAATTTATGCAGGAATAGCTGCAAGTTTCATCCTTTTTATCACAGCACCTTCCGTCATTTCAATATACAACATTTCACCGACAGTCGCCGATCTGGCATATAAAACCATTCTTGTCTGGGTGTTCATCATTCCGATAGTATCATTCAACTGCCTGAATATTGTGGGAATATTGAGAAGCGGAGGCGACACCAAAGCAGCACTCTGGATCGATATCGGAGCACTCTGGGCGATCGGAGTTCCAGCAGCACTCATCGGAGCAAGCTGGTTCCAGCTTCCAATTTACTGGGTCTATCTTCTTGCAAAAAGCGAAGAAATCTTTAAGTTTTTCTTTGGAATGAAACGGTATCTCTCAAAAAAATGGATCAGAAATCTCGTCGAGGATGTTGAGTAAGAGCGAAAGATTTTTCGCCCTTACCAAATACAATTAAATTGCCAACAAAATAACAATCGTTAAAATCTTTCAGAATCTGATTCATTAGTGAGGAAATGTTTCTGTGAGGAATGGGATGGAAAATACTAAATGACCCGATTTAACCCTGAAATACATCACCGCCGTTCAATCCGGTTGCAGAATTACGATTATTCGCAAAACGGTGCATATTTTGTGACGATTTGCGTGAATAAGAAATTGGAATTGCTGGGAAACATTGAAAACGGTGAAATGATTCCAAATGATGCGGGGTTGATGGTTGAAAATATTTTATGCAGCATGCCGGATTATAACAGCGGTGTTATTATTGACAGTCATGTGATAATGCCAAATCACATCCATGCAGTTATTGTAATTAATGTAGGGGCGCCCCACCGTGGTCGCCCTGATAATGATGGCGATATTCTGGGCGAGGACAGTGCCTCGCCCGTACGAAGGGATTTGAGATTGGGTGAAATTATTGCACGATTTAAAACATTGACCACAAATAAATACATTCATGGTGTCAATGAAAATGGCTGGGAACCGTTTTATCAGAAATTATGGCTTCGCAATTACCACGAACGGGTGATCCGAAATGAATCAGATCTGGAAAAAATCAGGCAATATATTTTTGACAATCCTGCAAATTGGGAAAATGATGAAAATTATTTATCTGTACGGGCGCCCCACCGTGGTCGCCCTGACAAGGATGGCGATATTCTGGGCGAGGACAGTGCCTCGCCCCTACGAAATAACGGAAAATTAGAATGAACACAATAAACGCGTTTATTATTGATTCTGATCTGCTGAAAAAGATTCCTGCGAGTCCGGGTGTTTATCAATTCAGGGACAAGCTTGGGAAAATAATCTACATTGGAAAGGCGAAAGATCTGAGAAGCCGTGTCGGGCAGTATGTTTCAAGGAGTGATTCGCGGTTGATGATCGAAAATCTGATGAATCAAACGGCAAGTGTTGAGATAATTCTCACCAATTCAGAGAGTGAGGCGCTTATTTTAGAGAGTTTGCTGATAAAGAAAAAACGGCCGTTTTTCAACATAGACCTTAAAGATGATAAGAGTTATCCATATCTTGCTGTAACTGATGAGGAGTGGCCTCGTCTTATTATAACGCGTCATATAAACAGAAAATACAGGTACTTGCGTGGCCCTTTCACTTCGGCTACACTTTTAAGGTCGCTTAAAAGTCTGCTCCAGACTCTTTATCCGCTTAAATACTGTTCAGAAAAAAACCCTGCCGGTTGCATAAATTTCCAGATGGGTCTCTGCCCTGCTCCGTGCAGAAAAAACACCGATAAAACTGTTTATGAGAACAATGTCAGGAACATAATCGAGATCCTTCAGGGGAAAAAGTGGAAGGAACTTAATGATCTTATTAAAGAAAATATTGAAACAAGTTCTCAAGTCCTTAACTTTGAAAAAGCGGCGAAACTTCGTGACCTTCATGCAATGATCCCTGAAATAAAAAAGAAGTTCAGTGTCGAATTTTCAGGAACCGGAGTGAGTGATTTTTTCATGCTCAGAAAGCAGGGTGAAATTCAGTTCTTTGCTGTCGCAAGATATCATGACGGAGCTCTTAACTCATTAAGAACATTTACAGTTACAGCGATTGCTGACGAAATCGAAAGTTCAGTTGCCTCAGCTCTTGCAACATTTTATTCAGGGAATTCAAAAGCTGAAAAAATATTCATATATCCGAATGTTCTAAGCAACGAACAGATCGAGCAAGTGTCCGGATTTACTGTCAGAAAAAGCGGAGCTATTCCGAAAACCATTATGAATATCCTTGAAACCAACATCGATTCAGCCATGAAAAATTATATCAGGGACACTCAAAGCAGGGGCATTATGCTCAATGAACTTTCAGAGTTTGTAAACGCAGAAATCACTTCAATAATGTGTCTTGACATCTCAACTTTCGGCGGAGAATTCACCGTTGCCGGCGCAGTATGGTGGGAAAAAGGAAAATTCATCAAAAATAATTACCGCAAGTTCAGGATCAGAACTGTTGAAGGAGTTGATGACTTCGGCAGTTTAAAGGAAGTGGCATCTCGACTCATGAAAAAATGGAAGGAAAACAGTTTTCCAGTCCCGTC
>CAZVWR010000042.1:0-27295 GCA_964630905.1 uncultured Spirochaetales bacterium | reverse complement strand
AGCAGAATCAGGCACTATGTACTCAAATGCCTCAATATGACTGCTGCGGATATCCATGTGTTATGGAAAGTCTGAAACCGCTTACGAAAGAAGAGCTTTATAAACTTGTTCCTGAAATGGAAGATCTGGTTCCTATGCATCAGTGTGACTTGTATTTATCCAGATGGTCAAACGATGGCACAATGGGTGTTGTCAAGTCATGGAATATGAGTGACGGGAAGATAGGGTTTCATTTATATCTTGCGAATCTGGATTCTGAAAAATGGCCGGCTCAGAGAAAATATGTAACATATGATATAGCGACAAAACAATATAATTTCATAATTCCGGCGAGAGGTCAGGAACAGGCATATTATAAAGGGAAGCGGATAGGTCTTATTTCAGACAAAAGGAGTCTTGATCTTAACAACAGTAATATTTTCATGGCATACATTAGCGATGACGGGAAAATGGAGCTTATCTACAACAAGAAGGTAAAACAGCTTTCATATGAACCGGCTCTGAATGATAAGTGGGCATTTGCCAACATAAGTGAACCGGGCAGCAAAAAAATGTCTTATGCGAAAGTAGGGGAATGGAAATGGACATCTCTGGGTGAAGGGACTTTGAGAATGTCAAACCTGTCAGGGGACCGTTTTGCATTGTTCACAGATGATCTCATTGGTTACATCTGTGATCTGAACAAATCTCCGCAAAGTTTAAATGACTGTTATAAAGTTAATCAGGGAGAGGAGCTTAGGTATCTTGTGCTGGACAAGGAAAACAGCAACAGAGCTGTTTACAGCTCCACACTCGGCAAAATTGTTCTGATGGAATACAAGAACGGGAAATGGAACTACGCAGATTTAATTACATCATATTCAGATGAAGTTAAAGACTATGCAATAGGTTTTATAATCAACATGTTTAAAGGAAAGATGCTGCTGTATGAAGAAGCTTTCAAAATGGGACAATATTCTGAAATATCTGCAAATAAACTTTGTTATTACAATATGGAAATAAAGAAAAGTTACTGTTTGAAAAAAATGGACAATGATAAAGAGTATAGCGGTATTCCTATATACCCATACGGAGATGCAGAATTTGAAGGAAAGTGGCTTCTCTACCAGAAACTAAATTCAACACCATTAATATTAAGAGACATGGACTGCTACTGTAAGGAAGAAGGTGTCTGTCCGTTTGAGGAGTGATGAATAGGTCGAATGGAGGAGTAGATCAGAAATCCTTTGATTAATTTCAGAATCCAGGAATGTTACTTAACTTTTCTGACTATTAATTCTGCTTGTGATTTTAAATACTTAAGTGCTTCATCAGTGATGTCTGCAATGTTCACCCAGAGTTCTTTTCTGCCACCGTGCCTTGAGAGTTTTCTTCTTGAAATGAATTCAGTAAAGCCGATCTGATTTCTTAAGAAAATGTTAATGTCATTCCAACCGTAAGCGTTCCTTTTTTCTGATTTGAACCGTGAAACAAAAATGGTCGTCGAAGCAGAAAGGAAAGAGGGGGATTTCTTATGATCGTAATAGCAGAGCGGATGCAGAATGATATCTTTTTCAGGGAATATTCTTTCAAAAGCTTCTTTCATTACGCCGTCGGGAACAACTATTCCTTTGAGCTTTTTCATTTGTGATATATCTTGAAAATCTTTATCGTTTATGGCTCCTGCTATGAAAAGATAGTCGGGAAATCCTGAAGGGATGCCTCTTTTATATATCAGGACTTTTCTTTCGATATCCCTCCCTTTAAAAGCACTGAATTTCTTTGAATCGTCAGTAATAAGGGTGAGCTTGGTTTTGCCTGAATATTTTCTTATATGTTCAGGTCTTTCAATTTCAACAGTTTCAGTTTCATCATCGATCTTATCAAGGATCTTCTTTTCAGGCAGAGTGTAAATGAAGTGGCGTGCCCTTTTCAGAAGGTCTTTTTCTTCTTCGGTATAACGGTGGATCATCAGCACATTCTGATATGTTTCACCAATTGTTACAGAAAGTTTATCATCCGCTGAAAGTTTCGCTTTTGCCGATTTTATCCATCTCCCTTTATAGACAGAGCCGGAATATCCGTAAAACTCGATAAGTCCTTTTTCAAAAAGTTTTGCCGACTTTTTGTCAAGCGGAAATGTATAATTTTTTCCGTTACCCGTTTTTCCGGGCTTAAGGATTTCGATCCCCAGCGGATATCTGTAATTCCACGATCTTTCAAGAACCTGGTCTCTCAATTCACCCTGTTTTACAGTGGGAAACTGAAATTTATCTGAAAAAACAAGGATAGATGTGTTTTCGGGATAAATAACTTCCGGTCTCATTGAAAGGGGAAATTCGAGTCCGTGTTTGGAAATACTTTTTTCACGGCAACGGTTGTCACAGTTGTAAAAACACTGCGGATCACTTTTTCTTGAAATACACAGTCCGAAATCGGCTACACATATCTTGTCGCTCACAAAGTAGACCGGTTCCAGCTTATTGTTTTTTGCAAGATCATAGTTTGCTTTGCCTGAAAGAACAGGAATAACCTTGAAATCATTGAAAAAGCCATTGTGAATAAGCATTCTGAAGTTGCTGAAAAGATATATCTTACCGTTAAATCCGGTTTCTCTCAACGCCTTGACCACATCGGCATCAATTGTAAAAACTGAATCGAATTCACCGCTTTTTTCAAGAAACTGCTTCAAAGGGTAAAGGGTTCTTTCATAAAAAACGGCAGCAGGACGGCCCCATCTTTTAATTGAAGAGATTATTCTTCCGAAATCGGCAAGGTCTTCATAAACGGGGATTACAGGAATGATATCTTCAATGTCCTGTTTAAGAGGAAATATCTGTTCCGGATATTGAATGAAATAGAACTTTTCCAAATCAGGATACTGCTATTTCTTTTTAGCTGCCGCTCTCTTGGAAGCTTTAAGCGGATTGACGACTTTCTTAGCTATCTTGATCTCTCTCTTTATATGGGTGGCAAATGAACAGATCTGATCATTTTCCCAATGAAATGAAGGGTCTGCATATTTTTTGCAGAACTTGTTTGAATCAACTTCTTCAATTCTTTCACATCCTTCGCAGCGTTCGTCGATGGGAAGTTTTGTTATTTTGGCGTATTTGTCGTTTCCGCCTGTTCCGTTACCCTTAATTGCCATTTCAGCATCCTCCAAATGGTTAAGACCTTAAAAACGGGGTTATTAAACACAGTTTTTTGCAGTTGTCAATAAAAGCATTGAATTTAAGAGTTCATTTTACCATATAAGCACTTTCGATCACTATCGGATCGACAGGAACATCGTCATATATTCTTACAGATGTTGTTTTAACTTTTGCAATAGCATCAACAACTTCCATCCCTTCGATAACAGCTCCGAAAGCGGCATAGTTATTGTCAAGTGAAGGGCAGTCCTCAGTGCAGATAAAAAACTGACTCGTTGCACTGTTCGGCTCACTGGTGCGGGCCATTGAAAGAGTGTATTTTTTATGAAGAATGTTGGGATTCCTTTCAAGTTTTATCGGTTCAACAATAGCTGTTTTTTCATACATTCCTTTAAGCATTCCGCCGCTCTGAATGACGAAACCTTCTATAACTCTGTGGAATATCAGCTTGTTATAAAATTTTGCATCAATATGCCTGATAAAATTCTTTACAGTAACGGGCATATCTTCGCCATAAAGACCCACCGTGATCTTCCCCATGGTTGTTTCAAAAACTGCTTTGTCAGTAATTTTCATTTTCTCCTCCGTTTAAATGAATAAAACACGGGCATATTATAAAAGAAAAATTATTTTTCAAATTATATGTTATAGAATTTTCTTGTTAGCTTTACTGTATTGTGGTATTTATACAATAATTTTTAGTTTCTGTGCCCGGAGGAAATTTTTATGACAGGATATTTAAAGACTTCAGGATGTGCAAAACATGTTTTTTCTGTTTTGTCGTTAATTTTATTAACTGCCCAGACTCTTTCCGGTCTGAATCCTGAACAGAAGATAAACAGGTTCACGACCGAGTGCTTCGATTCGTCCAAAGGGCTGCCACAGAACACTGTTTCAGACATTATTCAGAGCAAATCCGGATACATTATGTTCGCAACGCAGGAAGGACTGGTCAAATATGACGGCAGAAAATTCATAATGATGAGCGAGAATGGACATTTGAACTCTTCAGGAAGGAATGTTACCGGAATATTTGAATCGGGAAGCGGGGAGATAGTTTTTTCCACAGCGGCGGGAATGGTTGACACAAAAAACAAAAAGCAGCTTTTTAAGGATGTCTTCATAAAGGATTTTGTATACGGGAAAGATGGATCTCTGTGGGCCGGCACCTACAGTTCGGGTATAACAAAGGTAGCTCCTGACGGCAGCGAAACTGTTTTTACTAAAGAGAACGGCAGGATAAACTCCAATGTTATAAATTCCCTTTTCATAAGTTCCAGAGGGAAGATATATGCGGCAACACTTGAAGGTGTATCGTATCTTGAAGGAGACAAGTTCGTGCCGGTTGAAGGGGTATTTGCGTTCGGATACAGGATCTCTGAAGACAGGAACGGGTGGATATGGGTTGCGACTGAAAGAGGTCTGGTTCTGATAAAAGACAATAAGCTTGATTATATTTACACAGCGGAAGACGGCCTCAAGGACGAATCTCTCAGATCCGTATTCGTCGATGGCGGAGGAAGCCTGTGGATAGGTACGGAAAAAGGGGATCTGATCAGATTCTTCAATGGAAAGTTCTCAATGCTTTCTAAATCGAATGCCAAAACGGGAGCCATAATATCAATATTTGAAGACAGGGAAGGGAATATCTGGTTCGGTACTGAGGCGACAGGAGCATGCATTGTCAGGGACGGAACTGTTTTTCAGGCAGGCATAAACACAGGAAACATCAGGTCACTGACCGAAACGGCTGACGGGGAAATATGGGCCGCAACATTCGGAGAAGGAATATATGTTCTCAAAAAGGATGAAACAGTAGTTAATCTGACAACCCGAGACGGGCTTCGAAGTGATTCTGTAGCAACTGTTTTTGCAGACAGCCAGTCAAGAATATGGATCGGGACAAGAAGGAACGGTGTTCAGATCTATCAGAAGGGAAAATTTTATGATATTGATGCTTTCGGAAAGAATTTTTCTGAAGCTCATCCGGTATCCCCGACACTTTTCTTTGAAGATTCAAGAGGAAATATCTGGATAGCCGACAGACATTCCCACCGCCCTGTGTTTACATGGAACAACGGGCAGATGACCTCATACGAGATCATAAAAGGTGAGCTTTCCATTCTTGATATAGCTGAAAGCAGAAAAGGGACAGTGCACCTTCTTTCGCTCAAGGACGGTATTTTTGAATTTGATGCTAACAGCGGCGAATTCAGGAATGTTCCTTTTAAGACCGATGTGAAAATGACATCACTTTTTTTTGACAGACAGGACAGGATATGGGCTGCAACTCTTTCTTCGGGCATAGTGGTTAAAACAGAAAAAGGTATTGTGGAGTTAAATGAGGCGACCGGACTTTATAACAATACTGTTCATGATATTGTTCAGGATGCAAACGGTGCATACTGGTTTTCCACCAACAGAGGAATATTCACAATACTTGAAAAAGATGCTGATAAGTTTTTAAGCGGAGCAAGTGACAGACTGAGCTACCGTCTATTTAAGGAAGAGGACGGAATGCCGGCAGGTGAGTGTAACGGCGGTTCTCAGCCTTCAGTCATAAAATCTTCAGACGGAACGCTCTGGTTCCCGACCATCAGAGGAGTTGTAACGATCGATCCTTCAAAGATAGAGCAGAGAGTCGAACTTCCTCCGGTAACTATAGTGAATGCTATCATAGACAATGTTAACAATATAGACCTTGCAGGAAGAAGCGATCTCACAGTTCCTCCCGGAACAAAAAATATCCTGATAAATTTTACCTCTCTGTATTTCTCACATCCTGCAAAAGTCAGATTTGAGTATATGCTTGAAGGTTTTGACAGCAGATGGAATATAGCACCTGCCGACAGGATGGTGAACTATACCAACATTTCTCCGGGAGTTTACAAATTTCTTGTGAAGTCATATCTTGCCGATACTCCTGAAAATTTTTCTGAAACATCAATGAGAATTGAGATTAAACCGTTCTTTTATCAGGACAGCAGATTCAGGGCAATCGCGGCAATAATTCTTCTTCTTATGATCCTTGCAGCGTACAATCTGAAAATAAGGATGCACAAGATGAGAGAAAAAGAGCTCAGGAAGATAGTTGACGAAAGAACACAGGAGCTTTTGAAAGTTAATGAAAAACTGAGACAGTCCATATTAAAAGATCCTATGACGGGTCTTTGCAACAGAAGATACCTGTTTGAGATTGAACAGCCCAGATATGAAAGAATGCTTTTTGCAGCGAAAAAAAATCTTCATGATGGCAAACCGGCTGAACCTGAAAAAGTGACAGGATTGTTCCTAATCGATATCGTCGGATTGAAAAAGATCAACGAAAAAAGAGGTTACGATTTCGGTGACAGACTTCTGAAAGCATTTGCAGAGTCACTCAAGAGCAGTGTCAGAAAAGATGACCTCGTTGTAAGATGGGGCGGAGATGAATTTCTTGTGATACTTAATGCGACTGACTACAACCATCTTGCTGTTTATGCAAAAAAGATCCTTTCAATGGGTCTTGAAGGGATCAGGATGGAAGGTGAAGACCCGATGAAAATAGTTGTCACGATAGGTTTTTCCGCAATGCCTTTCTATCCCGGAGAGCACACGCTTAACTTTGAAGAAAGTCTTCTCATGTCGGACATGGCTCTTTTCAAGGCTCTTTCAAAAGGCCCCGGCTCATTAAAACAGGCAGTTCCGGGAAATTTTGTGCCTGAAAAGGAACAGATAGAATCTTTCATGAAAGACATTGATGAAGGGATAAAAAACGGATTTTTCAATATAATTGATATTTGACATTTATTACGGAGATTCAGATGAAGGTCAGTCAGATTTTCTTCCAGACATTGAAAGAGGTGCCGAAAGAGGCACAGATCGAAAGCCACAGACTATTGTACAGGGCGGGAATGATCCAGAAGCTTGCAAGCGGAATATACAGTTATCTTCCGCTGGTTTTAAGAAGTGTGAGAAAGCTTGAGAACATAATCAGAGAAGAGCTTAATAAGAGAGGGTGTCAGGAAGTGCTGATGCCTGCTGTTCAGCCATCGGAACTTTGGGAAGAGAGCGGCAGATGGAGTTATTACGGTCCTGAACTTCTGAGATTTAAAGACAGGAAAGGGGGCGACTTCTGTCTTGGTCCGACACATGAAGAGGTGATAACGGATATGGTCAGGAAAAATCTCCGCAGTTATAAACAGCTTCCGTACAATCTTTATCAGTTTCAAAGCAAGTTCAGAGATGAGATAAGGCCGAGATTCGGGCTTATGAGAGGGCGTGAATTCATTATGAAAGACGGCTATTCATTTGATATTAATGAAGAAAAGGCAAAGCAGTCATATCAGTTGATGTTTGAAGCATACAATGCAATTTTCAACAGATGCGGACTCAAGTTCAAGCCTGTTGATGCCGCTACAGGTGCCATCGGCGGAGATATGAGCCATGAATTTCAGGTTCTTGCCGATGCAGGCGAAGATCTTATTCTTTCGTGCAACAAATGCGGTTACGCTGCGAATCTCGAAAAGGCGAGATCAAGTTTTGAACCGTCAAATGAAAATGTTGAAGAACTTATCATGAAAGAAGTTCACACCCCTTCAAAAAAAGCTGTTGAAGATGTTGCGGAGTTTCTTGGCAGGAACTCAAAAGACTTCATAAAATCAATGATCTATCTTGTTGACAATGAGCCGGTGCTGATAATGGTGCCAGGAGACAGAGAGGTGAATGAGGCGAAAATTCAGGCCTTTTTCAGGGCAAACAGTGTTGCTCTTGCAAATGATGCCGTTATCACTGAAGTCACCGGTGCTGAAACAGGGTTTGCTGGCCCTGTAGGGCTGAAGAAAAAGATAAAAACGGCTGTTGACAGGCTTCTTGAGGGGAGAAAAAACCTTGTTGCCGGAGCAAATAAAACAGACCATCATATTGAAAACATTAACATAAACCGTGATTTTACACCTGATTCAACTGGCGATTTCGTTGTTGTAAGAAAGGGTGAAAGATGTCCGGAATGTGACGGAACACTTGAAGAATGCAGAGGAATTGAAGTTGGTCAGGTCTTTTATCTGGGAACAAAGTACAGTGAAAAGATGAACTGTTCCTTTGTTGATGAATCGGGGAAAACAGTTACGGCTGTAATGGGTTGTTACGGACTCGGTGTAGGCAGAACCGTTCAGGCGGCGATCGAGCAGAATCACGATGAGTTCGGAATACAGTGGCCGATGGCGCTGGCACCTTACGAAGCGGTTGTCCTTCCTCTTCAGATGAATAAACCGGAAGTTGTTGAGGCGGCAGAGAATGTCTATAAAAAACTTCTTGCGGCAGGAGTCGAAACAGTAATTGATGACAGAGACGAAAGAGCTGGATTCAAATTCAATGATGCAGACCTTGTAGGCTATCCGCTTCAGATAATTTTCGGTGGAAAGTCGCTTGAAAAAGGTGTCGTGGAAGTGAAAATAAGAAAAACAAACACGAAACTTGAAGTAAAACTTGAAGAGATAGTAGATTTTACACTGGATTTTAAAAAGAAGGAACTTGGCTTGAATGGTCAGTAAGAATAGAGTCTCCATATTTATTTTCATCCTTCTGATGATAAGTGCAGGGTCGCTTTTTGCAGAAACAGTCGATTTTGCTCCGGCTATTCAGATCGATGACAAAAGGTCTGTCCCATTCAGAAATTATGCGGTTTTTGCTCCGGTTTCGTTTTCTTTATATGCTATTGGTCTTTATGTTGCAGGATCGGAAACAGATAACATGAAACTTAAGAATGCTGATGAGCCGATGGCGATACAGCTTGTTTCCCTTTACCGCAGACTGAAAATGAACACTTTGATGGATGAACTCAGAAGGGGTTTCAGTTACGGGATGGATCACGACAAGAAGTTCTTGAAAACCATTCAGGAAAGGATTGACGATTTTGTAAAACTGCTCGGAAATACCGGTAAGAATCCAAGGAAATATAACACGATAACATTTTTGTATGTGCCCAAGGAAGGGACTCATGTGAGCTTCAGGGATGAGTATCTCGGAACGATTCCGGGACATGATTTTAAAAAAGCCCTTTTCGGAATATGGCTCAACAACAATTGTGCCAACGATGAATTAAGAGACAGAATAATCAGAATTAAGAAAAAGCAGTAGAATCAGGGGGTAGTTTTGAATAGCAGCATACCGACACTTTCTTCAAACACCATATCAAATTACATACACAGCGTTCTTTCCGTTCCCGACATTTCAAGGGAAGAGGAAGTGGAGCTTTTTAAGAAATTCAGGGAGAACGGAGATAAGGAAGCCGCACAGATACTTGTTCTGAGCAATCTGAAACTTGTCGTGAACCTTGCATATAAATTCAGAAAGTTCAGAGATGTAACCGACCTTATTCAGGAAGGAAATCTGGGGCTTATGACAGCAATGCAGAAATTTGATATTGAGAAAGGGGTTCGCTTCGCCACTTATGCGACATGGTGGATCAAAGCGAAGATACAGGAATTCATTATAAGCCAGATGAGCATTGTCCGTTTCGGAAAAAGCAGAGATGAGAGAAAACTGTTTTTCAACATGATGTCGACGATAAAGGATATTCAAAGTTACGACAGTGACGGTGAGATAACAAAAGAAGACCTGATCCTTGAAGTTGCCAGAAGGCTTGATGTCGGCCCGGAAAAGGTTATTGAGGCGTTGCAGGTGGTTTCTTCATATAACGATATTTCGATAGATCAGACCATCGAAGGGACAGAAACGAAAATGATCGAACTGAAGGACAAGACCGATTTTGATGAAGAGATGGATGAAGAAACCCGCAACATCAGACTTCAGAATGCGATCGTGATGCTCAACGACAGAGAAAAGTTCATTATCTGGAACAGATATATGTCAGATGAGCCGATGACCCTTGAAGAGATTGGGGAAAAGTATGAAATATCTAAAGAGAGGGTTCGCCAGATAGAGGCGCGGGCACTGGAAAAAATAAAACTATTTACTTCAGACAGTCATGTTATTGAACAAACCGGCACAGTTTAAAAGAGGAGAGGATATGATAGAACAGATTAAAAAAAGAGCACATTTCCTTGAAAATGAGCTTAAAAACTGTGGTATTCTGAGGATGCCTGATTTTGATTCCAATTACAGTTGCGGCGATATAGATGTTGAAACGGCAGTTAATGCGATAGACCACACAGTTCTCTCTTTCAATGCGACTGAAAACGATATTATCAGAGTGTGTGAAGAGGCCGGAGTGAACAGTTTTAAGGCGATTTGTATCAATCCGGTCTGGATAAAGACCGCCTGTGAGTGGAGAAAGAGAAACGGATATAAATTCCTTGTCGCCACAGTTGTTGATTTTCCACTTGGAGCATCTTCTCTTAATGCAAGAACAGCTGAGACAAAACAAGCTGTTACTGATGGAGCAGATGAAATAGATATTGTAATAAACATAGGTCTCTTAAAAAGCGGAAAGATTCATGATACATATAAAAATCTTAAAGAGGTCATCGCATCCACTGAGAGTTTCTACAAAGTAATTCTTGAAACGTCCGCCCTCTCTGTTGAAGAAAAAATAGATGCCGCCCTTATCAGTGTTTTTGCAGGAGCAGACATGCTCAAAACTTCAACCGGTGTGAATGGAAAAGCGTCTGTTGATGATGTCAGACTGCTCAGAATGATAGCCGGGAAAAGACTCGGTGTTAAAGCCGCCGGAGGAATAAGGGATAAAGAAACGCTTGTTCAAATGATGAAAGCCGGTGCCGACAGGATCGGATGCAGTAGCTCAGTAAATATCGTAAACAACTGGTAGAAAAATGACCAGTGCCGCAATAAAAAAGCTTGTGTCAGCGATTTTTGCCGTTTTTTTTTCGGCAGCGGTTCTTTTTATTATTATATCATGCAATAGACTGGATCGGCATCAGGATGATGTTGAAATTATTGCTAAATTCATGGAGTTAAGAAAGGCAGGCAACAGCATTGAAGCTTATGAAATGCTTTCAGATTCAACAAAAGAGGTTTTTTCACAAGAAGTTTTTAACAACTATTGTTTTGTATACCGTGTCATAGAATTTGAAGTTTTTAAAGAGAGTTCAGGTTATGTCCGTTCAGTTTACAACTTTTATGATAAGAAATATAAAAAGAATTCAGCCGAACTTTACACTTTCTATTTTTCTTCAAATACTGAAACTGTCAGGATTATGGATGGAAAAATTCTCTTTCCTCATGTCGGATTCATACAGGTTCGTAAAAATATTGAAGAAAAAAGATTTGATGATTTGAAGGAAACTCTGAGAAAAATGGCTAATCTTGATCCGGAAAATCCTGAAATAAAAGAGACGGCAGAAAAAATGGGATTTCTGTCCGGAAGTGAAGAATGAAAAAAATATCAGTCAAAATGCTCGTAGTAGTCATTTTCATCTTTCTTTTTTCTGATCTTTATGCCAACCTTCTTTTTGATGACGGTGTTCCTGAAGACTTAAGGAACGAAATATCAGACCTTTATCGCAGAAAGAAAATAAAAAACAGTTTTCTTCTTGAAATTCAAAATAACGGAGATCTTCTAATAATTGCAGAGAACGGGTTTGTAAAATTGCTCTCAATGACGGATATAACAGCCTTTGATGTCCTTAATGTAATGGAAGAAATGGTGGAAATAGTCTTTGAAAAGAAAGACCCTGAGAAAATAAGTGTTGAAACTGGAAAAGATTTGAAAAAGGTCAGAAAATTCTCTCCGGATGAAAGAGACTTGAAAAAAGACGAAGAACAAAAATATGTAAAGGGCGGCATTAAAGTCGCTGATAATGTTGAGTTTTTCCCATGGACTCCAAGTGCTGAAAGATTTAATGTATTTCTTTTTGTGACATCAGAAGAAAACTGGGCAGGGGGTGCCGGAATAAGTGCAGGACTTGCTTTTTTAAGACTTGGTTTTGCATTTAAGAAAGGCGCAGACATTGTTTTTGCCAAAAGCGATAAAGTTCCGTGGGAATCATACGGTGCAAACATTCAGTTTGACGCTTTTTCAGCATACGGCAGCTTTGTTTCAGTCGGGTTTGAAGTCGCGCTCTACAGAGCAATGGAAAAACTTTTTGAAAGAGAATTTTTCATTTTTAAGACGGGATACCGTTACAAGTGGTTTGAAACAGCCGCTTCGATAAATGTCTCTCCAAGTGTAGTTGAACTTGGTCTTTTCGGAACGAAATATACCATGGAAAGATACAATTTTGTTGTTTCTGCAGGAGTTTTTTTCTGATTAGTCGATGAAATAATCTTTTACAACGGCCATATGCTGCATACTTGAAGCACCGGAATCACCTGTAAGAGCATCGGGAAAATATTCGTCAAGCACACTCTGCGAGAAGGTTCTTGTGTCGAAAACAAGACCGTTAGTGTATGTTTTTGCAGAGTAATTGACATTTGATTTGTATACGACAGGGATCTGAAATCCGTGCATCGCCGTATCACCCAGAACAAAATCATACTGCTTGCCCCTGCTCGCATTGGTGTAAATAGTTCCTTCATCGTCTGCCGGATGGGGTGAAGATACATAAAATGTTCCGTCTTTACCGAATCCATTCGAAGAAACGGCAGATGTCCCGTTGAAATCTCCGCCGACAACATAATAGAACTGTCCCGGATTTGCATTTTTATGCTTTTTAACTTCATCAACAACAACAAGGGAAGCAGTTACCTGATCGCCTGCCGGGCTTGTGTGAAGATGAACGCTTATCGCAAAAATGTCAACAGGTCCGGGAATATCAATAATGCCCCACATCAATTCACGATTTTCTAATGTTGGATCATCCCAGTAACCGCTTGAAGTTATCGGCCACTTGCTCACGATTCCGTTCGGTATCTGAAAACCTGAACTGTCAACTGCATAATAGTCGGTTCCTAAAATTGCCTGGGAAAATTCTTTATAATTTGCATCGGAGTTACTTTTATAATTCATTTCCTGCACAAGAGCAATGTCGGGCTTAAGCGCATTGAAAATCCTTATTCCATGACCAAGATCATAATCCTGTCCATTGCCGCTTGAAATATTTCCTGCAACAATCCTGACAAAAAGACCTTCTCCGGTGTCGCCTGAATCTCCTGTGTCGCCTGAATCTCCTGTGTTGCCGCTGTCTCCTGTATTACCACTGTTGCCTGTGTTGCCTGTGTTGCCTGAGTCATTGTCGGACTGGTCAGACTCGTCGGACTGGTCGGACTCGTCGGACTGGTCGGACTCGTCGGACTGGTCGGAAACCTCAGACTCGTCAGACTGGTCAGACTCGTCGGACTTGTCGGAATCTTCAGCCTGGTCAGACTGGTCAGAATCGTCCAAGTTCTGATTATCTGAATAGTTTTTAAAACTGCATGAAAAGAAAACAAAAACAGTAAATATAAAAATAATTGTCTTTTTCATTTTGCCTCCGGATTTTTCATAAGCCGCCATATAATTATAAGTATTATCAGATATATCGAAAAAAGAATAGACAAAGTTATTGAAATTAAAGGGTATAAGTTCCACTGAAAACTTGAAAAAACAAAAAACGACAGGATGAGATATGTCATAATTACCGATACGGATGTTGTTAAGAATTGTTTTCTGTTTATTTTCCATGATGGTGCTGCTTTAAAAAGGAATAAAAGTCCGGCAAAAAAGAGGAATATGAATGCAATGGATTGATATTTAATTCTTGAATGGACATAATCTTCAATGATATCTTCGATGTAAGGATTTGCTTCTGAAATTGCATCATCAATCTTTTTAACAGATTCCCATTGCAGATAAGGTATCTCAACTGAATAAAGGTAGATATCTTTTACAGGGAGTTTTTCGTAGTGGTTGAATACAGCAGAGTCAAAAGTCATTTTTTCAACAGCGACTGAAATGGAGCATATTTCCATTGAATCGAATATTTTGTCTGTAGCAGTTTTATCTGTAGTTATAACAGTTACAGGAAAGCATGAAATTCTTTTCTCAAGGTATGAGAAGCCGTATAATATAAAATATAAAACAGAAAAGAATACAACAAGAACTGAAATCTTTCGTATTATTGATCCGATACCTGTACCTGCCGATCCTTTCAAAATCATCACCTTTAAAAAAGACGAACCTTGATGATTATACAGAAAAACAGGGTCAAGTAAATGTAAAAAATTGTTGACATAATATGCTCCTTGAGTATAAACCATCTGTTTTGAAGCACCTCTGTGGCTGTTTCTGTTACCTGTCTTCCTGAAAAGGGAGTAAGCAGAAATTCAGAGGGAAGATTTAACAGGTAAATTCTTAGGAGGAAAAAATGCCTGAAATCAGAGATTTATTGAAAGCGGGTGCCCATTTCGGTCACCAGAAACAGAGATGGAATCCCAAAATGGCGCCTTACATTTTCACAGAGCGCAACAACATTCACATCATTGATCTTCAAAAGACAATGGAGCTTATCGAAGATGCAAAAAAGTTCGTGAGAAACATCGGAATGAATGGTGAAACGATCTTTCTTGTAGGAACGAAAAGACAGGCACAGGAAGTTATCAAGGAAGAAGCTGAAAAAGCCGAACTTCCATATGTAAATTACCGTTGGCTTGGCGGAATGCTCACAAATTTTACAACAATTAACCAGTCAGTTAAGAAACTTCAGAAATTCGACGAAATACTCAACTCTGAAAAAAGAAAACTCTATAAGAAAAAAGAGCTTTCAGACATAGATAAAAAGAAAGCTAAACTTGAAAAGAATCTTTCAGGCATACTTAGAATGGAAAAGATGCCGAGTGCTATATTCATAGTTGATCCGGTAAAAGAGCATCTTGCAGTTCACGAAGCAAGGATTCTCGGAATTCCGGTAATTGCAATTATTGACACTAACGGTGATCCGACAAAGATCGATTTTGTTATTCCTGCAAACGATGACGGAATGCGTTGTGTTTCTATAATTACATCTGATATAGTTGCTGCCTATCTGGAAGGGCTTGACATTTATAAACAGAAAATAGTTACAGAGCAGAAAGACAGAAAAGACAAGCCCGCAAGAGGAGAAACAAGAAGCGTTGCCGGAAGAAAGGTCAGGGTAAAGAGAATAGCTACATCTGACAATGCTGATGAAGCGGTTGAAGGACATGAAGGACATGAAGAAGATGTAACAGAGAAAGGGGAGGAATAATATGGAAATTTCCGCATCATTGGTAAAAGATCTAAGAGAAAAAAGCGGTGCAGGGATGATGGACTGCAAAAAAGCTCTCCAGGAAGCAAACGGCAATATGGACGAGGCAATGCAGATCCTTAAAGATAAAGGGATTGCGAAAGCTGCAAAAAAAGCCGGCAGAGTAGCAAGTGAAGGTACTGTGCTTTCAATTATTGATAACTCGAAAGGACTTCTTTTTGAACTTAATTGTGAAACTGATTTTGCTGCAAAAAGTGATGGTTTTAAAAATCTTTCCAAAGAAATATCGGGCTATTTTATGAAAAATGCATCTGAAGAAGGAGTTCTCGTTTCAATGGAAGATAAATTCTACGATGCAAATGTTGAAAAGCTTACAACAGACGCAGTAGCAACTATCGGTGAGAACATAAAACCGAGAAGATTTGTAAAATATTCAGGAAGCGATAACTCTCTTATTCATTCTTATATTCATATGGGTGGAAAGATCGGTGTCATGCTCGAAGTTCAGTCCTCAGATAAAGATGCTGTCAAAAAACCTGAAGTTGTTGAGATGAGCGACGGGATCGCAATGCAGATTGCTTCGATGCGTCCTGACTGTATTGATGAGTCTTCATTTCCGCAGGACAAGTTAGAGTCTGAAAAGCATGCTTTTCTTGCCCAGGTAATGGAAATGGGAAAACCACAGAATATTGCTGAAAAGATAGTCGAAGGCCGTATTAAGAAGTTCATAGCTGAGAATACACTTCTTGAGCAGGCATTCGTAATGAATGGCGACATAAAGGTTAAAGATCTCGTGAAAGAGACTGGAAAAAAGGTAGGTGCCGAACTTAAAATAGTAAGGTTCCACCGTTTTGAGCTCGGAGAAGGGATTGAGAAGAAGGAATGTAACTTTGCAGAGGAAGTTGCTGCACAGATTAAATGATCTGATGAGAAAAGTTTTTTCAGATATTTTTAAAGGGGCGTCCTTAAAAAAGACGCTCCTTTGTTTTTTTATTCTTTCCGGATATTTAATTTTGTCCGGGAGTGAGTCCAAGGTTTATACAAAAGATCAGTTTACGGAAATTTTTATTGAAAAAGCCGATATAATCGAATCACTCAAATATAAGATAGAAAGCGCTCAGGCCGATTATGATAAAGTCCTTGCTCAGTATTTCCCTAAAATAAAATTCACTTTCGGTGTCGGTCCACATCCTAAATATGAATATGAACGGGCAAGTATAGAAGAGGATGGAAAGGGGGGATATACATTTATAGAAAGCGACTGGATCAAGAGTTACGACGATCTTAGCGAATATGGCGTAGCTATAAGGATGAAAGGTGATATCTCTCTTCCGGTCTATACATTCGGAAAGATAAAGAACGGTCTTGATGTTACCAAAGCTCAGATTGAAGCAAGAAAAGCAGAAGCTGCGATAGGAGAGCTCAAAATCCGCAAAGAGGCTGCTGTATTCTACTGGTCATGGGTGATGGCCTCAGAAATGCTTGCAACTCTGGAGCCGGCGCTGAAGCAGGTGGACAAGGCTGAAGAAAAAATTAAGGAGATGCTTTTTCAAGAACAGGAAGGGGTGAAGCAGAAAGATCTCATAAAGTTGAGAATTGAAAAGGAGAAACTTGCCTACAGACACAAGAAGCTCATCCTCCAGATGGAAACATTGAAGGAGGTGATCTCGCAGATACTCGGTGAGAACTGGCAGTTTGCAGATTCATCAATGAGGGTTATTGAATATAAAAGGGAATATGATCAGATAGTTGACTTTATGTTCTCGGAAAGCCCTTATTCCAAGTATCTTGCAAGCGGACTTAATGCATATCAGAATCTTTATGAACTTGAAATTTCAAAGATCCTCCCCGATTTCGGAATAGCTGGTTATTTTACATACAAGTATACGAGCTCTGTTTATGAGAAGAACTATCCATACCCTGACAGTCCTTACAACGGATGGGATGGGGAACTGGGGATAGGGTTTGTTTTCAATCTCAATTTTGTTGAGCAGGGGATGAACATTAAAAAGGCAAAGTCTGAGTTGCGTGCAATGAAAGCACAGGCCTCATTTGCAAAAAAGAGTGCTCCTTTGCTGATAAAGCAGAAATATAATGAATTGAAATCGCTCGAATCACAGGTTGAGCATATGAAAAATGCCCGTAAGTTCTCAAAGGGATGGATGACCTCTGAATTTACAAATTACGAGAGCGGCTTTAACAATACGAATGATCTTATTGATGCGGTAAAGGTTTTCTTTGAAAATGAATACCTTTATATTCAGAGTATTTACGACTATAATATGAAAGTTGAAGACCTTATTGAATATACAGGTGCGAGGTGATCATGAAGAGGCTGTTTTTTCTATTATTTATCATATCTCTTTGCGGGATAGTTCATTCTCAGGAACCGAAAAAGGCTGAAGCTCCTGTTGCCTCAGTTGCCGGGAGCGAAGAGTTCAATGTCAATGAAGCTGTAAAATTCCTTGAGTCAAAAGAACAGATCCTTGAAAAATGGGCGAATGTCAAGCCGAAAAAAGGGTCGGCCCAGTTTAAACAGAAAGATGCCGATATGAAAAAGGCTGTGGAAGAGATCATAGACTACAAGTTCATTGCAAGCTACATTATCGGAGAAAAATGGACAACCACCCCTGAAGAGAAAAAGGAAGAGCTGTTCAGCAAGATCAAGGAGCTTTTTACAGAACTTTATCTTGAAGACACTTTCTACAATAAAAGTTACGAAAAGAAGTACATTGATAAAGGGATTGAGAAAATGTACATAAAAGGTGTTCCGCAGAGCGTTTTTGTTACGACAGAGGTGCAGGCGGCACTTAAGGGGAAGCCCGTGATATATGAACTTATCTACCATCTTCATAAAGTTGACGGATCTTACAAGGTGTTTGATATTGAGCTTGACACAGTCAGCATGGTTAGAAATTATAGAGAACAGTTTATTAAAAATGTTAAAGATCAGTCAGTTGAAGAACTTATAAAGATGATCGATAAAAAGGTGAAGAACAAGAAAAGAGAAGGCTCAATTTTTAAAGAAAAGAAAGTTTCGTAAGTAATTGAAAAAACACATTTTAATCCATTCATGCTGTGCTCCGTGCACTACAGCGACACTTGAAAAGATATTGAATGAAACGGATGCAGACATTTCAGTTTTTTATTACAATCCCAACATTTCTCCAGTCACCGAAGAGGAGAAAAGATTTATAGAATTAAGCAGATATATTGAAAAACGATATGGATCTGATGTGGCAGTTGTTCGCGGAAAATATGATAATTGCGAATGGAATCAGCTTGTTGAACCACTTTCGTTAAGCGGGGAAGGTGGATTTCGATGCAAAGTGTGTTATTATATCCGGCTTCTTGAAACATTTAAGAAAGCAAAGAAAATAAATGCGACAATGGTGACAACGACTCTAAGTATCAGTCCGTACAAGAACCATGAGTGGATAGATGAGATCGGAATGCTGTTGTCAGAAAAATTTGATATAAAATGGTTCCTTGAGAAGTGGAACTATAAAAGGTCTTTGGAGTTGTCAAAAGAATACGGATTATACCGTCAGAAATACTGTGGTTGTGTTTTCAGCGCAATAGAAAGAGAATCAGGAAGATAGTTCATAATTACTGCAGGAGAATAAAATGGGAAATGTAGGTAAGCCGGTTGTAGAAGGAAAGAATATTCAGCTTAAACTGAAAAATGATGATGTCGCGGCAGGTAACTATTCAAATTCATTCGCTATAACATTCAATGAAAATGAATTTCTGATTGATTTTATTATGATGCAGCCGCAAGCCCAGATGGGTCTTGTCACCGACCGCATTGTTGTTACTCCAAGAAAAGCGGCGGAACTTGCGAAAGCTCTTAGTGATGCTGTAAAAGCGTATGAAAATATGCTCAAAACCAGAAAAGAAAATATTCAGTAACTCTGAATGTCTGACATTTCTTATTTTGGAGAGATAGCGGCAATAAGTGCTGCCGTTTGCTGGACTCTTACATCGATCGCTTTTGAATCTGCCGGAAAAAGGGTCGGTTCGCTTCAAGTCAACTTAATCAGGCTTGTGATAGCATTCTTTTTTCTTTCGGGGATGTCATTTTTTGCTAACGGTCATTTTTTCCCGTTTGATGCGACATTCTCAGCATGGATCTGGCTTGCACTTTCAGGTGTTGCCGGTTTTGTGATCGGAGATCTTCTGTTATTCCAGGCACTGGTTGTGATAGGAGCAAGGGTCTCAATGCTTATCATGACTCTCGCACCGGTTTTTACAGCAATGCTGGCAAAGATAATTCTTGGTGAAGAGCTTGCTATGAGTTCATTTTTCGGGATGGTACTTACAATTTCAGGAATAATTTTTGTCGTTTCAGGAAAAAAGGGTGACGGAGAGAGAAAAATTACAAAATATGGGATTGCACTTGCTGTGGGCGGAGCATTCGGGCAGGCGCTTGGACTTGTTCTGAGTAAGCTCGGAATGAAAGATTACAGTGCAATATCATCAACTCAGATCAGGGTCATTGCAGGGATCATCGGATTTTCGATCATTTTCACAATGTTTAAAAAATGGCCTTTGATTTTAAGTTCAATAAAAAATATTCCTGCAATGAAAAGAATAACGACTGGAGCATTTTTCGGCCCTTTTATGGGTGTTACATTCAGCCTTCTTGCGGTTCAGCACACAAATGCCGGGATTGCGGCCACACTAATGTCGCTGGCACCTGTATTCATACTTGTTCCAAGCAGATTCATCTTTAAGGAAAAAATTAAACTCCGTGAAATTGCAGGGGCAGTCATTGCCTTTTCAGGAGTTGCTGTGATATTTCTGTTCTAAGCACCTTTTTTTCAAGTTAATTCAGAGTGTGCCGAAAAGGCGGTCGCCTGCATCACCGAGTCCGGGGAGTATATATCCTTTTTCATTGAGTCGGTCATCTACCTGAGCTGTGTATATCATAACATCGGGATGGTCGGCTTCCATTCTTGCGAGTCCTTCGGGTGCTGAAATGATCGTAAGTACTTTGATTGATAAGGGTTCTTCTCTTTTTATGATGTCAACTGCGGCACTGAGCGACCCGCCTGTTGCAAGCATGGGATCAAGAATAAACACATGACGCTGTGAAATGTCACGCGGAAGTTTTTTGTAGTATTCGACCGGTTCAAGGGTCTCTTCATTCCTGTAAAGTCCGATGTGGCCGACTTTGGCGATGGGCAGAAGCTCCTGAAGAATATCGGCCATTCCAAGTCCTGCACGGAGTATTGGAATGAGAGCGACAGCGTTATCCTCAAGAATGAACCCTTTCGTTTTCATAAGCGGTGTAGTGATCTCAACTTCTCTGACAGGAAGGTCTCTTGATGCTTCATACATTAGCAGGATCGAAATTTCGTTGAGAAGCTCCCTGAACATTTTCTTGTCGGTGTCGAATTTCCTCATCCAGTTGATCTTGTGGCTTATCAAGGGGTGGTCAATAGATGTAAACATTTTAAGCTCCTGAAAATATTAAATAAAAACTTTTGCTGCAATGAAAAATATTCCGGACAGAAAATATGCCGTACGATAAAATTTCCGCTCGTTCAGGAACCGCTCCTTTGACAGATCGTTTTTGCACAACATAAGGCGGTATGCAATGTGAACAGTTCCTGCAAAAATGAAAGGCCAGCTGAACATGATATCTGTGACCTTGAACATCGAAAGAGCAAGAAGATAAAAAGTCGAAAAGGCAAAAACCGAAAAAGATACCGCCTCCCATCTCTTTTTTCCGAAATGGACAGCTCCGGTGTTGACATTCATCTTTCTGTCAGGGTCATGATCGATAAGTTCGTGATTGAGATGTCCGGCAGAGAAAAGAAGTGAAAAGTATATCGAAACAAGGATAGAGCTCAGACTGGTTCTGTCAAGGACCGAATATCCCATCTGAAAGTGGATTCCCTGACCCAGAAAATGGATCACAGTACCGAGCACCGGTCTGTATTTAAACCCTTTTTTAGGCCAGCTGTAAACGGTCCACAGAAAAAAGCTTACAAGTGAAAGAATGACAAACGGGATCCCTGAAATGAAAAAAGTCAGAACAAAAAGGATGCCTGAAACAGCAGTTGCCGTCATAAACCGGTTCTTTTTGTCCTTTAATCCGGTCAGCCGCTCATTTTCACAGTCTTCACTGTATCCTGCCCATGCATTGAAAGCATAAATGGAAGCGGAAAGAAAAAAAAGTCCAGCAACGAAAACAAAAACTTTGAAAGAAAAAAGGTCTTCAATGTTTTTCATGGCAAAAAGAGTCCCCATGAAAGGGAATCCAAGCATCAGTGAAACTTCAGCAAGCCGTGCAGATTTGATCAGATTAGCGATCTTTCCCATTAAAACTCCCGGAAAATCTGTATTTTTATAAACCATTCGGCCTAAATAGTAAAGTATTGTTAAAAATTTGATTAGACACATATTTTTATTATTATTCAAATGAATTTTAATTCCGGAGGGGAAAATGGACGCCAACGAGATCATCAGGATCATCAGTGAATCAAAAAAAAGGACACCTGTGAGGGCATTATTTAAAGGGGCAGTTGAAGAAGTCGATTTCTCGGATTTTGCAGAGTTTTATGAAGGTGTTGATTTTATTGAAGTTTACGATGAACTTAATGTCGTCAGAGAATTTGAAAAGAAAAACAGGGATGTTGAAATAACAAGACTGGAGATAGACAGAAGAAACTCTGCCGTTCCACTGGCCGACCTTTCAAAATACAATGCCAGAATTGAACCCGGTGCCATCATTCGCGATATGGTTGAAATAGGGGATAGAGCTGTGATCATGATGGGTGCCGTCTTGAACATTGGTGCAATCATCGGTGAAGGGACAATGATAGATATGAATGTCGTTGTCGGAGGAAGGGCGATAGTCGGAAAGAACTGTCACATCGGAGCAGGAACGGTGCTCGCAGGTGTCGTTGAGCCGCCGAGTGCAACCCCGGTCGTTGTTGAAGACAATGTCCTCATGGGGGCAAATGCCGTTGTTCTTGAAGGGGTTAGAATAGGAGCCGGCTCTGTTGTTGCCGCAGGAGCAGTCGTCACCGCAGATGTTCCGCCGTTGACTGTTGTTGCAGGCGTTCCCGCAAGGATAATTAAAAAAGTTGATGATAAAACAAGATCAAAAACAGAACTTGTTGAAGCACTCAGGAATCTGTGAACCAACCCTCTGATTTAAATAGAAAAATCTTTCTGGACGGTTTATTGCTATTTAGTTGGTAGAATTATTGTTTATTGAGGATCGACGAATGAAAAAGTTTGTTGTTACAGCATTTCTTGTTTCCTTTTTTACACTTTCAGGACTGCCGGTTGAAATTGTTATTCCTGATGTCGAGTTCATTGAAAGCGACGAAGGGGTTATCCCTGCGATAGAGGGTTATGAGCTTGACGGAACAGGGGAGAAGGTTATCCTTCCCTATAAAAGAGTTGTTTTTTCAGGAAAGATAAAATCTGTTGAGATTGTTGAAAAAAGGGAAATAACTCTTTCTGGTCCGCTTAAAAAAGGGATGCCGTTATACAGACTGAGCGACATGAAAAAAGTTGAAAAAGTTCAGTTTGAAAATGCTTATCTTCCAACCGCAAAAACATTTATGTTCCACAAAGCACCTACCTTTAACGGAGATAACAGAGAATTTTCCACTGACATATATCCTGTCATTCCTGTAAGTGACACGAAAATTATCAAAATAGACAAGGTGAGAATACATCTGGAACAAAGCACACCTGTTCCGATGGGTCCGACAAAAGGACGCGACACACTGCTGATTCTCACTTCTAAAAAAGTCGTTTCTGAATCAAAGGAGCTGTATAATTTCATTTCCGTAAAGAGAGCAGACGGTTTCAAAGTTGAGATTGCAACAGAAGATGATTATAACGGCGGAGATCTTGAGGGAATAGAAAGAGTGCATAAAATAAGGGATTATCTTAAAGATCGTCACAAAGAATTCTATTTTCTTCTGATCATTGATGACCCGCTGCCTGGCGGAAAAGGTGTTCCGATGGTAATAACCAGACCGGACATACTTGATGATAAAAGCTACGAACATGTCCCGACCGATAT
Organism: uncultured Spirochaetales bacterium; assembly: GCA_964630905.1. Taxonomy (GTDB): domain Bacteria; phylum UBP6; class UBA1177; order UBA1177; family UBA1177; genus JAGOEX01. The sequence continues at coordinate 4,007 of CAZVWR010000042.1, read as the reverse complement.
ATTCTATGCTGAAATAAGTGAAGAAATGGATCGTAACAATAATGGAATATACGGTGAAAGGGGAGACAAGATAGAGTTCTCATTTGAATACATTGTCGGAAGAATACCTGTATACAATGACAGAATAGATAATGTTGATAAAATTCTGGCAAGGACAATAAAATTTATTCAGGAGAAACCTTCGGATGCAGCATACAGACAGAGATTCTTTTTTCCTACAACAATAGCATATTATCTTAATCAGGACGGACAGATGTTCACTCCTAAAATGGATGGAGGTTATGTTGTTGAATTTATGAAGAAAAATATTCTTACGGACATCTTCGGTTCAAAAACACTTGTCGAAGCTTCGGGTGCCGATCCATCTGAATTTACAGAGGAGGAGGCAATAAATTATGATTCTGTTCTGAAACACTGGAATGAAGGGTATGGTGCAGTCTACTGGATGGGTCACGGAATGCCGACATATTCTGTGAGAACTGTCTGGAGAGGTGACAGCAACAGTAACGGTTATGCAGACAGTTACGAGCTGAGAGGAGAAACATTTGTTGACAGTGATATGACAGAAAAAATGACACACGATGCCCCTTTTGTATTTCAGGGAAGCTGTCTTAACGGAACTATTCAGAGCAGCACCAATCTGGCATATATGACACTTCTGAATACAGCAGTAGGCGTAGTGGGAAGTTCACAGGTTTCATACGGAACGATATTCAGTGATTACAACCAGAGCAGTCAGGATCTATTTGCTTATGGAACAGTTTTTATTGAAGCACTTACCGACAATAAACCGCCTGCACAGATACTTCAACAGAAAAAACAGAGCTGGTCAAGCGGTTCGGTACTTTTGACTATAAAAATGGAAACAAATTATTTCGGAGATCCGTCTCTTAACCTTAATATTCAGAAATGCGATATTGATGCAGATTGCGATGATCTTATTTTCTGTAATGGCACAGAAGTTTGCAGCGGTGGATACTGTGAGAAAAATCACGATGCGATACCCTGTCCGGCATCCAGTGACCCGTGTATGCCCAATATTTGCGATGAAAAGACAAAATCCTGTGCTAAACAGGCTAGTCCGGATGGATTTTACTGTGGAACTACAGCCGACCCATGCTTCGAAGGAATGCAATGTAGTGAAGGAAAATGTGTTGAATCGGGGCCTAAGGACTGCTCATCGCTTGATTCGGAATGTTCAAAAGGTGTTTGCAACTCTTCAAACGGTCTTTGTGAACTTGTTGTAGAGAACGAAGGCAAAACATGTGATGATAATCTGTTCTGCACTGTTAATGAAAAGTGTGCCGGAGGCGTATGTAAAGGTGAAGATGTTGACTTGCCGGAACCTGATTCATGTTCAAAAGTTAAATGTGACAACAACTCAGGATCTTTCACTCAGCTCATTGATCATTCGCTTAACTGGAGTCAGTGTGAAACAGGTAAAGGATTAAATGGAACGTGCTATTACGGTGTCTGCAAAGAGAATGAAGGACAGGAAAAGACCGGTTCTTCCGGATGTTCCGTTACTGTCTTTTGAGATTTTTCAGATCTTCAACGATCTTCCGTGTCATTTCTATCGGATGGTAGTTCGGGAAAATTCCTGATATTTTAAGTGCCTTGGCGGCAGTGATAATATTTCTGTCTATTGTATATTGAGAGAAAAAATAGAAAGGTATTGCTGAAAACTCCAGCTTATGTTTCAAAGCGGCAAGGAATTTGATCGGTGTTATCGTGCTTTCGGGCATATCAAGATCGCAGAGGATGAAATTCAGAGATCCCTTTTTATCCTTGATGATCTGAGCCGCTTTTTCAAAAAGGTCTGCTTTGTTGGTTTTAACATTAAGCCTGTTGAGTTTGTCTGAAATATCATCACAGTCAAATCTTTTTCTGCTTATTATAAGACCTTCCATGATAGGAGTGTCGACTGACTGGGGCATTGAATCGATCTGTTCTGTTTTTTTCAGTGCCGCAAGGAGTTTTTCCGGGAAGAAAAGAAGGTCTTTGATCTGCTTAAAAGCGGTCGCCGCAGGTATTTTCGATACTCTGGTCATATGGTCATATGTGTCGGAAAGGAGCAGTATCATTGAACCCGCCGGAACTTCATTCAGGCTTATACCTTTAGGAATTCCCGAACCGTTATATGTCTCATACATATTTGAAAGATAACTCATTGTGAGTTTTGAAAAATCGATGTTGGAAAAAAGCTTTGAAGCCACAGAAGAGTATTTTATCAGTTTTTCATGATTTGTTTTCTGTTTTATGTCAAGGGCTGTAAAATGGGTCTTTTTACCCACATCGTGAAGGTATGATGCAACAACAAGATCGTGGAGCTCGACATCGGTAAGGCTCATTTCATGTCCGATCTCCTGTGAAAGATTGACAACCCGCTGAGTGTGACCGAAGTATGAATCGTCTCTTGCAGTGTCAAGTATATTTGCGAAAACCCTGATTATTTCGAGCATCTGCCCCTGCTGATCTTTGGAAAGACCTGGCATGAGACTGACCATCGAGGCTGTCGCGGAAGTTGTTTCTATTATTTCCCCCTGATTTAAAATGGCCGAAAATGTTGCATTGTTCTCTCTCCGGTCGCGGTTGTCTTCTGTTATGATATCCTTTATCCGGTCGCTTCTGTCTATCAAAGATTCATGTCCGATTATAGACTCACTGCCGGGAAGCAGGATGTTCATTTCCACACCCTTTTTTACAAGACGCTCGAATGCAGACAGGTCTCCTTTATACTGTTTATATATCAGAGCTTTTACAGCATTTGAACTTGAAACTACCGGAACGATAGTGTTCACCCCTGTCAGCAGAACTTTGAGTTCATCAAAGAGTGCAATGTTCTGAGGTTCATGGGTAAGAATGGTAAGCCTGAAATTATTGAAACTGTATTTCAGAGGATAGATGTTCTTTTCAAAAGCGAGTTTCTCAGGAATTACATCAACAGGATGCTGTGCCGGTATCTTTTCAAGTTTTTCACTTGAAATGTACTGGACATTGAATCTTTTGGAAAGATAGTGCAACAGATCTGTTTCTGTTATAAGTTCCTGAAATAACAGTATTTCACCCAGATATCCCGGGCGTTTTTTCTGATATTCAAGTGCAGAGGCAACATCTTTTTCCGTTACAAGTCCTTTTTCAATGAAATACTGTCCTACCTTAATTGCCATTTTAACTTCCTGAAACTGTTAAATTACCAAAAACTACAACAAAGTCCGAAAATATATCAGAACTGCATTTCCAAATCAATTTTTAAAATAATTTTTCTTGACATAACGGTGCCTGCCTTGAAAATCTTCCAAACAATGATGAAATAAGTTATACTTCTAACGAATTGAACAGGAGGATTTGAGAAAGTTGAGAAGGATAATTGCTCAGAATAAAAAGGATTTAAAGGCGAATGCAATCATTCCACGGATAAAAAACATGTAATTATGGCGAACCCTATTTACTTTCTTAATAACCGCAAATGAAAGCACCGTCAGTTCGGAATTAATTCTTGATTATTTTCATCAGCAACCGTACTATTTATACTGTTAAGAGTTTTTCAGGTGAAAACCAAATGAGAAAAAAGATAAGAATTTTGTTTTATAGGGGAGTTGATGCTTTTGTTTATGTATTTACCACATTTCTTGTGTATTTAGCATACATAGAAATTACCTATGTTTCGGTGAAATACAAAAATATAATTTTTGAAGGAATCAAAAATTTCTTTTTAGACTTAAATTTCTGCCTGTATTCAACTTTTAATAAATTTTTGTATTTGGTATTATTTATATTTTTTATTATTTTAGTAAATTTCGTATCAAGAAAAAGTTTTTCTAAAAAATCACACATTTTTCTATTTAATTCATTTTTGTTCCCGTCCACCTATGCCATTGCAATTTTTGGATTTTTTGCAATTTCATTGTTTGCAGTTAGTTTTAAAGACATGTTTCAAAATAAGATTTGGACTGATCCCCTCCGGTTTTTCCGGACAGTAAGTTAAGCACATTCTCCAAACCTTC
>CAZVWR010000041.1:0-28646 GCA_964630905.1 uncultured Spirochaetales bacterium | reverse complement strand
GAAGAAATGAGATAAACTGTAACCTGACCTTTCAGTTCTCCGTAATGGGGATTTGCAAAATAAAAAGAGATAGCGACCGCAAAAACAAGAGAGAAAAGATACGGTGAAAGATTTATACCGCTAAAATCTCCAAAAACAAATGAGGCAACAACACCAAGTGAAGAAAAAGATGAGACAACAAGAGGCAGAAACACCGATTTTTTCAAGGATATCCATACTCCGGCAAATGATAGTGCAATTCCTGAAACAACAAGAACGGCAACGGCATCACGCCAGATGTCAAAGCTTTCAAAAAATGTATATTCCATTAATTTCCCTCTTTTAAACCGTTGTCGTTTATATAAATTGTTCTGTTAGCAATTTTGCTGACGGTATTAAGCTGGTGCGAGATAAGGATGACTGTTTTGCCGCTTTGTCTGTTAAGTTTTTCAAGAATTTCCAGGATGTCGCTTTCTCCAGTAACATCCATGCCTTGAGTCGGTTCATCAAGAATGAGGATGTCCGGATTTGCAACAAGCGCCCTTGCAAGAAGCACTCTTTGTTTCTGACCGCCGGAAAGAGCTGAAAATTTTTTATTTTTTAAATGAGCTATTCCCATATCACTCATTTTTTCCGATACATCGTCAATATCTTTTGAAGTTAGTTTTATAAACAGCGTTCTTCCCGATTTTCCCATCATCACAGTCTCGAAAGCTGTAACAGGATGGTCTGCTGTTGTGTTTTTCTGCTGAGGAACATATCCGAAAACAGGTTTTTTCTCCGGAAATGATATCGATCCTTTTACCGGCGGGATCATTCCCAGAACTGTTTTGATCAAAGTTGATTTTCCTGATCCGTTGGGTCCTGCAATGACAACAAAATCACCTTTTTCAACAGACAGATCAAAAGGGGGCAGAAGCCCCCTCCCGTCGTAACCTATTTCAAGATCTCTGCATAAAATCAGACAGCTATTCATGGTCGTGGATCTCATCATTATCTTCTTCATCTGTATGTTCATGATCGTGTTCTTCTTCATCGCAGTCGTTATGTTCTTCATCACTTATTTCACCGCATTCCTGCTGGAGACAGAAAGATTTTTCACCGATCACGGTAATTTCCTGACCGCTGAAACAATGGCATTCTTCACCGTGGGCATGACCGTCAGGACCGCAGGCATCAACTTCTTCAACAGCAACACATTTTGTTCCGACAAGGATCTCGGTTGTGTTATTGCAATCGGGACAGTCGACACTGTCTCCGCTTTTTGAAGCACAGGCAATTATGAAAAGTGATGAGAAAACAATCAGTGCAATAGTTAAGTTCTTCATTTTATTCTCCTTTTATGAGTCTGTTAATTATTAAATCAAATTTGTCCCAAATTGAGTCAGTTCCTTTCTCAGCTCCCGTCATTGAAGGAAGCACCAGCAGTTTTATGTTGGCTTTATCAGCAAATTTCTTTGAAAGTGAAGTCGGGTGATAAATTTCCTGAAAGAGAAATCTCACATTCTTTCCTTCGATAGAATGCAGAACTTCCGCGATATGTCCTGAAGATGGCGGAATTCCGGGTTTCGGCTCAAGTGCGGCGACTTTTTCAAATCCGAGCCAGTCAAGAAGATAGACCCAGCTTTCATGATAGACGACAACCTTTGTCCCTTTAAGCGGTTCTATGCTTTTTTTCCACTGCGCAACTTTTGATTCATACTTTGTTTTGAAAACAGACCAGTTCTTTTCGTAATGATTTCTGCCGTCCGGATCGATCTGAATGAGTCTGTTCTTTATTTCCTGCGCAATCTTAAAAAGCTGGTCGGGAGCTGTGTAAAAATGAGGATTTCCCCCCGGATGAACATCGCCCATCGATTTGTCAATTTTGAGCGAAACATCTTTAAGTTCAACGAATTCACTTGCATCAATATAACCGGTAGATCCCGCCTGTATTTTCTTATTTCTGGAATTGTTCAGAAGTGCCGGAAGCCAGCCGCTTTCAAGCCCCAGCCCCGTCAAGATAAGCAGATCCGCTTTATTAAGTTTCATGATGTGAGAAGGAAGAGCATCGGCAAAATGAGGATCCTGAGTTCCTTTTATCAATGATTCCGCTTTCACCTTTGTGCCGCCGATCTCTTTTGCAAGTTCTGCGTAATCGGGAATTGACCCGATGACTCTGATCTCTGAGAACAGTAGAAAAGGAACAAAAACAAGGAATGACAGCACTATTTTTTTCATAAGTTCCTCCTAAAATGTGTGGGCGCCGTGGGCACCGACTGAAAATTCACCTTGAAGGAAAGCGGCATGTGATATGGATCTGTCGTGTTCCTTGATAATGTCATACTGAACCCTGATCTTTGAAAAATGTGTCGGAAGAAGCGTTATTGCGGCACTTCCTCTTATTTCTCTTTCAGGCATTTTCTCAAAATTTACAGGAGTTCCCCGCATTATGTCGTTATAGTCGCCCCGAAGTGAGATCTCCCAGTGTTTTGTCAGCATTATATCTGTCTGGGCATATCCGCCCCAGTCGGTTACAAAATCTTCCGGAACCTGAGTGTCACGGAACACGACTTCAAAAGTGAAAGCAAATCCATAGGAATCCTTGCCACTTGAAATTCCACGCCATTTCAGATAAAGATCTCCACCGTAAAGAGAAACTCTGTTATCCGGAACATATTCACTCTGTCCCCATGCTCCGCTAAGCCCGATCTTGAGGCTCCAGTCAGCACCCATTTCAAAAAAATTCTCCATTCTTGCCAGATAGACCATATCTTCAGGCCCGTCGAGCTTTCCCGATTTTGTGTAATCGGTAGTAGCAAAACTGGATGATCTGAAAAAATGACCCTCTTTTGCGTCAAAAACCTGTCCGAGAATAAGTGAATACCACGGAAGAGGAAGAAGGACTGAAATTTCACTACCGATTCCGCTGAAATGTTCCGAAGACATGAACCTTGAGTGCATCAACGAGTAGTTTGTAAACTTAATTGAGTGAAGATGCTGAGGGTTTTCTCTTCCGAACTGTGCGTTTATCATTCCGGCTTTCATCTGGAAATTCCACGGAAGAGACAAAGTTGTGACATAAACTTCCTCCATGTGCATTCCCATGAACTGAAAATTCATATCAAACCGGAAATAGGGATCGACACTGTGGCCAACTGCAAGTTCAACGCCCTGCAGAGCAAAACCGCTTTCGTCAATTGCGTGTCCGCCCTGTTCACGATGATCTGAATCGCTGAAATAACCAAGACCCGCATTCAGGATGAAGCTTATGTCAGGGTTTTCACTCTGTTTTTCCTGCGCAAAAATAAAAACAGGGAAAACTGTAAAACAAAATAATAAAAAGTATTTCATAACTTCTCCAAAAAAATGTAATATTTAAGGAATTACTTGTGTTATGAAACAGGTGGGGAGTTTTTCGGTGCAAATGAAAGAATATTTTGTGCCGGACTGAAAAAACCGGCAGAAAAGGATATGAAAGGAATAGATAAATAATTAACGGCAAGTTCAGAATAAGAAATCTGTTTTAATGACTGTTTTAAAAGAATATCAAGAAGTCCGCAAGTGTCATGGGAATAATGGGGAGTCTGTTGTTTAAATGCAGAACCTTCTGTATACTCATCCTCATGATGATGATTTTCCCCTGAACACTCATGGGCATGTTCAAGATTTCCTGTTGCAGGATTTATGATATGGTTATGATGCCCGAAATGGAAATATGAAATAAAAATGTTTAAGAATGTTGAAATTATTACAATTAAAGCAACGGTATATCTGCGGATACCTGACATCAAATCCTCCAAAAACCGACGAATGTTACCAGATTAACAAGAGAAATCAAGGTCAACTCAATATTGATTTAATAACAACTTTCTGATACATTTCCATTTAGTGCAATTTTGTGTGTTGTTTGTTTTTACTGGAGGAGAAGATGAGAGTTTTTTGCACATTTCTTTTATTGAATATGTTTTTGATCGTTTCCTGTAAAACTGAAGAGGTGTATGTTAAAAGTAAACAATCATCTGCAAAAGAAAAAGGAGAAACAGAGGAGCCGCCTAAAAAAGATGAACTTGAAGAGGTTGGTATTCATAATCTGGAAAATGGTGATAAATATATAGGAGGTTTTAAAAACCGAAAAAAACACGGAGAAGGAGAATATATTTACGCCACAGGGGAAAGATATAAAGGAATGTTTGAAAACGGTGTATATAACGGATACGGAGAGCATATTCTGGCAGATGGTACAAAATATATCGGAGAGTTCAGGAATGGACTGAGAGAAGGGACGGGGACACTTTTCCTTACAAGCGGAGCAAGGTATGAAGGACAGTTCCACGATGATCTTATGCACGGAGAAGGTGTTTACAGATTTGCTGATGAACGGGAATACAGGGGGTCTTATGTAAAAGGTATAAGGCATGGCAAAGGGGTGATGCTTTTTCCAAGCGGAGCTGAATATGAAGGTGATTTTAAAAATGATAAAATGTCCGGAAAAGGAAAGATGAGATATAAGAATGAGAATTATTATGAAGGTGACTTCAATGACGGAAAAAGAGAGGGCAAAGGCATTCTGAAAAAGAACAACGGTGATGTTTATGAAGGTGCTTTTCTTGCAAATGCCATGCACGGAAAAGGAAAATATACTTTTGCAAACGGAGATGAATACACTGGATCAATAAAAATGGAAAAGTTTACAGGCGAAGGTGTTATGAAAAAAAAGAACGGTGATGTGTATAAAGGTGCTTTTTCAGACGGCATTTATCACGGACTTGGAAAACTGACGGGAAAAAATGGATCGATCCTTTACGGAATGTGGCATTACGGCAAACTTGTCAGACAGCTTCCGGTGCCTGAAAATGAAGAGGAATCCACAGAGGATGTGCCTGAAAATGAAAACAGCGGAACACAGACAGACAGTTCAAATGATATCTCAAATGAAGAAGACTCCGGATTTGACGAAGAATAAGTTGTGAATTTCAATATCAGAGGGAATATGTACAGATCATTTTTTTTGTTTATATCGCTTTTTCTCAGTATTTCATGTGCCACATCAGGAAACACAGATCTTTATGACATAAATATTGAAGTAAAACCGTCAGAAGTGAGCGATGAGATTGTGCCGGTTGTGAAAAAAGCGTTCAATTCAGATCTGAGTTTGAAGGATCTTGATTCATCAGTACAGGAGCTTCTTAAAAAATATCCGGGTAACAGTGAACTTAACGGAATGGCAGCATTTATTGCCATGCTTAAGTCTGAAAACAAAACGGTCTTTTCACATCTGGTAAGATCCGTTCTTGATTCAGACAGTTTGAACACTCATTTAATGCTGGAAATGCTTTTTTCAATGAACCTTACTGCGCAGGAAAGAAAAATTTTCATGAAAGCTCTGGAGACCCTCGTTTCAAGCAGTGGTGATTATAATGTCAGACAGCTTTCAAGAAATATGCTGGCACATTATTACATTCTTGAAGGTGACACAAAAAAAGCATCTTTTGAGACCGACAGTAACGGTTATATAAGAGACTGGTGGATCATCGGCGGGTTTGATAACGATAACGGAAAAGGGTTTTATGATGAATACGGTCCGGAAAGAGAGTTGGATGTAAAGAAGGCATACAGAGGCAAAGTCGTAAATGTAAGCTGGAGAAAAATAAGATTTAACGGACACAAGGGATTTATTCCTTTTGACAGTTTTGTTTCTCCTTCAAATGACGCTCTGGCATATATGCTCACAAATATTTTTTCACCGGTTGACAAAGATGTTGTCATAAATGTTTCTACAAGTGATGCGATTAAAATATGGGTTAACGGATCTATTGTTTTTGAAGAGGAAAATATTAACCATTTCGGTTATGACAATGTCAAGGTAAGAGTAAAACTGTTTAAAGGCGAAAACACGGTGCTTTTAAAGACATGCCAAAAAAGCGATTCCTGGTCTGTGGGTGTAAGAATAACCGAGAACTCCGCTAAAGAAGCCACAGATCTTGTTGTTTTGCATAAATTTCCTAAAGATCTGCAAAAAAAGACCTTTGAGTCAAAAATTCTATTCCCTTACTCCGAGAAGGAACCGGTTTTAGAGGACATAAAAGAAAATTTTTATAAAGGACTTCTGCTGAATTTTAAGGGTTATGAAAAGTATTCGATGAACTATATAAGGAAGGCTTATGAACAAGCTCCCCACAATTTATTTTTAATGTTTCAGATGGCTAAAGCACTGAATGGTGCGGGAGAGGAGGGCAAATATATCGATCTTTTAAATGGCGCCATAACTCATTCTTCTTCTGAACTTGCTTTGTTCCTGACCATGAGGGGGAGGTTTTTTGCCAAAAAAGGGCAGAAGGAAAGTGCTGAAAATGATTATAAAAAAGCACTTGAGCTGAATCCTTCATCCATTGAAGCTTTGAAAAGTCAGGCAAGCCTTTTCCAGTCAAAGGGATGGCATGAAGATTCCAGAAGAATTCTTCAGAAAGCTCTGGATATGGAACCTGATAATGCTGCTCTTCTAAAGCTTATGGCCGCGACTTTAAGCCGTTTGAATTATAAAGAAGACGCAGAAAAGATTTATAGAAAAGCACTCAAGTTGACCCCTGGAGATATCTCTTTAAACGATGAGCTTTTTCAGATATCAAAAGAAAAAAGGTCCAGCTCTTCAGCTTTATATTTTCTTGAAAGAATTATTGACCTTTCTCCATATAATATTCGTGCATATTTAGATCTTTTTGAGTTCTACCGCTCCTCAAAGGATATTGCTAACGCCACACATCAGCTCGAAATAATTAAGAACATAAACCCTGACAATTCAAGGATATACATAAAACAGGGAGATCTTTTATATGAACAGAACATGACTTCAGACGCTCTTGTTTCGTGGGAAAAGGCTCATGAACTTGATCCAAAGAACAGTTACATTTCCGAAAGAATATCATATCTGAAGATCGAAGAAAAAGATGAAGCGGAAAAATATGTTCCGGATGATGAAAAAATAATGGAAATAATTAAAAACTCAATTGATTTTGCTGCAGATGACGGTGCAGAAACACTTCTTGTTTATGACCATGCCGTCTGTAAAATAAACAGTGATGGAAGCAGCAAATGGTACATAACTGAAGTAAGTCGAGCCCTGAATGATGCAGGAAGAGATTCTCTGATAAATGCATATCTGCCGTATGATGGAAGGAAAAGGATTCTGAAGACTTATTCAGTAAACAGCAGTTTTGAAAAAAGTGAAGCCAGCTCAGTTTCAAGTTTTGATATAAGATTCAGACAGCTTAAAAAAGGGGATTTTACAGTTATACAGTATATTCACTATAAGCCGGCACCTGTATTTCTGGAAAATGATTTTGTCGGACAATGGTTTGTTCAGAGTCCTATGAAACATGTAATATATTCAGAATGGAATCTGATATACCCGCAAGGCACGAAACTCAATATTGATATTACAGGGAAAAGAACGGAGCAGGTTTTTGAAAAGTTGAATGATCTTACAGTACACAGATTTATCGCCAGGAACATTGAACCTCTGAATTATGAGCCGAATTCTCCTCCGCTGAATAATTTTCTTGAAACTGTGACAGTGAGTACCTCTGAAAGCTGGGACAAATATGTAAACTGGGAAAGGGCACTTCTGAAAGATGCATTCGTTTCAGCAAAAGAAATAAGAGACAAAGCGGTGAAAATAGCTGAGGGAGAACAATCTGTTATTGGAAAAATAAATAAAATTTTTGAATTTGTTGCGCAGGATATCAGATATCAGCAGGAATATGAAAGTACGATCGCCGGCGTACAGCCTCATACGGCGGCACAGACACTTGAAAGAGGATATGGTGACTGCAAAGACAAGGCGATCCTTTTCATACAGCTTGCAAAAGAGCTGAATATAAAAGCAGATTATGTGATCATAAGGACCAGAAACGCAGGAGAGCTACAGAAGACGATACCTAATCAGCAGTTCAATCATGCAATAGTCTATGTTCCCGCACAGGATGGTATAGAAAGCGGCTTTTTCATGGATCCCACAGTCGATCTTCTTGAGATCGGAAGCTTAAGAGAGGATGATCAGGGGACGATCGCTTTAAAACTGGACATAGAAACAGGAAAATATGAATTCATAGATATTCCGTACCAGTCGCCGGAACTTAATTTCCAGAAACATGAAAGAGTTTATAAACTTTCTGAAACCGGCACCCTGGAGGTAAAAGATTCCATATCGATGAAGGGCGGGACATCTTCATATTTCAGACAGACGCTCAGGACAAAGGATGTCGGTCAGAAAATGTTCCAGAGAATAGCGAATTCCCTTTTCAAAGGCGGCGTTCTTGGCAAGTATGAGCATAGTGATATTGAAGATATAAGCACACCACTTAATATCAGCTTCTCAGCTGATGTAACCAACCTCGTTTCGGAATCGGGAAGCAAAATAACGATAACTATGCCGGAGCAGATAGTAAATGCGTCAATTATAACACTGGAAAACAGGAAACTCCCTCTCTGGACAGGAATTCCCAGCCTTTATGAGATAGATGTTTTGATTGAAATACCTGTTGGACTTGCAGTAGAATCAATGCCTAACGACATATCCATATCAAATGACTGTTTTTCAATAACAAGAAAAAGTACAGTCATTGATGAAAGAACTGTATCGATAAAAAGTGTATTCATTAAAAACTGTACTGAAATATCAACAGAAAACTACCCTGAATTCAGGAAACTGATCCTTGAAGTTATAAAAAAGCACAATGAATATCTTGTGTTAATGAAAAAGTAGAGAGGTCGCTTGAAAAGTAAAATTAAGAAAACATTTTTGACAGGCCTGTTTTTAACATTTTTTCTGCCGGTATACGCAAAACAGCAGACTGATGCTCAGACTTCTGCAACCCCGAACTGGAATAAGGATAAGAAGGTCGTTGTAAGCGAGGAATTGAAAGAAAAGGAAAAGGAAAAGAAGATAGGCTGGGTTGCTTTTCCGGTTGTGTTCTATTCATCTGATACCAATTTCGGTTTTGGCGGAAGTGCAGTCTTGTTCAAAGATATATACAAAGACAAGTACATAAACAAATCACAGTCATTTGCCATAGTCCTTTTCTACACGCTCAGAAACCAGCTTTTAAATGCCAATGTCGGCAACATTTACTGGGACAACGCAAACTGGCATTGGGGCAGCAAGCTGATCTTTTCAAAATATCCGACAGATTTTTATGGAATAGGCAACCATACAGATTTTAAAAAAGGAGAAGTGTTTGAGCCATTCTCATTCCAGTTTGAAAATGATATAGAATACCGTCTTTGGCGTGCCCTTTACGGAGGGATTACTCTTACGCAGGGATATTACATGCTTCTTGATTCCAAAAATGAAGGGCTTGCCGACAACTATTTTGAAAACAACAGAAAAGAGGGATTTATTTCAGGCATAGGATTCAAACTTAACTACGATAGCAGAAATGATTCGTTTTTCCCGACTGAAGGGATAAAAGGAGAAACAAGTTTTACATATTTTCCTTCAGGACTCGGAAGTCAATATTCATTTTACCGCTATCAGTTTGACGTCAGAGGATATGTTCCATTTATATTTAATTCTGTCATAGCACTACAGGCGGTTTTTGATGCAGTTGACGGTAATGCGCCATTATCATATTTGCCATCTCTTGGCAGTAAGGACTTGCTCAGAGGATATCCGGGCGGAAGATACAGGGATAACGTTTATATAGCTGCACAGATAGAATACAGATTTCCGATATGGTGGAGATTCGGCGGAGTTCTATTCTTCGGTGCCGGTAAAGTTCAGCATGAAATAATGGAATTCTTTTTTCAAGACCTGAAATATGCCGGCGGATTCGGATTAAGATTTCAACTTAATAACAAAAAGCGGATAAATTTCAGATTTGATATGGGATTTACTCCGGAAGGATTTAATTTCTATTTTAATCTTTTAGAGGCTTTTTAGAAACAGTCAGCACTTTCTTGTGGGATCTGGAGGCGGAGACGGAGGTGCGGGGTCAGGATTCGGAGGTGAGGGTGGCGGCTCGTAAGCATTTGCAAGCTCACCTGAACCAATCATTTCGTTACAACAATCCGCACCTGCAACATAAAACATGCTCAAAAATGCGACTGAAACTGTAAAAACAAATAATCTCATCTCATATCTCCAACACGATACGAATAAATTCTAATTTATTTGTTATCTTAAGTCAAGTGTTTGCTGAAAATTAATTTTCAGAATGAAATCAGGGAATTGTGGTGGGTGTTGTTCTATTGTTCAGTTATTTTCTTTTCCTGCGGACAGGTTGTGTGATCGGTGTATGTACCCGCTGAAGAATTGGTAACCGTGGCCTTTCTGCTGAAATCGTCAGTTATGCTGAGTTTGAGATTTTTAGGGAAATACCGGAAATCCCTTCTTAAACGGCATTCAGGCAGCTTTTTATACCAGTAGAATTCATAAACGGATTCAGAGGGTGCGGGACAGGTCTGATAATAGGAACCGCATTTATCTAAAACCATCTGTGAACAGATATTATAATGTGAAATATCAGCCGTGGTGTCTGTATAGTGTTTTGTGAGAACGGGTTTGCATAATTTATAATATCCTTCATCAGGGTCAGGGTCGGAATGATTTTTACAGCCATCGGAAAGTGAAAGAAAATCCGCCGTTGCCGGACAGTGTGCATCACTGCTGCAATTATTAGTGGGAGAACCTGAAGGGGCAAAATTAAAATAATAGGTGTCCCAGTTGGGTTTGTAATATATTCTGTATGTGTTGGAAGAATTGTTGTATGAAACTCTGTCCTGTTTAGCTTTGAATTTCTTCCCGAAATGAAGGTACCGTTTCTTAACTCCCGTTGTGGTGTTGCCGTCACCGCATATTTCATAATAATCGCTGCCTAATTTAATGTCGGGGTTGTTAAGAATGCTGTATTTAAAGACAGCGGTACTTGCAATATCGGCATCAGAAAATATTGAAGGGACAAATTCAGCTATCATTTCACCGTTTTCATCATCAAGTGTCACGCTCTTTACCGCAGGATCATCAGAGACCGCTTTTCTGATCCGTATTATCTTATCATCAAGCGGCCATTCGGTATAAGTGAATGACTGTCCGCTGTAATTTGATTCTATCACAACTCTCAGATGAGTATAAAAACCTGATTTAAAACTTGATACAGGGGGAGTATATACAGGAAAACTGCATATCATACCATAATTTATTACAAAACGGCACACCGGTTCCGCTTCATAAATTTTCTGAGCATGTGTTTCGTAGCAGTAGTTGTTTGTACACTGGGTCAGTCCGCCCTTGTGAGATTTATGAACTTTTCTTGTCACAAGGAATATGTGGAGTTTTTTAACTCCGCCCGCTATTGTCGCCGACGGTTTGAGCGTCGGGGCTTCGTTGTCGTAAAAAGTTTTATAATTCGTTATTGTAAGCCCGAAGGATGTCGGTGTGTTGTCAATGAAGAAATTCATGCTCCCTTCCGCAATCACTCCCGCTCCGTTCTGTGCCTTAACCGTTACAGTGTAATTCGCCTGATCCCATGTAGTGACAGTTTCTGTTTTAACACCGGTTCCCAGTGTTCCGGCACAATCCTTGAAATATGTTCCCTCCTTATATATTTTACAATATGTTATGGTCGAATCGCTTGTTATCTCATATTTAAGGGTGGTGGCCGTCTGTTCGGTTTTCAGAATTGAAAGCTGAGGATCATCCACTTTAACCGCTCCTGAAAAACAGAAATTACCGTCAGTTGCACTGAAAGCCGTACAGTTTGAAGTTGTATAGTTACCGTACCAGTCCTTTGATGATATTGTAACATTATAAGTTGTTCCGGGATTTGCTGCAAAAGGACACGAGTAAATGTAAAACTGAAGGTTGTCAAGATAGTTCTGATAACATTCGGGAGTAGAAGTTAAACCGTTCACTGTAAGCCTGAAATCCCAGACAGCCTTGTCAGAAGTGAATGCAAGCCAGATCTCGCCGCTTCCGTAACTTGTCCCGGCAGGTTTGAATTTAATGGGTTCCCTGTCGCTTACCCAGTCCATGGTGGTCTGAGTTTTGTTTCCGGCCAGATCTTCAACTTCAACGAACAGTATGAAATTTGAGGTTCTGCCGAGCATATTAAGAGAGCTGTTAGCGGTAAGATATGTGTCTGAAGGGTGGGGGATCTGAACCCGGCAGTTCGGATCTGAAATGGTACAGTGTGCACCGGTCGCCGGAACTGTGTCCTGCCATGCTGTTATTGTGCTGAATCCGCTTGTGGGATATCTTCTTGTTTCAAAGTAACCGAGAACATTTCTTATTTCAGTCGTGTAATAGAATCTGACTGTCAGATTATCCTTTTTACCGAAATTGTCGCTTGCGTGAACCCACGGCTTTATTGAAAGCCATGTGCCGTATCTCGGGTCAACGACTGAACCGTTATATGTAAATGCAGTTGTTCCGACATAGGTGACAGGAGCGTCATCGTCAATAAAGACATTTACGGATTCTTCCTTTTCATTGCCCGCCTTGTCAATGCAGTATATTGAAACTATGTTCGGTGCACCGGGTCCGATGGTGGGATCAAGAAGTTCATGGGATTTGAAAGACTTGTTGCCTGTCGGAAAACCAAAAAGATCATCTGCCTTTGCCCCGTTAATGCGGAGTTCGCAGAAATCAGTATTAAGCTCGTCAACGGTGTAGTTAAAAACAAGTTCGTCGGCATCGCTCCGCCACGGTTTGGCTTCAAGTGCCGCTTTGTTTGAAATTGTTACCACCGGGTCAACGGTATCAATAGTAAATGCGAACGGCTCCGATTCAGCCGTTTCGTTCCCTGCCTTGTCGCTTACTTTAAACCGGTAGGTAAGTGAAGCATCCGCCGGCTCTTCAATATTAAAAAGATTAGGCGGATTATTACCGTTAAGATCATAATTAGAAACATTTCTTCTTATCCAGTAATTAAGGGTGTGTTCAAGGTTGTCGGTTGCCGTTATTTCAACGGTTATGTTCCTTGAATTGATAAAGCCGTGACCGTTTATCTGAGGGGTCATCACAATTGACTGAATTTCCGGTTTTACTGTATCTATCACTTTCTGGAATTCGGTAATTTCATCATTTCCCGCCTTGTCAGTGAATTTAACGCTGAAAATGTATTCACCGTCTTCCTGATCTCCCGGAAGGTCGGTCTTTGAAACCTGTTTCTCTCCATATTTAACGGTACTGAAAACTGTGTAGCTGAAAGGGTTTAAGTCAGCCGCCTTTTTAACTCCGAGCTGAGCATCCCTGAAGTTTTCCTCTTCAACGATGTAATTCATTGTGAAGGGGACTGTTGTGTATTCACCTGTAATGACCTTTTCACCCTGTTTGAGTTCAAAAGTCTCTATCACCGGTTTTACTGTGTCTTTAACCACCTGAAGAGTTGCTGTTCCGGTGTTTTCAGCGTTATCAACGGCAGTTATGAGAACGGTTTTATTTCCGTCATCGCTTACGGGGAATTTTAATTCAGCTGTATAAATTCCCTCTTCGTTTATGTCGCTTAATGACTGAACTTCAATGTCGCCTGATAATTCAACGGTATCAATGGTAAGATCACCCGATTCGTCGGGTAATGCCTTGAATTTTACTGAAAAGACTTCATCATTTGCGTATATTATGTCTGACACTGAATAATCCTGAAACCCTGTCTCGTAAAACCTCTTAAATTGTTTTTCACTTATTACAGGGGGTTTATCTGTCACTTTTTTCGCCTCTTCAGATTCCGGGAACAAAACGGACTCATCCATTGAGATATTTGAAATTACTGTCTGAAGGTCTGAGAATTTTAAGCCCGTGAGGTTTTCTTCACTTTCAAGGAACAGTTTTACCGCTATTGCATACCAGTATCTGAAAAGATAACTGTCAACTGCAAACTGATTTATTTTCCCCGCTCCGTCAAGAACGGCTTTGTCTTCCGCTCCGAGATCGTCAGCAAGTGCCTTAAGCACCTGTTCAATTGTCACCGCTCCCTTTTCAAGCGGCGGATCGTGTCTTTCACCGATAAGAACGGCAAGCCGTTCAAGTGATGCAAGGACTATGTAGTATTTACTGTTTTCGGTAAGCTGATTTTTGCTTACGGGTTCAATGTAAAGCGGAAAATCACTGTCAATGTGTTCAGAGATCAGATCAAATGACTTTGTTTCAGCTTGCGAGTCGCCTTTTTCCTTCAATGCCCTGTAAAGGTGTTCTCTCAGTGTGGTGAGGGGAGTTGCAACGGTTGAGGTCTTTTCACCCGCTTTGACCGTCATTCTTGTTTCAAGCGTAGAATCAAATTCAATTGTTTCATCATTCAGGAATACCGGGGCATAAACTCCCCCTTTGAAAACTATCCTGAATGTTCCGGGGGCAAGCGATATTACTGCCGTTTCCTCTTCTTCAAATGAGGTTGCAAGGACTTTGTTATCTGAACTGTCATAAACCGTGACTGAATCCCATAATGTTAATGGATTTGTCACAAATGCGGATAAATTCACCTGATTAGAATTTGATACAGTAACGGTAATTTCCTTTTCAGAAAGCGATGTGCCGTCGCTTGCTATGCACTTTATCTTTAATGACCCGTCAGCAATAAGTTTTGAATCAAATACGGCTGAAAATTTATCATCATCAACATCCGTGTCTTCAAGTTCCGGCATTCCGTCGCCTGTGACCGTACAGTTAAGTCCTGTCACTTTCACATTATCGGTTGCGGTCGCCTTGACCTCGACACTGCCGGAAATAATTCCGCCGTCTTCAGGGGATGTTATTTCTATGACCGGTTTTTCTGAATCAACTCCTTCACCGGAGCCGCCTAAAAATAAAGCATCTGAATATCTTATTTTGTCAGTCCAGTCTTTAAGGTCTGTTTTAGTGAAACTTTTGCTCACTTCAGGTATTGCATCGGCAAGAACGCTTTTTAAGATAAGGGCTTCGACATTGAGAGTGCCGAATTTCGCTTTACTTGAGCCGTTTATTATATTATCGTCAGCAAGGTCCGCAAGAAGAAGATTTAAGAGATTTTCAGTTGAATACATCGTTTCAGGGGTTACACTGTTCGCCTTTGATACATTCTCCGCAATTTTAGCGATCCCCTGATACCAGAGATACCGTTTTGAAGCATCGGTGAGACTTGACTGAAGTGTCGGACTGGTCAGAGTTGTCAGACTTAAATACTCCATCCATTCCTCAGTTGATGTTCCGGAATCATATTTTGAAATGAATGTGCTTAAAAAATCAACTGTTACAACAATGTCCTGCTTATCTTCCGGAGTGAACTCCGTTTCATTGCAACCAGTCCATGCAACGGGATCAGCACTTGAAACAAGAGTCACTGTGCCTTTACAGACCTTAACAGTTAAAGCCTTAACCTCATTCAGTCCGCTGAATTTCACAGTGCCTGATTCGTCTGTCGTTCCTGAAACTATAACGGTTTCTTTGTCAAGAACCTCAACGGTTGCTCCATTTTGAACAGAGTTTACAGTCAAAGAGTATTCAAGGATTTCCACATCGGGTCTTTTGGTATCACATGAAAAAAAGACAACTGGAATAAGTGCCGTTAAAAATAACTTTTTCATTTTGCCCCCTATCTGTAAAAATTCACAAAAAATGTTGCACCTAAAAATCCGAAGAGATCAATTGAATGGTCATCGGGAGACCATTTATAAAGCACTTGAGTTGACAGCATGAACCACTCCCACACTCTGAACTGGAGATCAATTCCACCGGCAACAACACCGTTGACAGATGCATAATCACTTTTTTTATAGTCAGCTATTCTTTTTCCGGCAGTTGTGAAAAATTCCCGGTCAGTATAAGTTTCGACCTTGAAACCGCCTCCTGCAATGATGTGCGGCGAAAAGAAACTTCCCGGATAAAGATTGTATCTGATCAGAGCCAGACACTGAAACCGCCAGTAGTTGAAATATTCACGACCTGTCAAACCCTCAAACTCAGCCTTCCCCGAAGTGTCCTTAAGTTTTGTGAACGACGGTTGAATTCCGATGTCAAAATTGTCACTTAAGCCAAAATAAGTATTTAATCCCACATTCCAGCTTGAATATACAATAACCGTTTTATCATCGGTTTTAAGCGACAGCGGAAAGAAACCGCCGCCACCAAGATTTATCTGGATCTCGCCTTCTTCTGCTGCAAGTGCCAGGGAAAGCATAATAATTGTGATAAAAACGATCTTTTTAAACATATACCCCCTACTCTAAATAAATAAAAAATGCTGTTCCGGCAGGCACTCTGTATTCTTGAGTCATTTTGTTGGCTTCCTGCTGTTTTTTCATTTCTGAGCTTGCGGGGTCAACTGTGTTTGCGGCCGCATCTCCTGTAACATTTCCGGCAACTCCCGCATATTTTGCAACAACATTCGCCGCAGTCTGGGTGATCCCCTGTTTTACCGAAGAGTCGATATTTTCCCTTGCAATGTCAGTTACTTCTGATTCAATTCCGGGGTCACGACCTGAAATTGCAAAACCCTTAATGGAAAACTCCGCTCCATTCACAATAAGTTTATTAAACCGTATCTGAGTCCTTTTATTCACATAACCTGATGCAGTGCCGTAAAATTTTGAACCTTTTGGTATTCTGTCATGATCTTCCGTTGTAACGGCAACTATGGTTGAAGCCGCCGTTGAACGGATTGAGAACTCAAGCCGCACTTTTATTTTCATGTCATTTATACCGAGCGCTTTACCGCTCTCTTTATTTCCCCTTTCACCTTTTATGAACACACCGCCATGATTTGATGTTCCTCCCGGGACAAAATGCCTTCTTCCAGATCTTGTTCCGGCGATGTTTTCAGAACTTGCAGGGTCAACTGCAGTTGCATATTTTTCTAAAATCTCTTCGTCTTTCAGTCTGTTTCTTCCACCCTGATAATTATTAATTCTTACTTTTTCTTTTTCAGGTTTGATAACTGGCAGATCAATCTCTTTTTCCTTTTTTTCATTTGTATTCATTGCTGACTTCAAACTTCCCGAGATTCTTCCCCTTTTAAATTCATCAAAATTATTTATTTCAGGAGTATCAGGTTCAATCTTTTTTTCTTTTGAGATAAGCGACAGGGCTAGTCCCGCACCAAGAAGAGTTGAAAACATAACCACAAAAAGGATAGCTATGCCATTTTTTTTCCGGTTGTACTTTTCTGTGCCCTTTTCTTCTTCAACATGGTTATCCGGCTTTTTCTCAACAGTTTCCGACTCATCAAGCAACAAGTTCAAGACATTGTTTTCTTTGTTGTTTTCATTCATCTAAAATGACACCTTCAGTTCAAGCTTTCTCTTCTTTCCGGCACTTTCAATAACTTCAACGGTATATTCCGTTGAATAGTCCTCGTCCTTTATTTTAAATGCCAAAGCTCCGTTCACCACTTCATCAAACTGCATTGAGTATTTATCAATGTGATACTGGGCGTTGTCTATCTCAACTTTTCCCCCTTTCATTGAATAGACTTTTATGCTTTCAATGTGAAATCTCTGTCTATAGCGGTTCTTTATCGAAAAGTTCATTGTGACCAGTCCGTCCTTACCTATTTTACATATCCGGTCACTTCTTAAGAATACAAGATTCTCTTCAACCCTTGCGGAATAGCTGTTGCACTGATAAAACTCTGAAAATGACTTCGCCATGAACTGTATCATCATTTTTTCTGAGTCTTTCTCCAGACTCTTTATTTTTTTTCCATGCTCGTTCATCAGATCTTTCTTAAGTGTCTCAAGCTGTCTGTTTATGTCTTTCTGGGCACTCTCCCATTCAGGATAGCTGAATATTATCCTGTTGCTTGCATTTGCCGCTGGTTGAAGAACCATGTTGAATATGAAAGTAGTGCCCGAATTGATCTTGAACTGGATGTTTGAATTGAGTCCGTACATTGATGATTCGTCGGCATCGGGGAACATCAGTCCCCATATCCGCATTTTAAGGGGATCGTTCTCGACCTCTATCTTTAAAAGTCCTGCATCACCTATTGTAGGAGTTTCCTCAAGAATGATATTTTTAGGGAATTCAAGTACAAAAACTTCACCTATTGCGATGTTCACCGTTCTGTAAATGACGGTGTCACTGTTCTTAATCGTTATGACGGCAACCTTTTCAGTTATCGGGATGAAACGGGGATCTTTTGCCTTGACTTCGATAGTGTCATCAGCCATAACTGTAAGAAAACTTAAAATTATTAAAAGAATCTTAAATATCATTCAAACACCTCTTTGTTTTCGCCGTCAATTAAATATTCCTTCTTGTTTTCAAGCAGATATGCTCTTAAGCTTCTGAAATCACCAAGACTTTTACCGTGGTAAAATTCAACAAAAAGTCCGTCTGGAGAAAGTTCAAATGAAACAGGAGTGACAATGAGAAGTGCAGAAAAATATACAAAATCCTTCCGCTGTTCATTTTCTCCTGAATAGTTGATCACATTTTTAAAAGTCATCTCACCGATTCCTTCAAGACTCAGCGATGATCCGTGCTCAAAACTTCCTTTTAAAATCTTAAGATTCTTTATTATAAATTGAGTTTCAAAGTTTTTGTTTTTCCATGTTTCCATCTTTTCCCTGTGAACAGCTTTATCAAGAAGTATCTGCCTGAATTTGGGGGTGAGCATATTGTAGGCATCTTTCAGGTCTTCTTCAATGTTTGGACTTACACCTTCAAATTTATTTACAAATTCTGCCATGAATCTGTGAATTCTCACTTTTGAAGTTTCGCTTTCAACGGTGTTATCAGGAGAAAAAACCGCTTTCTTCCCGTATGCGTCAAAAGCGATTACCGGAGTCGGTTTCATTGTCACAGTAAACGCAAAAAGCATTGAAACGGTTGCGAGCACAAACATGAATATAAGGGCAAAAAACATAAAAAAGGAATAAGTTTTCCTCAAAACCTGAACATCTTTAAATTTCATAGTTGAAAAGAACATATCTGCATCGGTCAGTTTGTTTTGTTTTGTCATGTTATTTCACCCTTTTTGCTACAATTTCCATTATCGGGGAAGACTTAATGTTTGCCACTATTGAGTTTACTTCCGAAGAATTCACTATTTTTGAAGAAATGAACGGAACGAGTGCGATACTGAGAGCAAAAAAGAGGATTCCTGTTGTTGCAAGAACTGTGTTTCTGCCCACTTCAAAGACTTCGGGACACACTATGCACGATTGAGCAAGTTTAAATGTCAATATCAACGCATCTTTGGTTATAACTATGAACGCTGAGTATATGACAGGCCAGAGAGTGAAAACAGCAACTGATTTAAAAAAACTGCCGACACTGCCGAATCCTTTGCCTGGAAATGCAGGAATGACTAATGCCGCACAGAGGCCGATCATGTTTATTGACATCATGACCGGCCATGCCCACGAAAAAATAAGTTCTTTAATAACCCAGACAGAGACCAGTAGAATGAAAACAAACAGTTTTGCAAAATACTGAAAATAATATGAGCTTATGAGCTGAAACCCTGCTTGAACGAGGGTTGCATCAAAATTAGACGGGCAGATTTCAGGGTTTGTTTCCGACTTGTTTCCTGTGCCGCTGAGATTTGCACTGTAAAGAGAAAACGCTTTGTAAAATTCATTGTCAAGTTCACTTGAAGTAATTGTGGAATTTACAAAGTTCATAGTTTTTTCAATTAGTCCGGGTAAAGAGGTATAAAGCAGAACTATTATCACGGTTTTCCACACCACCCCTGAAAAGTCGGGATTGCCCTTTTTCTGTATTTTGAACACTTCAACGACAAAACTTATTGTAAGCCCGATGAGTATGATGAGAAATGTTACATCCCAAACCCAGCCTGCACCCGCCGCCTGTAAAAGAGTTTTGGGGTTGTAGTAGATATTTATGTTCATTGTGCCGCCTCGATCAGTTTTTTCACGGCATCTATGACAAACAGATTGTTTCTACTAGCAAATGCGGCTGATTCGGCACATGCATCAATGAGCCTGATCTTTCTTAAGTCCGCATATTTCTTTAAAAGGCGGTTATCTCCCTTGTCACTTGTGGCGACAGCATAATCAAAGGGTGAAAGCTCGATTCTGACCACTTCCGATTCAACGGTGTCAGATATCTGAGTTCTGAAAAGGGCTAAAGCATATTCCCCTTTTACAGTACGCAGAGAATCGAATGCACCTCTTTCAGTTTCAGTGAACCCGAAATCACTTGCTACAAGCCGCTTTGCCTCTTCGTCATTTGCGTGAGAAAGGAAAATTGTCGTAGTTGTATTAATCTTGATCTTGCTTGATAGAGCAACCTCTTTAAAGCTCAAAAAATTCTGGGTGATCGTCCAGATGCCGGTGTTATATTTTCTGGCTGTTGCGAAAAGTTCTTCAATGAGATCACCGAGCCGCGGGTCTTTAATGAGCTGAGCCGCTTCATCGAACATGATAAAACTGTTGGTTGTCTCAAATGCGGTCTTTTTGGCTTCCTGAATAACTATGAAGGTGAGAAGTTCCTTCAATTTATCATTCAATCCTGTTATTCCCTGAAGGTCATATATTACAAAAGGGTCATTTCCATAATCTATTGTTGACTGTCCGTTTATTATCCGTGACACCGGATCATCAATAAAACCATTGAGGAGTTTTTTAAGTGTGTCGCATTTCTCCCTGTCATCATCATTAATGAACTTCACAAGGTCGCTTAACACCGGTCTTTCGATTGATTGGTACATTTCCTTAATGGCTTTGGATATGATTATTCTGTAAAGATCTGCTTTCATGCTCTTTTCACGCACTTCAAGGATGAGGTCCATGCAGATCTGCAAAAAATTGAGCATTGATGAATCCCACTTTCCGTCTGCAAATATCTTTGATCTTTCAGGGAACGGATTTATGACAACTCTCCCTTTTGAATCAACGGGAATGAATACTCCGCCGTAAAGGTCAGCCATTTTAAGATATGAAGAGTTTTCAGTCCCTGCGAAATCCACAATGAAAATTCGTCCGGGGTGGTCGATGTCCGCCCTGATGTTTGGAAAGAATGTGTGAGCAATGAGAGCGTTCACTGTCACTGACTTTCCGCTCCCTGAACAGCCGAATATCGAGCCGTTACGGTTGTTCCGCATTGGACTCCCTGCATCAAATCCGTAAACTTCACCGAATCTGTTACGAAGGAACAGCGGGTATTTACCCTGAGAGTCTGCATGACCGTGTTTTGAAGCGGGTATCATGTCAATGAAGTTTGGCGATAAAACCCTATGCTGTCTTTCTGAATAAGATAACTGGCTTGGAAGCGATTTAAAGAATTCAAGGTCGTGTCCCCATGTTTCTTCTTCAAAAAAGCAGTTCTCGTTTTTCATTATGTTTGAAAGCTCAATTGCAAGCCGTTCAAGCTCCTTAAGATCTCTGTTCCAGACAATAATTTTGCCTGACATATATCCTATTTTATGACGGGACTCAGCAAGAAGTGTCATAAGTTCATCTGTTTCGTTGGCGTTCCTTGCCGCTCCTCTGCCGCTAGTTGCAATGTAGAACCTTTCCTTTGCTTCTAACGATACAAATTCCTTCCCCTGTGGAAGAATGTTTAAGGATATTGCAAAAACATAGTCGTAAAGCAGATAATCAAGCAGATATGCAAGCATAAACGGACGGGTCGCATCAGGAAGGTGTTTAAGAGACAGCACTTTGCAGTATATATCCCCGACTTTAAAATATTCAGGGCCGGCGGAACACTGTCTCTGAATTAGTGCTTCCCTGATGGTCATTTCAGGATGAACTTTCAGATTTGAATCAAAGGATATGATATTATAAAGGATTTCTTTAATTTCATCTTCTTTCACTCTCCTGAAACGGAGGCCGAAGGATGATATCATATTCTTGTGATACTGGAGATTTACGGGATCTTTCGGAAACTCCTTTTTAGGCAGATCGTCGCTTATGAGAAAGAAATTACGGACTTTCTTTATTCCGGCCTTCCGGATGTAGTTCAGCCGCTGTTTTGTGACAATGTCCTTCTCTTCTTTTAAGCGCCTTTCAACTGTATCGTCTTTCAGTTTTGAGATCTGGAAAAATTCAACAGTGGTGTTCTCCTTCATTTCCCGCATGAATGCAGAGTATGCTCTTGTCAGGTCAGCTTCACGGAAATAACAGTCAACTCCTTCGGTCTCCCACATGGAATAGCGCTGCATGGAAGAGGTGATGATGAGATCATCTTCGATTGAGGCGATTTTGAGTAAGCTAAATATGCTTTTCATCTTTTATCTGCCTTGAATAGTAGATTCTGCTGCCTTTTAACATGCGGAGCACGTAAATGCCCCACTCAGGTTTGCCGGAGAAATACTTCTCCTTGATTATGAATGTGACCGCAAACACTATCACCGGGGCAAAAAGGAGAAAAAACAGATTCTCATATATTGCTCCAATGAAGAAGAACACAGCCATTAATATTGCCTGTCCCTTGTCAAGAAGAGTTTGTTTGCTGCCGAGGGTTTTATAGATTTTCATTTTCAATTATCTCCCAGTGACCTGATTTTGTGGTACCGACACGCCTTATGATTTCTTTTTTCTTAAGCTTATTTATATATTCTTTGACGGTATCTCTTGATATATTTAATTTTTCTGCAATTTCTGTCATGGAAACCACGGAATTTTCTTTAATAATATCAAATATATTTCTTTCCAATTGGGTCATCGGGGGGGTCATCGGGGGGGTCATCGGGGGGGTCATCGGGGGGGTGCTTGCTTTTTTGATAATCAGAACAAATCCCGTTCCCAGTGTTTCAATAATAGGTTCGGGCCGTCCCTGTTTTATAAGAGCATTCGCTATTCTTTCAATTCCTGAACCATATTGTTCAATAAATCCGGCAACATAAAATGCGTGTGCAATAAGCGGATTTCTTGCTATTGAACTGTGAGTGCCTTTTAGTTTTTCCGGTGTAAGATCTTCCAGTAATTCTCCTGGATTGTATGACCAGATGCTCTCTTCGAAAATTTTAATCTGTGTCTGCGTTCCATATTGAAAATAATCTCTGTGAACTACCGCATTATAAAGCATCTCTCTTATCGCTTCAAGAGGGTAATCCCAGATGTTTTCCCTTACAAAGCTTTTGTTGGTTATGTTATATTGGACATTAATAAAACTTTTTATTTGTTCCTCTGCCTCTTCAACCTGTTGTATTAGATTTCCTCTTACAAATTTATCTCCGGTTATGATTGTTGATGTTTTAAATCTGCCGATTCTTAAAATTGCATTTATGTAATATTTTTGTGGATTTTTCCCAAATAAAATAACTGCAGCATTTGTAAGTTTTTCTTTTTCAATCATTTTTAATCTGACAAGAATATCTTTCACAGAATCGTTAACGGCAGTTTCAATCAAACGACCGCTGTTTACTCCCATTTTTACGAACTTTTTAACGCTTTCGGGATCGATGTCATCAAGATCGGCTTTTTCATTTATCAAACTATCCCAGTATATCTGTTTGCGAAAGAATCTTGAAAGTTCATCTGATTTCATTTCGCGATTGGTTGACCCTACTCTTTTATAATATTTTCCACCGCAGGATATTGGCAAGTTACTTTTGGCAATGTTTATTTCGAGTATTTTTTTCCCTTCTGTTTCAAAAATTTCAACCGATGGATTAATTCCTAACTTGTCAGTCATTTTGTTCAGAAAAGCATCTGTTTCTGAGGTGTTCTGATTGATCCCCTTGATTTTGCCATTATCTTTTATTCCAATTAATATCTTCCCGCCGTTTGTGTTAGCAAATGATGCCAGGGAGATTATTACACCTTCAGAGAATGACTCCTTAAATTCAACAGATTCGTTTTCACCAAGGGCGATGAGTTTTTTAATTTTTTCTTGCGTCATGTGTGTTTTTTCACGATTCACCATTTGCGGCATTCTGCTAAATCCATCCGGCAATAATTTTCAAAATTGACGAGAATGCTGCAAGTCCTGCTCCGGCTCCGAGTATTTTCAGAGCATCGCTCCAGATGTTCTGGTCTTTGTTAATATATCTGAAAAGAAGTGATATGATCGCTCCGCCAAGACCGCCGTAAAGGCCGATGTATCTTGCCACATCAAACACCGTGTCAGCCATTTCGGTGAACTTTGATTTCACTCCGGAAGTGTCAGCCGCACCGAAAAGAAGCTCCGGGATTATTAAAAATAATGTTGCAAAAACAAAACCCCGATAATGCTTAAAATTGTCTTTCATTGGTTCCTCCAAGTTTTTCAAATGCTTTCAAATATCGAAGCAGTCAGCTTTATTATCTAACATCGAGTAGAGTATAAATGGAGCTATCTTAAATGCAAGAAAAATTTAACGACTGTTTAAATTAGTATGTTGGCGGTGTTTGATTTTAGGTTGTAAAAAAACGAAAATGTTTAAAATGGTTATTTACAATTCTTTCCACCGTCAATGATCTGCCAGGAAAGATCATATATTAATTTATCTCTTTCTGCTTCGGATTTGCAATATGTGCTTTTTCCGGCATGAAAATTAATGTCTTTCCGGAGTTGCAGACTGCTCCAACCCGAAAGCAGAGAGTCGTAGTTGGCTGTTGATAATTGTGCGTCATAAAACATTGCTTCCATATTCGTTACATTTGACACATCCCATTTTCCAATGTTTTGATTAAAACACAGAGCTCCGTTAAACATATAGTTCATCTCTCTCACATTTGAAACATTCCAGCTTCCGATATTCTGGTTAAATACACTAGCTGCACTGAACATTCCACCCATATCAGTCACATTTGACACATCCCAGCTCCCGATATTCTGATTAAAAACACTAGCCTCTAAAAACATACCACTCATGTCAATTACATTTGACACATTCCAATCCCCGATATTCTGATTAAAGGATCTGGCTGAGTTAAACATCCAGCTCATATCTGTCACATTTGAAACATCCCAGTTTCCGATGTTTTGATTAAAGGATCTTGCAGAACGAAAAAGATCTCTCATATTAGTCACATTTGACACATCCCAATCCCCTATATTTTGATTAAAGGAGGTGGCTGAGTGAAACATTCCGCCCATATCAGTAACATTTGAAACATTCCAGCTTCCGATATTCTGATTAAAGGATTTTGCAGCATAAAACATCTCTTTCATGTTAGTCACACCTGACACATCCCAATTGCTTATATCTCGGTTAAAATACGATCTGTGAAACATTCTGCTCATGTTTGTTACATTTGACACATCCCAATTCCCTATATTCTGATTGAATGCATGATAAACACCAAAATAATCAAGATCGGTATTGGAAAGATCAAACATATCACTCATGTCCCTAACATTGGACACATTCCATTTGTTAATTTCAGCATTAAACAATGCCGCATTTTTAAACATCCAGCTCATGTCAGTAATATTTGAAACATCCCATTTATTAAAAGCATCCCTTTTTTTCGAATCGCCTATTTTAATATTTGAGGAAAGTTTCTGATTGTTAAAGAAAGCTCCTCTAAGACTTTTCGTATTACTTAGATCAGGCACATCCATTGCGGTGATAACAAGATTCAGGCAGTTGCCAAACTGCTTTTCTGTATTTCCAAAGCCGAAGCTCCCCCAGTTCATTATTTCTATAAGTTTTACCGAATCTTTGCAGTCCAGCATATTTTCTATATCTCCTGAACAAAACTGCCAGCCCGATATTATGCCGTTAATGCGGACTTCATATTTGCCCGGGTTTTCATATGTGTGTGTTAATGCAGGATCTTTCCAATCAGTAATTTTGTCTTCTGAACCGTCTCCCCATTTGACTGTAAAATCATAAATTCCGTTTTCCACAAGCGGCAGAGATATCTGATCATCTTCTGAAAAATAGTTGTGATTGTCCGTTTTCCATAATGTTATAAATGTACTGTCAGAAAAACATTTTCCTTTATAACAGATATGCCCTCTATCACAAGTTCCGTCATCATAGCAGGATTCTCCTTTCCCTCCCTGTGATATAAATTCATCAATATCGCTCATTTCATTGGAATCGCTAATCACATCGTTTTCTTCAATTTCATCTTTATCAATATTTTCAAAAATACTGTCACTTTCCTGAGATTCAATTTCATCTTTATCAATATTTTCAAAAATACTGTCACTTTCCTGAGATTCAATTTCGTCTAAATCTGTATATTCAACGGATATTTCTCTTCCGGAACATGAAATGATCAGAGCCGTAACAATAATAATTACAGAAACTGATGCTTTTCTCATAATTACTTCCTACACCAGATAAGGGAAAAAATAATGGACAAGGAAAAGGGCAAGTGTCGCAAAAGCAAGATAAATATGGAGCGGGAGCCATTTCTTGAATTTGTATTTTTTGCCGAGTATCGATGCGGCGGCGGTGAGAAGAATTCCGAAAAAGAGAATGTGTCCGGTGTGAATGCGGAGATTTCCCCAGACAAGATATGAGTGTATGACTGCGGCATTTACAAGGATTATTGCAGCAGGAAAGTGAAGTTTGCTGACAATTTTTTTTAAGAATAGCGGTTTTTTCAACAACTTCATTGTGACAAAGTTTAAAAGCAGTACAGCAAGTGCAATGACTGAAACCCAGCCGAGCATTTTTCCGATCGTGTAACTGTCCATTTTTTTCCTCCGTAATGATCCTTAGTTTTTAAAGTATATAAAATTCCTGATTTTTTGGAATATTTTCAAATGATCTCTTTTTTTGACACTTTTATCGCTAACTGATATTGTTTTGCAGAAAAAACGGAGGTATTTATGTTTTTTAAGCTTTTCATCCTTTTTACAATTATTCCTGTTCTTGAACTGTGGCTTTTGATTGAGATCGGCGGAGTTATCGGCTTTTTTCCGACTGTCATGGTCGTTATCATCACAGGGATTTCAGGTGCGTGGCTTGCAAAAATGGAAGGGATTTCGGTTCTGACAAAGATTCAAAGCTCAATGTCGCAAGGAGTTATTCCTAAAACGGAACTTGTGAACGGGCTTCTTGTTTTTATCGGCGGAGCAATGTTGCTGACACCCGGATTTATCACTGACATCACGGGACTTCTGATGATATTTCCACCGACAAGAGCGATTTTTTCAACCATTCTCATTTCATATTTTGAAAGAAAAATTAAAGACGGAACTGTCCATTTCTACCATTCAGGACAAAATGAAACCAGAACCCGTATCAACGATGAAAGTGTAATAGATGCCGATTTTGAGGAGAAGAAATAACCTAAAGAGCTATATTCCTGAACATGAAGAATGCTGCGCCGGCTAGGCATATTGAGGCATACAGAAAGTCGAGAGTCAGTTTTTCGTGCATGTAAAGAACTGAAAACAGTGCAAAAACGCCCATTGTGATTATTTCCTGCATAACTTTGAGCTGACCCAGCGAATAGAACTGAAAACCGATCCTGTTTGCCGGAACCTGAAGGCAGTATTCAAAAAATGCGACTCCCCAGCTGATAAGTATTACAACAAACAAAGACCTGTTCTTGAAATCAGCCAGATGACCATACCACGCATAAGTCATGAAAAGATTCGACCCGATAAGGAGAAAGAAAGGATAAAACCGTTCCATTGCAACCTCCTGAATTAGTTGAAGTTCCAGTCAGTTCCTGAGGGCGTGTCCTGAATGGATATCCCTTTTGAAAGAAGTTCGTCTCTTACTTTGTCAGCTTCTGCAAAGTTTTTATCAGCTCTGAACAGTTTTCTTTTTGCTATCAGATCTTCAATTTCAGATTTTGTAATGCCGTATCTTTTAAGCTGTATCTCTTTTATTTCATTGATTATTTCATCAGGATTCCTCAGAAGAACTCCGAGAACTTTTCCCGCTTCTGATATCACATCCAACAGTCCTGCACACTCAGCAGCTGTCGGCCTGGTCTTTTTGGAAACGAGTATTTCATTAAGATATTTAAAAAGCGATATCATTGCGGCAACAACCCGCGCACTGTTAAAATCGTCATCCATTGATTCTTTGAATTCATTAATAAATTCAGTTGCTTTTTCATTTCTTACGACAATTCCTTCTGATTTTGAAGCAAACTCTTTAAGCGTTTTCAAAGTTGTGTAGAAATAGTAGATCCTTTTTTCAGTTTCTTTGAGATTTGACATTGAAAAATCAATGGGTGTACGGTACTGCGTTGAAAGCATGAAATAGCGGAGAACTTCAGGATGATATTGAACGAGAGCATCTTCAACAGTGATGAAATTATGGAGCGATTTGCTCATCTTTTCCCCTTCAACTGTCAGAAATCCGTTGTGAACCCAGTATTTTACAAATGGCTTGCCTGTTGCGCATTCCGCCTGAGCTATCTCATTTTCATGATGAGGAAAGATCAGGTCTCTTCCGCCGGCATGAATATCAAAAGTGTCGCCGAGATATTTTGTGCTCATTGCACTGCATTCAATATGCCAGCCCGGACGACCTTCACCCCACGGACTTTTCCATTTCGGTTCTTCGGGTTTTGAAGCTTTCCAGAGTGCAAAATCGAGCGGATTGCGCTTTCCCGCTTCGGGTTCAAACCGTGTTCCTGCAATGAGTTCATCAAGTTTTCTGTTTGAAAGTTTTCCGTAACCTTTGAATTTTTCAACAGCAAAATAGACACTGCCGTCTTCAACAGGATATGCGTAACCGTTTTTTATCAGTTTTTCTATCATATCTATAATTTCAGGAATGTGCTCTGTCGCCTTGGGTTCAACATCAGGCCTTTGAAGTCCGAGAGCGTCAACTGCTTGATAAAACGCATCAATATTCTCTTCGCTGAGTTCAGTAAATCCGATCTTTCTTTCATTCGCTCTG
>CAZVWR010000040.1:0-28988 GCA_964630905.1 uncultured Spirochaetales bacterium | reverse complement strand
ATGTCAGATCGCGGAGTTTTGAACCGATCGTATATTTATGATACTGAGAAAAATGCGCAACTATCTGTTCGATGAAAACAGTCAGCTCCATTGATTTTCTGTATATGAACAAATTTTCATATTTAGACATTCAAAAAATCTCTCTAAAAAATTTCGACCGCTCCGCGGAGTAAAATGTTCCGCTCCAAGAGCGAAACAAAGAAATGACCAAATAAAATCCATGGTCTACCGCACACAACGGCCATTGGTGTTGTTGTACTTGTTGTAGTAGCGCACATCCCCGCGCTTGAAACTCACGTACCATGCGTTGTTTGAATGCTCTGATTGCTCCGACGACGACCAGAGCCATTCTGTGGTGTCTCCAAGTTTGGAATATCGCCCGTCTGATGCACTGTCACAGCCACCACAGGCATTGGAATAGCATGAACTTGACAAACAGTTGTTGTCAACTTTGCACGCTCCGCCTGTTTCAGTTGCAGGGCAGTTCTCGATAAGTGTCCTCAGTTCTGAGATTGTGGGGAGCCGCCAGTCTGAATAACCATCTTCATTTAAATTCGCGCAATATGCTTTTGCATCATTCCAATTCATTGTTTTTGCTGAAATCTTTGACCAGTTGCCGCCTGACGGTTTCAAGACTGCATCAATTGTCGATACTTTCTTTTCCTGCAGTTTAAGATTCTGCTTGAACTCCCCTTTTTTGGTTTTAACTGCAACTTCTCTGCTGCACATCGGGATCTTGAATGTGCCGGGGGCGGTTCCGACATTCTTTCCGTCAACAAGAACATCGGCTTCAAGATCATTTCCGTCCTTGTCACTTGCTGTAACTTTTATTGCAGATTCTTTCGCTTTAAGATCAAGTGAAATGACTTTGGTTTCACCCCTTTTTATC
Organism: uncultured Spirochaetales bacterium; assembly: GCA_964630905.1. GTDB lineage: Bacteria > UBP6 > UBA1177 > UBA1177 > UBA1177 > JAGOEX01. The sequence goes on along the minus strand of CAZVWR010000040.1, from coordinate 28,099 downwards.
TGGAATTTTTCTCCGGTTTTATAAAAACAGTCGTTATCGGTCTCAACCTGGTGTGCTCCGGGATTTATAACCATTTTGCTCACCGGCGTCATCCCCGCCTTCTGTCCGTCAAGGATAAGTTGAACATCAACAGACGCATTCACTGTGAGCCAGCCGAAATCCGGGTCAAGGGCAGCCCTGATCGACTGACCTTTCTTAATTTCAAAAACATTTTCTTTCGGCAGATAATTTTCTTTCTGTATCACTATGCTGTGCTTCCCCATTTTAACCATTTTTGAGCACGGCGTCTTCTGACAGACAATGCGGCCGTCAACAAGAACGATCGCCTCGGACGGCTCAGAATCAAACTTCACGATCGTCTCTTCTCCCGCTCCGACATCCCAATCTTCAACAGTTTCTCCGATCCGCCCTTCCTGAAATTTACTACCAGTCTTTTTCTGCCCGCCGAAATTAAACCCGTCGATCGTTTCATACAGCCCCTTTTCGGTGCAGTTGAACTTCTCTTCCCATGAATCGACACCTGCCCTTTTTTCAACATCGAACTTACTGATGCTGATGTTGCAGGTGCCCTGATACAGCTTCCTTATCTTTGTATTTATTAAGAAATTCGCCTGAAGCTGCGCCACCATCGACATCTGACATTTTTCATCGACACATTCCCTTCTTGATCCTTTAACGGTTTCTTCAATCGCCTGATCAAGTGCCGTATCCCTGTCGGCTTTAGGAACCATGAAATAAATTTTCGTCCCCTGAAGCTTTGTAAAAATGTAATCGGTGACATTGCTCACTGTCCTTTTATCAAACAGCTTATCTTCATCAGCAACATCCATGACCGCAAGACGGTCTTTTTCTGCCGCACCCAAAAACAGAAAAACCAGAAACATGCAACTGAAAATCAAGCTCTTTTTCATCATTCACTCCTCAATAATAAAAACAGACATCAGAAATTTCAGAAATGATTATAGATTAAATTTTTGAATCTTGCAAATTCAGATTCACAGATCGCTGAAATTCACAGAACGATATGTCTTTTCTTCGCTATATTTTTCATTTTTTAATTTTTGCGGTTAATCAGATTTGTGACAATTTTAACAATTATATCCTTTTCCTGCGGCTTTGACTCAGCAATCATCAGAGTTATGGCGGCAAGTGCATTATCTGCAATCCTTTTTGACCCGTTTTCATTATAAAGCAGTCTGTTCCTGTCCAGAAAATATAGAAAAACTGCCGCTGCAATCCTTTTGTTCCCATCAGAAAAAGCATGGTCTTTTACTATGAAATACAACAGATTCGCCCCTTTTTCCTCAATGCTCGGATAAAGTTCTTTGCCGTCAAATGTCTGATAAATGTTACCCAGAGCCCCTTTGAAGCTACCATCTTTTTCATGACCGAAAAGAGTTGTATTAAATTTTTTTGTCATTTCATCAACAATGAGCTTGGCTTCATCATATTTAAGAAGATAACACCCGCCTTCAGTAACATCAGTAATTTTAACTGACTGATGGTCGTAATCATCAATAACTGAAAGACCATACGAAAAATCTGAAACGAGGGCGATAAGTTCTCTGGCCTGATCAAGCTGAACCTGCTGATGGCTAACCGTATTTTCAAGAAGTACTATAGTTTTTTGAAGTTCAATCCGCTTTTCGATCTCAATTTCGAGTTTTTTCCTGTTCACCGCATATCCTTTGACAAGATAATCCCTTAAAACACTTCCGGCCCATATTCTAAACTGTGTGCCCCTTTTTGATTTCACACGATAACCGACTGAAATTATTACATCAAGATTGTAAAACTGAGTCGAATATTTCTTGTTGTCTTCTGCAGTATGCTGGAATTTCCGGCATACTGAATTTTTCTCAAGTTCACCTTCCTTGAAAATGTTGTTTATGTGTTCTGTTATGGTTTTTCTATTTTTGTCGAAAAGCTCAGACATCTGTTTTTGAGTAAGCCAGACAGTATCATTATCAAGAACAACATCTACTGCCGTTTTACCGTCTTCTGTCGTGTAAAGAACAATGTCACTACTGATCTTTGCCATTTTTATTCTCACCCGAAATCTGTTTAATTTTTATTAAATTATCTTCAACAAGTCAAGGGAAAATCACATTCCGCAGCTTTCGCCGCCTTTCTTTTTGACATATTCCTGATGATATTCTTCGGCCATGAAGAATTTTGATGCCGGAACTATACTTGTTGCGATGGGTTTATCAAACTTTGACTGAAGTTCTTTTTTTACTTTTTCAGCGATATTTTTCTGCTCTTCAGTTGTATAGAAAATTGCGGTTCTATACTGAGTTCCTGTATCGGGTCCCTGTCTATTCACCTGTGTCGGGTCGTGGATCTCAAAAAAGAATCTGACGAGTGATTCATAATCTGTAAGTTTCTGATCATATTCAACTTTTACAGCTTCAGCATGTTGCGTCACACCTGTACAGACAAGCTGATAAGTAGGATTAACAAAAGTTCCGCCTGTATAGCCGACATCAGTTGAAATCACCCCCTTCTGCTTACTGAATTTGTACTCAACCCCCCAGAAACAGCCCGCCGCAAAAATTGCAACAGGATTTTCACTTTTTTCCATAGATTTCTCCTCACTAATTGGCATGAATTGTAAAGATTCCGAATTAACACAATATCTTGTCCCTTTCGGTTTCGGCCCGTCATCAAACACATGTCCCAGATGACTTCCGCAGTTGGCACATTTAATTTCCGTTCTCACCATTCCGTGAGAATGATCAGGCACATATTCGATCGCACCATCCACTGCCGATTCTGAAAATGAAGGCCAGCCGCAACCGTGATCAAATTTGGTATCAGACTTAAAAAGGAGTGCTCCGCAGGCAAAACAGCGATATTCCCCTTTATCAAAAAGATCGTTGTAAATTCCCGTGAAAGGCCTTTCTGTACCGGACTCTCTCAAAACCTTGTATTTCTGGGGCGGAAGTTCCTGCTTCCACTGTTCCTCGGTTTTGTTCACATTATATTTTTTCATCTTGCTCTCCCCCTTTTTCTCCTTTTCAGCAGCAAAAAGTGCTGTAATTATCACAAAACCGAAAAAAATTAACAGTAAATTCTTTATGATCTTTTGAAAATACATCACACCCTCCATTTTTCAAACAAACTAATTAAGAGTATAATCACCGAATTAAAAATTGGTAGAGGGAAAGTCACCTATACAGTTGCAATTTATTTGGGTCTTCTTTGTTTGAGGTGTGAATGTAATAATCCAGAATTTTTTCATTTACGCACAAGTCTGAATCAAAACTATTACTTTTATCTTATCGTTTGACCCCTATCGTTTAATCAAATTTTTAGCCCCTAAAAAATTGACATCGTTGAGTAAAACACTATTTTCACTGTGCTGATCTTTCTTAACTGATTTAACCGATGAAAATGGAGTTTGAATTATGAAAAAAGTGTTGAATTTACTGATGATTATTTCTCTTTCAGGATTTTTACTTACTTCCTGCGGTGGAGAGGACACCAATGAAACAACAGGTGATTCAGATGCTGTAAGTGCTGATAATGAGACAGCTAATGACGATGAAACGGGCACGAACTGTCCTGAAAGCAATAAGTTCTGCCACGAACAGAACGGTATTGTGTGGACAGATCTTTCATCTGAAAAAATCATCTGGTCGAAATCAAAGGAAAACTGCGAGGCTTTGGGCGGAAGACTGCCGACAATCGCTGAGTTAAGAGGACTTATTGAAGGCTGTGATAAAACAATAACCAGCGGAAGCTGCCAGTTTACAGAAGGATGCCTTTCAAATGACTGTATTGCAGATTGTTTCTGTACAACGACAGTTGCCGGATATTCAGTATTCGGAGACATCGAGTGGCTGTGGTCTTCATCATCAAAAGAAGGAGCCGCAGAAAGCGCATGCGGCGTGGCTTTCAATAATGCGAGCATATTCTGCGACAGTCAAACTGGCTGGAATTACTACCGCTGCGTGAAATAACCTGATAATTTCATGTTCCTGATGGACATTTACCGTGTTGATGAGTTCTTCGAGAGTCCGCCTTGTGTCCGAGTTCATCTTCCCAAACATGAATGTCAGCAGATCGGGATTTGTAGTACGCAGCTCCATATTGCCTCCTGAAATGATGTTTACTTACAAAGACTTATAACAGTCGGGGCGCATAAGTACATATACTTTTCAATTCTCTCAAACCATCCTGTTCAATGCGTCACGAAGTATAGCTTATTTTTTCAGAATTTTCTTTTCCCAGTTATATGCGGTTTTGCAGATGAAATTAAGATCCTGATAAATTGGCATCCAGTTGAGTTCTTTAAGTATTTTTGAATTGTCGGCAATGAGTTTCGCAGGATCTCCCGCCCTTCTTGGTGAGTTCTTGACAAGAAAATCAGTTCCGCTTTCTTTTTTAACTGACTTTATAACTTCTAGAACTGATGATCCACTTCCGTATCCGCAGTTATAAGTATTTGAATTTCCACCATTTTCAAGATAGTCGAGTGCTGAAATATGGGCACTGGCAAGGTCTGTTACATGGATATAATCACGAACTCCTGTTCCGTCGGGAGTATTAAAATCTGTTCCGAAAACTGATAAAGATTCCCTCATTCCAAGTGCTGTCTGACAGGCGACTTTGATAAGATGGGTCGCATCGGGAAAGTTCTGCCCTATCAACCCGTCAGGATCAGCCCCTGCAACATTGAAATAACGGAGTATCACATATTTAAATTCCGAATGGGCAAAAGCAGTGTCTTTAATTACAAATTCGCTCATCAGCTTGCTCGTTCCGTAAGGATTTATCGGAGCCAGTTCGCTGTTTTCATTGACCATTCCAACTTCCGGCTCTCCATAGACCGCGGCAGTTGAAGAAAAAATGAACTTCCCGACTTTATGCTTAATGCAGGAATTTATTAAATTTATGGTGTTCACTGTGTTATTTCTGTAATAAAGAAGCGGATTTGCAACAGATTCAGGAACAACGATCTTTGCCGCAAAATGGATCACCGCATCAAACTTTTCTTTTCCAATAAATTGATCAACTTTTTCAAATTCAGATAGATCCATCACTTCAAGCCGACCAAAAAGAACAGCATCTGCACGACCTGTTGAAAGATTGTCTAGAACGACTATCTCGTCACTTCCCCTTTCACCAAGAAGTTTAACGACATGACTGCCTATATAACCTGCTCCGCCAGTTACAAGTATTTTCATTTAAGCCACCTTATTAATTAGAAAATTTGAATGTTTCAGGAAATATTTCTGAAAGTAAAACATCTTTTTCAATCTCCAATGTTTCAGCATTAACAAGGATAACTCTCATTTCCGGATTGAAATCGGCAAGCACCTGTCTGCACATTCCGCATGGAAAGACCGCTTTGCCGTTAAGAACTGAAACGATTACAACCGCTTCAATATCTTTTCTTCCTTGTGTTACCGCATTGAAAAGTGCAATCCTTTCAGCACAGACCGTTGCTCCAAAAGAAGAGTTTTCAATATTAACACCTTGAAATATCTCGCCTTTTTTTGTTACAACTACTGCTCCCACCTTGAATTTTGAGAACGGTGCATAAGCGTTTTTTCTGATATCTGCCGCCTGAGAAATTGCAGATTGAAGTGTGCTGTTATCCATCTTTTTCCTCTAAAACAAGTGATATGAACCTTTCCATTAAAGCACCGAACCTTTTTTCGACAAGCGCTGCATTTTCACTCACCTCCTCGTGAGTCAGAGGACCGTTTGAAAGGCCTGCCGCCTTATTTGAAATGAAGCTCACACCTGCAACTTCAAGGCCTGCATGCTTTGCCGCGATCACTTCAGGAACAGTTGACATTCCGACAGCATCAGCACCCAGCGCACTCACCATTCTCACTTCAGCCGGCGTTTCAAAAGTCGGGCCGCTCAAAGCAAGATATACACCTTCCTTCATCGTTATCCCGTTCTCTATCGCAGATTTCTGCATCAGGATTCCAAGTTTTCTGCTGTATGCGAAAGTCATATCGGGAAATCTTGTGCCGAACTCTTCAATGTTCCTTCCGATCAGGGGATTGCTTCCCATCATGTTTATATGGTCGCGGATTATCATCAAGTCTCCTGCTTCAAAGTTCCTGTTCACCCCCCCTGCCGCATTTGTGACGATGAACTTTTTTATGCCGAGAACAATAAGAACCCTCAAAGGAAAAACAACATCGTTCATCGAATATCCTTCGTAATAATGAACTCTCCCCTGCATAATCCAGAAATTTTTCCCTGTCTTTTTATCACGGGCAAGGATCAGCCGCCCTGCATGACCCTGAACTGTCGAACTTGGAAAGCCTGGAATATCTGAATACGGAAGAACAAGGAGTTTTTCAGTGTTTTCAGCAAAATATCCGAGTCCGCTTCCAAGAGTGATAAGAAGATTAGGTTGTTCAAATCCACCTGATTGAATTTTCTCTTTAATGAATTGAGCTGTTCTTCTGATCTTTTCAAACATTTTCAACCTCGTTTAATCAATGAATCGGTTAAAAATCTATCACCAAACAGCCAATATATCAATTTTTGTCAATTATTTTAGACAAATCGGTCAAATGGTATATAATTTCAGACAGATTTTTGATAATCACACGGAAAAAACAAATGAACCGCAGATCAAGCGACAGAATTTCAACTGAAGCAATTGTAAGGATCATCTACAATAATGAAGTTTATTACAGTCTTTCCGCAGACATAAGTCTAGGGGGCATAAACATCATCTGCCGGCTCAATTTTTCAAAAGGCGACATTATCGACATTGAGTTTTCAATTCCTCAGTCAAACTTGAGCAGACCTGTCAAATGTAAAGTCAAAGTGCTCCGCTCCTCAATATACGAAGGAAATCACCATCTTCACTGCTCATTTGTCGAGATTTCTGACATGGACACAGCAAGATTTGAAGAGGCGCTAAATCTTCTAATCATTGAAGCATGGTTTGTCCCTGACGAAGAAAAACCGGTAAAATCATCAGAATCGAGATCAGATACCCGTGCCCATCACCGTGTTCCGATCAAAACATGGATAACAAATAAAGATGTCGATGACCACATTCACCTTCCGGCGGAAAATCTATCTATCGGAGGAATGTATGTCATAACCCCGGCTAAGCATGAACCCGGAAGCGTCCTTGAGATCGCTTTCGATCTTCCCGGAAGCGGACAGACCATGGAAGCAGTTGTCACAGTTGTAAATATCAGACCTGTCGGAGCAATGTGGGGAACAGGACTCAAATTCATAGGACTCAGCGATGAAGACCGCGAAGTTCTTGAAAAAGTTGTCCATTCAGACATCACCGCAAGATGGTTCTTTTCCGAACAAGAGGAAAAAGAATAACAATCAAGTTGAAATAGAAAAAATTCTGCTATATAATCACCGGACACTATTTGTTATACTTTTTACCGGAGTATGTTGTGGAAGAGAACGGTCATTTATACCACGGGAAGATTTTTGTACTTTCAGCTCCTTCCGGAGCGGGGAAAACGACACTTGTAAAGAATATCAAGGAGCGGTTTCCATTCCTTGTTGAATCAATTTCATGCACTACAAGAGCTCCGAGAAAGAATGAAGTTGACGGGGTCGATTATTTCTTTCTGACAGTCGAAGAGTTCATAAAAAGGGAAAATGCCGCCCTTTTTGCAGAAACTGCCGAGGTTCACGGAAATTTTTACGGAACACCGCTCAATTTTCTCAAAGAGAGGATAACTGAAGGGAAGAACATTATCTGCGACATAGACTATCAGGGTGCGATAAACATCAAAAAAGCGTTCCCTGACGAATCAGTTCTCATTTTCATCCTTCCGCCGTCAATGGAGGAACTTGAAAAAAGACTGCGTAAAAGAGCGACAGATAATGAGGATACCGTTAAAAAAAGGCTTGAAAACGCAAGGAACGAAATAACTTATTACACTTTTTACAACCATATTGTGGTGAACGACAACTTTGAAACGGCGAGCATTCAGCTTGAACACATCATCAGAGCTTATACCGAATCTTCAGTTCTACACAATCTTGAAACAATAAAACGACTTACAGGTGAAAATGGATAGAACCGAACTTAAAACCGTTCTGAAAAGAGACCCTTACATAAAACTGCCGAAAGTCATAAGGCCCAGCCATATAATTGATGCGGCAAGCGAACAATATAGCCTGATCAAAGAAGAACATATCGAACAGATCCTCGAAAAGATCCACAAAGCCATTGCAGTTGCTTCATCAGCGCACGAAGGTGTTGTCAGGAAAAACGGGGAACCTTATATTTTTCATCCTTACGCTGTTGCATATCTTCTTGCAAAAATGGGAATGGATGCCGACTGCATCATTGCGGGACTTCTTCATGATACCGTTGAGGACACGACCACGACCGTAAAGCAGATAGAATCAATGTTCGGCCGCTCCGTTGCCAATCTTGTCGAAGGGGTTACAAAGCTTACAGAAATGAAGCTGGCACAGGAGGAAAAGCAGGCGATCGCCTTTAAAAAGCTTATTACTTTTGCCAAAGATGATATCCGGATAATCCCGATAAAACTGCTTGACCGGCTTCACAACATGATGACACTTGATGCAATGCCTGAAGAAAAGCAGAAAAGGATATCGAGCGAAACAATGAGATTCTATGCTCCGCTTGCACACCGTCTCGGATTTTACTGGCTTAAAGAGGAACTCGAATCACTTTCATTCTATTTCGGGATGAGAGAGGAATGGGACACAGTCAACAATTTCATTGAGAACAGATATCCGAATATTTCGGAAACGATCCAGAAACTCATCGGAAAAGTCGGAGAAGCGATCGAGACAAAGTCACCTGATCTTTCTGAAAAAATTTATGATATCTACGGCAGAGCTAAATCATATTTCAGCATTTATAAAAAAACGATCAGGAAAAATCTTGAGATATCGAGTCTCCACGATATTCTCGGAGTAAGAGTTATCCTTAGTGATGAAAACAAGGACGACTGCTATCTTGCAATGGCGGCGATTCATTCATACCCTGAATTTACGATCATCAACAAATACTTCAAGGACTATATTTCAAGACCCAAGGAAAACGGATATATGTCCATTCACACCGTTGTCAGGTACAAGGAGTTTTTTATTGAAGTTCAGTTCCGCTCCAAGGAAATGGACCGTGTCGCAAGGGAAGGCAACGCTTCTCACTGGGCATACAAGAATGATGTTTCCCATAAAGATAAAGTTGCGAAATGGCTTGAAGAGGTACTTTGTGACTTCACTGACTCAGACAATGCCATTGAGTTCATGTCGGGGATAGAAAATGTTCTTCCGCTTGATGCAATAGCCGTTTTTTCTCCGAAAGGTGACATATTCCCTCTTCCTGACGGATCAACTCTTCTTGACTTTGCATATGCTATTCACGGTGATGTCGGCGATCAGTGTATCGGCGGAACCGTAAATGGCAAACGAGTGACCATCAATCATCCCCTTCACAGCAAGGATGAGGTCAGGGTTGAGACATCAAAAAACCAGGTCCCGAGAAAAGACTGGCTCACTTTTGTAAAAACCGCAAAAGCAAAACAGTATATAAAAAGAGCCCTTTCAAAAAAAGAAAAGGATGCGACAGAGAACAGGGGCAGAGAAATACTCAAACCTCTTTTCCTTTCGCAGGGCAGAGCCTCTGATTTTGATAATCTCAAGGAGCTCTCAGGATTTTCAAAGATCGCTGACAGATACTCGATCCCCAAAAAAAACAGACTTTCAATATTTTTTGCAAAACTCGCTCTTGGTGAGATCAAGCTCAGAAGGGTGATAACACTCCTTTTCAACTCCGAAGAGATAGCGCATCTGATAGAAGCTTTCCCCAACAGGGTTGCACCCCTTTTTCCTGAAAAACTGAAAAAAGAACAGAAAGAAAGTTCTTCAACGGAAAACCCCTCCATCTTCATAAAAAATGTGGGCGAGATCAAGGATTATATTATCGCAGGATGCTGTCAGCCGGTGCAAGGCGACAATGTAGCCACATACATATCTCCGACAAGAGGATATATTCTTCACAAAAGCAGCTGTCCTTCATTAGCAGGTTTTTCGGCAGAAAGAATAGAGCATGATGTTTACTGGTTTGAATATTCTGAATATATTATTGAATTTATTGTAAAACTTAAAAACAACAAAGGGGCTCTTCTTGAACTTGTCGAAGAACTGACTTTCAGAGATTTCAATATTATGAGCCTTCACCTTAATCCGGAAGATGCACTTGAAAAATCGGGGAATGTCTATGTCTCGGTAAAAGGCTCCAAAATACAAGAGATAGAAACCCTGAGCAGAAATATGAAAAACAAAAAATCTATAATTGATCTTGTCATAAGCAACATTGACTATTAACGGGGAGGAAAAAATGAAAGGTGTTTACACTGCAGTGATCACACCGTTTGACAAAACAGGAAAAATCGATTTCAAATCGCTGGAGAAGATCCTTAAGACCCAGATAGAAGGCGGCGTTGCAGGTATCGTTGCCGCAGGAACTACGGGTGAAGCGGCGACTCTCACAATTGATGAAAAAATAGAATTGTTCAGTTTTGTCAAAGAAAAATGTCCCGGGCTTGACATTGTTGCAGGAACAGGGACAAATAACACAGCGGACTCCGTAAACCAGACCGAAGCAGCCCTGAAAACAGGTATAAACAAAGTGCTGATAGTCACACCTTATTACAACAAACCGACAGTAAAAGGTCTTGTGAGACATTACGGTGAAATAGCAAGAACGGGTGCCGAAATAATACTTTACAATGTGCCGGGCAGGACGGGACTTAATGTTGCTCCTGAAGCTCTGGAGAAACTTGCGGCAATAGACAACATTGTTGCTGTTAAAGAGGCTACAGGCGACCTTGGCAGATTTGCAGATTATCTTGATGCTGTAGGGACAGAAAGATTTTTCTTCCTTTCAGGTGATGACTTTACCATCGCACCGTTCATTTCTATGGGTGGAACAGGAGTGATAAGTGTCGTCTCGAATGTTCTTCCTGAGCTCACAGTAGCACTTGTTAATGCGGCTTTATCAGGCGATTTTAAAAAGGCGTCAGGCATTCAGATATCCATGAACCGGATCAACCATGCGATGTTCATGGAATCCAACCCGGGACCAGTCAAAACTGCTCTTTCATTAATGGGTCTGTGTGAAGATAATTTCAGATCCCCGCTTGATAAAATGGAAGAGAAGAATATCAATAAATTATCGGAAATATTGAAAGATTACCGTCTGATCTGAATTTCAGGCAACTTTACCTGATACACCTTGCGTGATAATAATTTGTCTTTGTATGATAATATACTTCGCCGTATGTGAAATTGATATACCATCCGTATTCACTGTATCCGAGATAATTTGTTGAAGACCAGAAGAACTGATCAGGCATTGCCGGAAAAGATGTTGCCGGGTTTTTTAAAGAATAATCAAGAAGTGATTTCAGTTCATTGACATTGGGAAGCCGCCAGTCCGTAAATCCTGCATAGTTCATATCTTCACAATATTTCAATGCACCCTGCCATGTTTTGGCAGTTTCATAAGTACCTGCCCAGATGATGCCTGTCCGTTCATCTTTAATTACATCCTGACCGGTCAAAGTGATCTTGGTGAATACACTGCCGTTCTTATACGGTTCGCCTCTGACACATCTTGCATTGTAATATTTAGTCTTGAGATATATTCCGACATCTCCGTTATTAAAATATGTGAGCCAGACATATGTGTTGAGGACAGCATATACAGACGATGTCCAGAAATAGCTCGGATCAGTTTCAGGGAAAACATCAGAATCAATGGCAGGGATATATTTTCCGTAATCGGGAAGTGTTGACAGTTCTTCAACTGACGGAAGCCGCCAGTCTGTGAAACCGCCGTAATCAAGACCCTCACAGTAATCGACTGCCTGCTGCCAGCTGCATGTTTCACCGGAAGTTAATCCTCCGGTACATCCTGGATAGATGGAAGGAAGAGTTCTCTGCCAGACCAGACCGGTCAGGTCATCAGTCACAATTTCCTGTGGTGCTGTTCCTGAAACAGTAAAGCTTTTTGCACTGCATAAACCGAGATTAGCATATTGGGAATCCTGACCGTAAAAATCTCCGGTTACAGGGCATGTCATCTCCGCTGAATTATTATAACACTTATTCATTCCGGTGCACGCAACGACAGGCTCAGGGGCATCAATATCAGAAGTTTCCTCATCGGCATCTTCATCCGGCAGAACTGATGTGTCAGGATCATCAGCAACATCAGTATCCTGCAGATCGTCAGCAACATCATCAGGAATACTGTCATTGTCAACGGGAAGATCGTCATCCACATCATCCAGATCGGGATCATTCAACGGAATGTCATCATCATGAATTATTTCACCGTCATCAGCAGTTTCTTCATCTTCGACAACATCTTCATCAATCGCATCAATATCAGAAACATCGTTGTCATCAATTGTTTTTTTCTTCGATTTTCCGCAACTTGAAAAAACAATAAGAGAACAGAATATCACAGCCGAAATTAACGCTATTCTTGTTATTTTCACTGCATCACCCCTTGGAAATAAAAGTTAACAAACTTGAAAAACGCAAATATCATACAACATTTACAGGAATTTTTCAATTTGTTATTTGGAGCTGATAATTCTCATTTCCCTTAAGATATTTCTTGCGGCATCCTGTTCGGCTGATTTTTTGTTTCTGCCTGTGCCTGTTCCTGTGAAACCGACTGCTGAACATTCTATCACGAACATGAGGTCGTGTTCAGGTCCTGTTTTGCCGATAACATTATATACCGGAAGAGGCAGTTCGAGTTCCTGAGCTATTTCCTGCAATCTTGTTTTATAATCACGGTTTATGTGGTCAAGCAGGTCTTCAATATCGGGAGAGGCATTTATGAGGGGGGCAAAAACATCTGAAATTATTCTGAAAGCTGTCATCCAGCCCGCTTCAAGAAAAATGACCGCCATAAGAGATTCAAATGAATCGGCAAGAATCGAATCCTTGTCTCTTCCTTCCATCTTTTCTTCACCTTTTCCAAGTATAAGAAGCGGTCCGAGCTCAAGCGATCTCGCATTGAAAGCAAGTCCCGGCTCATCAATAAGATTACTTCTGGCTTTTGAAAGTTTTCCCTCCTCGGCATCAGGAAAAGTTTTGAAAAGAAGGGCCGACACACCAAGACCGACAACTTCATCACCGAGAAATTCAAGCCGCTGATAATGATCACTGCCTGAAACTTCGGAACTTGGATGGGTAAATGCCTTTTCAAGAAGTTTTTGATCTGAGAACTCATATCTCAGCTTTTTTTCAAGTTCCCTGACAAGTTCAAGATCAAGAGCCATTATTTTCCTCCGAGAGCGTACATTGCTATGCTCGCCGCCACTGAAGCGTTGAGCGAATTTATCTTTCCGAACTGTTTGATGGCAACGACAAAATCGGCTTTGTTGAGTATGAACTGACCGACAGATCTGTCCTCTCCCCCTATCACCAGAAGGATCTTTTCAGGGTTGATATTTTTAACATCATCAAGTGTGCTTTTCCCTTCTCCGTCAAGAGCTACAACCGTATATCCATGTTCTTCCTGAAGTTTTTTCACATAAACATTGGAAGCCGATTCCCTGACGATATTCAGATGTTCGCTCGCTCCGGCACTCACTTTTATTACCGATGGATATATCTCAGGAACTCCGCGGACAGGAAGAAGAACGCTTTTAAACCCGAAGATCTCAGCACTCCTGAGCACAGCTCCGACATTATGTGGATCTTCGACATTATCTAAAAGAAGTATCCTCTTTTCTCCTTTCACACTTTCAAGTCCTTCATATTTGTATAGGGAGGTTTTCATCACAGCGCCCTGATTATCGGTTGAACCGGAAAGCTGATTGAGCCGCTCTTTTGTGACCCACTCATGAGGTATTTCCTTTTTATCAAGAACTTCAATAAGTTTTTTTATTCTTGGATTATTTACATTCTTTTCACCAAGATATGCCTGATAAACTTTCCTTTTTCCGCCCCTGATCACTTCAAAACAGGAGTTGATCCCGTAAACATATTCGACAGATGATTTTGCCATAATACCGCCTTTAAAAAAAAAGAATCCGTCAACGGCTTGCATTGTATTTAATTTGTAAATAGTGTCAAACTGGCTTTATTTATTCAGCAGTTTCGGGCTTTTTTTCTTCTGTTTTTTCGCACCAGTTGCCATCATACTTTTCAAAGAGATATTTTTCGGTGAATGGTGAAAGATAGATGTTATTTCCATCTTTAAGTGCAATAGAAACACCTTTCTGGTCACCGAGCATTATGACTTTTCCGCCCGCCTTGATCTCAAGTCCTTTGTCAAAGCCGTATTCTGTCATGTGATCAGGTGAAAATGCTCCCATATCCCTTCCGAGCCGGATCTTCGGAAGTGTTTCGATGATCCTTGTGATCGCATTTTTATCTGCATTGCAGTTCTTATCTTTGACTATCCAGTTGTCACCGCTTTTCTCGAGAGTCACTTTTTCCCCTTTTTTCAGGTTTGTGATATCAATTGATATTAGCGATGACGCGTCAAAGTTTTCAAACAGTTTAACAGATTCCTTTTCAATATTCTTTGAGACATTCTTTTCAACGGAGCTTTCTTTAAAATAAAATATACCGATCATAGCAATTAACATTAATCCCATGATAATATTGCGTTTATTCATTATGCCCTCCCCGATCTTCTGTTCCTTGAGATCATTCTGATCAGACCGAAAATAATTACAATGAACGGAACAAGCAGTGTTCCTGTCCACTTGATGATGTTCTTTGCATTGTCTGTTATTTCAGGACTGATATGGACAAAGCCCTGTCCCCTGCTTCTGATGTTTACAAGATCGGTGCTGTTGGTGAGATAATCTACCATATTGATGAAGAATATTCCGTTTGACTGGAAATTCTGCACAGTTCTGTCAAGTATGAATTCAGGGGCTGCAATATAGAAGACAGCTCCGTCAGCAATTCCTTTCTCGATCAGATCGGAAGCCCTGTCTTTTGCCTCTTCCGGCAGGGTATCTTTTGTAAATGCACTCTTGAACTTTCCCTGACCGAGTACTGCAAGATCAAAAACTTTAAGGTCGCTCATCGAAGGTTCTTTTATGGCAGAGGGATCGAGCATGACCATGTTTGACTGAGCCCAGCTCTTTCCTGAAGACTTTACAACTGACTTGTAATCAATATCTTCAGCTTTGTTAAGATTTATGGAGCTTGTATATGTAAAAGCAAGGGTTCCGGCATTTCTTATTGATTCCGGAAGGTCAGATGAAATATTTTCTGGCGGGATCTTTATCCACAGAGGATAAGGTGCAAGATATCTCATGTTCCCCTGAGGAATCATCACAGAATAGTTATATGCATCCATGACCATGTTCTTCTGAATGTCAAAGCCGTAACTCTTAAACATATCATCATAATTTGACTGTTTTTCCTGCGCAAATCCCTGTTGAGAAACCTTCATCCCCGACTGGAGAACAATCACTTTACCGCCTTTCATCAGGAACTGGTCAACTGCGAATTTTTCCCAGCCGCTCAGATTAGCCGGCTCGTGGAGAACAACTATTTTCGTGTCTTCCTTAAAGCTCTCCCCTTTTTCAAGACGGATCTCTTCAACATGATATAATTCCCGCAGTGCCTGTGCCACTGCCTGAGTATCCTGATTTATTGAATAGCTTTGAGGCATCTGTGCGGCAAGCTGAGCCCTCATCTGCGGGTCAAGGTCAGGTGGAAGCTGAGGCTTTGAATTGAGAAAAGTTATCCGTTCCTTTTTATCCTTTGCCAGCTTTAATATCAGCGAAGTTAGCTGAAATTCAAGGTCATTAACTGAAAGGACAACAGGGAGAGTTTCCATTTTATCCTTGAAAAAAAGCACGATACCCATATATGCCGCCTGAAGTTCCTCTTTGTTCTGCCCGATGACATTGAGCTGAACTTTCTGGATGCCTGCACTTCTTGCGTCTTTTTCAATATCGGCATTTTTTTCAGGATAAAGAATTGAAAGCGTCACTTTTCCGCCGCCGTATCTTTCATATTCAGTAAGAAGATCAAGCACATTTCTCTTAATCGGAAGGACTTTCGGTGGAAGTTCCTCGCTCACATAGAATTTTATTTCCACATCGTCATTGAGCTTTGAAAGGATCTCTTTTGTCGATGAACTTATTGTATAGAGTCCCCCTTTTGTAAAATCAAGCCGATAGAAAAAATCTGTCGCCAGAATGTTTATGAAAATCGCGATCGCTGTTGCAAGAACAACGCTTATTACTGCATCTCTTCTTTTGTTTCTCATTGTTGTTCCCTCCTACCAGTTTCTGCTTTCAATCGAGCGGATGTTGAAGAACATGAAAAGGGAAATGATAGAAAGATAGTAAACCATATCCCTTGAATCAAGAACTCCTCTCTGAATGCTCTGAAAATGGTAACTAAGTGAAAAATTCCGTACTGTATCAGCGATAAAATTGGGAAATACTGAATAGACCGGTTCAGTTCCGATTATCATGAAAACAAGTATGGAAACAGCTGTGATAAGAAATGCTGAAACCTGATTGGCGGTAAATGAACTTATCAGATTGCCTATTGCGACATAGCTTCCGGCCAGAAGGAAAAGCCCGATGTATGAAGTAAATACAGGTCCCCAGTCAAGAGTTCCAGTCATTGAGACAAGAACCGGCACGATGAATGTGAGTATTATCGCAATCGAAACAAAAGCAAAACCGGCCAGAAATTTCCCTGTTACAAGCACAAAGTCAGTTACCGGCATTGTGAAAAGGACTTCCATTGTTCCAGTCTTTTTTTCTTCAGCCCAGCTTTTCATGGTGACAGAGGGAATGAAGATGAGGAATATCCATGGAATAATACTGAAAAAATCATTCATGCTCACAATTCCGATAAGGAAATAAAGCCGGAAAAATAAAAATCCGAGTATCACAAGGAACAGAGTAAAAAATATGTAGGCAATCGCTGAATTAAAATAGCTGAGCAGTTCTTTTTTTGCAATTACGAGTGCTTTTTTCATTATTTCCCTCCTTCTGTAAGGTTAAGGAACATATTTTCCAGTGAATTCCCTTCAAGATAAAGCTGAATGACCTTCCAGTTATTTGATGCCGCAAGGACAAATATGGAATGACCTGTTTCTTTGGTTCCGGCGGCAAATATTCTGTAAAGTCCGCTATGAACTTTTTCAACTTTCTTCACATTTTCCAATGTGTTAAGTTTTTCAGCAACATCAACAGTTTCATCAATAATATCAAGCACAAAGATGTTGCTGCCCTTGCTTCTTTCACGAAGATTTTCGATGGTGTCGTCCGCTGCGATCCTGCCGTTATTTATTATGAGAACTCTGTCTGCAACCGCTTCAACTTCAGAAAGTATATGACTGCAAAGAATTACGGTCTTTTCCTTTCCGAGCTCTTTGATAAGGTTTCTTATTTCAGTTATCTGCTTGGGGTCAAGTCCGTTCACAGGTTCATCGAGAATTAGAATTTCAGGGTCATGGATTATCGCCTGGGCAAGACCCACTCTCTGTTTGTAACCCTTTGAAAGATGGTTGATAATTCTGTGAGAGACATTTTTGATGCCGCATTTTGCCAAAGCAGAGTCAATCGCTTTTTCACGGTTTTCAATTCCTCTCATTTCTGCAATGAAATTGAGATATTCGGCAACTGTCATGTCGAGATAGAGCGGATTGTTCTCAGGGAGATATCCTATGCTTGTCCTTGCCTTGACGGGATCTTTTGTGATCTCTTCGTTCCTGACTTTGATTGTTCCGGTGTCTGGCGGCATGTAACCGGTGATCATTTTCATGGCAGTCGTCTTTCCGGCCCCGTTTGGCCCCAGAAAACCTAAAATCTCACCTTTTTTCAGTTTGAAAGAAAGGTTTTCGACCGCCTTGATCTCATTGTAACTCTTTGAAACATTTGCAAGTTCAATAATTACATCCATAAAACCCTCCAAAAAAAAAGAAATCAAATTCGTATTTATAACAGATTATTTTTGAAAATTATTCCAAGAAAAATTATAAAAGACTTCTACTTCTTTTCCATGAGCCAGTGAGTTATTTTTGAGACGATCATATCAATTGCGACAAAATCCTGTCCTCCTTCCGGGATGACGAGGTGTGAATGCTGAATTGTCGGTTTTACAAAATCGCGGTATGCGGGTCTGACCATGTTTGAATATCTTTCTCTGATTTCTTCAAATGATCTTCCTCTAGTTTCCATATCGCGACGGATCCTTCTTAAAAGCCGGATATCGGCATCGGTGTCAACGAAGATCCTTATGTCAAGCAGGTCTCTGATCTCTTTTTTGTGGAAAGTGAGAATCCCTTCAAGAATTATTATGTCAGCCGGTTCAACAAGTTCGGTTTCATCTTTTCTCAGGTGGATGGTAAAATCATAGACCGGTTTTTGAATTGGCTTGTTTTCAAGCAGAGTTTTAAGCTGTTTTTCAAGCAGTTCAAAATCAATGGCATCGGGAATGTCATAATTGTTCTTTTCCCTCTCCTCAAAGCTTTTTCCATGTAAATCCTTGTAATAACTATCCATTTCAAGAATTATAACTCGCTCTCCTTTTGAAAAGGATTTTTTTATCTTTCTTGCGATCGTAGTTTTACCTGAACCCGACCCGCCTGCAATACCAATGAAAAGAGGCATGATAAACTCCAAAAAAAATTAAAGTCACAGCAAATATACAAAGCACCAATATTTTTTCAAGTTGTTACGCACAGTTGCGAAATTTAATCATTTCAAGGTTGACTAAGTTGATTTGTGATATTACAATGTAGCGTTTTGTAAGTTACTTGAATTATTGTGATATAACACTTTTTGGAGGTAGAAATGAACGATCGTTATGAACTTAATGCAAACCTTGCCCAGATGCTTAAAGGCGGAGTTATCATGGATGTAGTAAATGCTGAGCAGGCAAAAATAGCTCAAGATGCCGGTGCAGTTGCAGTTATGGCACTTGAAAGAGTTCCTGCCGACATCAGAAAAGACGGCGGAGTTGCAAGAATGAGCGATCCGGCACTTATTCAGGAAATCCAGAAAGCTGTGACAATTCCTGTCATGGCAAAAGCAAGAATAGGTCACTTTGTTGAAGCGCAGATACTTGAAGCACTTGAAATTGATTATATTGACGAAAGCGAAGTTCTTACAATGGCTGATGAAGATAACCACATAAATAAGCATAAATTCAAAATCCCTTTTGTCTGCGGAGCGAGAAATCTCGGTGAAGCATGCAGAAGGATTTCTGAAGGTGCGGCAATGATAAGAACAAAAGGTGAGGCAGGGACGGGCGATGTTGTTGAAGCTGTCAGACACATGAGAACCATGAATAAAGAGATTGCTGAGCTCTGTTCACTTAATGATGAAGAAGTTGGAACATTCTGCAAAAACCACGGAATATCTTATGAACTCGCATTCAGAATAAGAGAGATCAAAAGACTTCCGGTCGTAAATTTCGCGGCTGGCGGAATTGCAACTCCTGCTGATGCGGCACTCATGATGCAGCTTGGCTGTGACGGTGTTTTTGTCGGTTCAGGAATTTTTAAATCAGGCAATCCCGCAATCAGGGCAAAAGCGATCGTAACTGCAACTGCCAATTTCAATGATCCTAAAATTATTGCTGAAGTTTCAAAAAACCTCGGTGAACCGATGGTCGGGATCAATTGCGGCAGTATCAAAGAAGAGGATAAATACGCAAAAAGAGGAATCTAAATGAGCCGTATTGCCATACTTGACCTTCAGGGCGGAGTTGCAGAACACGCCGCCCACATCAGAGATTGCGGTCATGAACCTGTATTTGTAAAAAAAGTTGAGCACCTTGAAAATGTTGCCGGGCTTATTCTTCCCGGAGGCGAAAGCTCAACGCTTAGAAAACTGCTGAAAGAGACCGGTCTTGATGAAGCGATAAAAGCAAAAGTAAAAAACGGAATGAAAGTGTGGGGAACATGCGCAGGGGCCATACTTGCCGCTTCAAAAGTAGTCGGCGAAGAACCCTGCCTTGCTCTGATAGACATCGAAATCGAACGCAATCTCTTCGGCTCGCAACTATCCAGTTTCACTGAAGAAAAAATCATTCCTGATGTTTGTGACAAGCCCATAAAGCTCGTTTTCATCAGAGCTCCCGGAATAAAAAGTGTATGGGGAGAAACAAAAATCCTCCTTGAAACAAGAGGTGTAATCGTTGCCGCCGAAAATCACAATGTCCTTGCAACAAGTTTCCATCCCGAACTTTCACCAAACAGGGAAATCCACAAATATTTCATTAAAAAATCTGGGCTTACAGTCAAAGAATCAACTGACATCCAGTGGGACAGATTCCGCTGGATGAAGTGATTTAAATTAAGATTTTAAAACAATCATGGGGGTCACAATGCGCGTGGTACTGCTTATGTTTTTATCAGTTCTTGTTTTTTCCTGTTCACATGACAAAGGGAACACATCCGGGTTTCCACATGATTCTATGTCTGAAGACGCAAAAACGGTTGCAGATGCACTCGAAAAAATCGGTATCAATTCACCTGAAAAAGTTTATGAATCATTTACTTCAATTAAAGAACTCAACAGGCTGCTTGAACTTCTGCAAAAAGAAGACCCGGAAATAGACTCAGGACTTTTAGTTCACTTTTTAAAAGAGATCGAGATCCGGGATGTCCTCGGGAAAAAAGAAGTGAAATCAGAACTTATTGATAATATGGTCATTACCGGTCTTTCTCTTGGTCGTTTTAAAGCACAGACTGCACCTGTTGCAACTGATTCCATTAAAGTTTTCAGCCGGAATATATATCTTTCAAAAACAACAAAAACTGCTGATGAACTGAAAAAAGCAGACCAGTTTGAGACATTGAACAACCTGTTTTCAGAGTTTTCGCTTGACAGGCTCACTCTTGAAGATTTTGATTCTATCCGCGAAACCCTCAGTTCTGTCAGTGAACGGATTCCATCACAAGTCCTTGAAGGTTCCAATCAGAAATCTGCTGAGGGTCGTACCGATCCTGATATGCCGCTTCCATACGAACGGGAAGATCTGCCGACAGAAGATTCGCCGAGCACTGATGCAATGCAATGGGCTGGCAACAAATTTAACAGCTGCATGGTTACAAATCAGCAGTTTCCGATGAATATATCAGGCGATGAATCGGCTCCTTTTGCAGTAAACGACTCAACTGACACAACAAAAAGAATGTTTTCAATTAATAAAAACGGACTTGCATTGTTGACGGTTACAGCCGATTCCACAGGCGGAGAATTTATTCTTAATAATCCGGCAGGAGAAAAAATAAACTCTGCTGAATTGACTGCCAACGAAAAGAAATTCTTCGTTCTTCCTGTTTTCCGCAATGATATCTGCGCCCCTTTTTCCTTTAAACTCAACACTCATATTTCAGTAGATATCACATCTCTTACAACGCTTGTAAATATAGATAGCTACATCACTGACGACGGTCTTGAGATCAACAATCTGATGCTTGCGGAAAGTTCTTCATTCGGAGAAGTTCCTCCAGTGGCATACTTCTCATTTTTCCATGCGGCAGATGAAACCGGTGCGATACAGAACACATATTTCTCAGCCGACAGTTCGAATTCGCCTTACACCATGATGATCATCTCACCGGAAGGAAAAAACACAGCTGTTGAATCAGGTGTTGCAGGAACCATTTTATCTGAAAACGGCCTTCATGAAATCCTTGTTGTGCCCGAAGGAACAGTGATCCTTGATAAAAACAGTCGTAAAATTATAAAAGCCGAACCGGTTGCCGAGCTTACGGATCCTGCGGAAGTTTCAATTTCGATTAAAATTGATATGACACCTGATCAGACCAAAAAATTCGTCCTTGGAATCCTGAAAACTGCGGCATTTTCCCGTGATGGCGAGCCTGATAGCGAAAAACGGGCTGAAATGAAAATTAATCTCCATACAAACATGGCACCGAGAATGACTCTGGGCACTAAAAAGCTCGATGAATATTTCGGCAGTTCAGGCGGAACATATTATGCTTGGAAATGCTGGGTTGATAACGGCAAACCGGTTTCTGTCGCAGAAATTGAAACAATTTTTACCGATGCATCAGGCGCATGCGCTGAGCATGAATCAGGATATGAAGCGATCCTTGATAAATGTGCCGATCAGCTTTTCTTAACGCCTCCGCTTTGTCTACCGTGGTTTGGACTTGAAGTTAAAAAATACTACGAAGATGCAGTTTATCAGGAAATTGCTGAAAATTATGAAGAAGCATATCAAAACTGGAAAAACAAAATTGTCCAGATCAATTCGATGGCTTACCCATATGGAAATCTTTACAATATTTCTGATTCTGAAGGGTTTGACATTCATCCGGTAATTCCTGTGGATATGCCGGTCTTCGGAGTTGAAAAAGAACGGTTGAAAGATGAAACTGCTCCGCTTTCTTTTGATTATTCTGCAATTGAGCGGGATAAACTTGATGAAGACGCAATGCTTTTTTCTGCTGCTGAATGGATCGTCAATACGGCTGTCGCTATTGCAACCGGAGATCTGTACCGTCTTGTGTGCGGTTCTGTAGGATTTCTCAACGATGCAAGATCGCTTGAAAGAGCGGCGGCTGATGACAGTATCGGTAATGCCAATTTCAGACTTAACCGTGCATCTAAGAAACATCTCTTTTACGGTCTTGAAGACGGGTTCGAACACTTTTCATTTTCAGGTCCGGCAGATGCTCCGGCACAGTACAGTTCTTTTGATAAAGGTGTGATGTATGCCGATCTCGCCTGTGACATTCAACAGTCCGATAATATGCTTGATGCTTATTATGTTTATGAAGATGTGAGAAAAATAATAGATGTTGAAACATATGACTATCAGGCGATCCTCGATTCAATGCTTGAAAATCCGGCTCTTTCCCAAACTCAGAAAAATGCTATCACAGCGCTTTTTGAAATGATAAAAGCAGGAAATCTGCCGAATAATTATGAAGCTCAGCTTCTGGCAAAAGACATTCTCGGAATGTTCCCTGAAGGTTCGCAGGATGTGTTCAGCGATATCGATTCACTCAATGAAGGTCTGAAAAACATCGGTGGACTGGGCAGTATGGGCAAAAACCTCATGGCTTCTCAGGCTTACTATTATTTTAACGGTTACAGTCACCGCAAAACTCTCGGAGCGGCGGCAGTCGGCGTTGTCCGTTCACTTCCTGTCACAGATCTTAAAGTGAACCTGATGAAAACGATCATTCACAATCCGATGGAAGAAACCATTGCTGGTGTTACTTCCCGTGCAGAATTCAGGATCAACAGCCGTGTCGGTACTGTAGGTGACGGAACTCCGGAATATCGCGGTATTTCTATAAAAAATGCACAGAGTTATAATACCGGGTCCGGACATCTTTACACAAACGGAAGCACAAATCCGACGATAAAAGGAACACCTTTCAGAGCTTATACAAAACGCAAGATCAGTAATAACACAACTGTCGGCGATACTGATTCTGAAAGTTTTGAACTGAGCGCACCGGATGACACAACTCTTTTTGATGCATCTTTCAATGATAACAGTAACATGGCTGCCATTTATGTTGAGATCGGTGTTTATGAAAATGACGGCGATAATATTGATGACGATATGGTCGGTGTTTATTCCAGAACTTTCCTGCTTGAGGACTTTTTCTCAAACGATACAGAGCACAAATGGACTTCTCTTGGCGGAAATAAATACAGACTTGAAGTAATGGGAGCTTATCTGTACGGCGCTCATCAGCTTGCAACAACTGTTGAATTGACCGGAAATAATAAAGAAAAGCAGATGGAGCACAATACCGCAAGACTTGAGAAAAAGAATGCAGAAATTTCGTTTACGATCGATATTGAACTTGGCACCATCACGGCACATCCTGATTTTTCCTTCCCGCTTCCGGGGCTTGAAGAAGACACTTCTTTTGATGTCTCCATGCTTCATCCTCAGATCGTTCAGACTGCAGCTGCTTTTGAAGAAGAACTTCTCATCCTCGACCAGATAAATAACAAAGTGCTTGTTGCAGAAAAAAGGTCAAGCTTTTCAACCGATCCATCGACAACAAGGGTGTTCGTATTTGAATTTGATGATAATTCCATGACACTTACTCAAACTCATGAACTTTCGGGGGTCTTATTTCCTGCACTTGCCGAAGCATTTAAAAACAGGAATTTTCTCGGTGCAAAGTTTGCAAAAGACGGTGAGATGGTTGTCATGCTTGAAAAATACCAGCAGAAAGCAGATACCGGCAGACTGTTCTCTTTTGACATAACAACTTTAGAAGCTGAACTTATTTCAACATTTAAGGCTGTTGCAACTGCAAATCCTGTTAAGCTTGCAGTTGATGCAGACGGTTCAACTGTTTATGCCGGAACTGATGATGCAGAGCGCGATATCATTGTTCTTTCATTGAGTGATTCCGGAACATTTTCGCCACTGTTTGATGAAAGCGGAGTTCCGTTCACTGTTATTCACATCGAGCCGCTTGAAGAAGGATATTCTCTTGTATTATCTAAGAAAAGCAGCAGTGACGACATTCATTTTACAATTTTCAAAAAAGAAAATAATTCCCTGAATGTTGTCTCCACTCTCCGTTTTTCAGAAATGTCTTTCCGGCACAGTTCTCCATATCCTTACCGTGCTCACAAAAACAAGTTCGTAATCGGAAGCGGCGCAATAGAATGGGACAGCACCTACTTTCTGCAAGATCCTGAAACAGCTCCTAATATCGCAAAAGGGATCAGACACCCAGAACTCCCGTTTTACTGCACGACAGAATATATGAACCAGTTTTACAAATCTTTCGGATTCTGGAACAATGATTTTTTCTGCTGGCTTGGAACAGAAGCAGTTAAGATCGAAGGTGAAAATTATATAAACTCTTTCAGGTATATTTCTGACAATCCCAGATTTTCTGCTGCCGTCACTCTGGATAATGAACTCGTTCTTATCGATCTTTTCGGTGATGAAAGCTGTGAACCCGCTGATGCCGGAAATGACATTGAATGGAGTCTGACAACTTCAGTTACTCTCAATGCGGTTCTTCCTGCCGGACTTACCGGCAAATGGGAAATTATTTCAGGTGAAGGCGGAACAGTTTCTGACAAATTTGATCCGGAATCTGGGTTTTCAGGAGCCCGTGGTGAAATTTATACCCTGAAATGGATTGTTTCCGACCCTGTCTGCGGAGATCAGTCTGACGAAATATCGGTTTCAATTGCAAATGGTGAGCCGTGCGAAGGAAATGAAACAGTAATACATTCCGGAAAAACATATAACACTGTCAAGATCGGGAACCAGTGCTGGTTCAGAGAAAATCTTGATGCAGGAATTCTTCACTTAACTCAGACAGATAACGGCATTGTTGAGAAAAAGTGCCCGGAAGACGGATGTGAAGAATTCGGCGGACTTTATGAGTATTATGAACTTGTAAATTACAATATTGCAGGAAGTGGCGGAAATCTCGATGATCCTCAGGGAATCTGTCCGGACGGGTGGCATGTTCCCACTTCAAACGAATGGCTTGCACTTATAAATAAATACGGCGGGTTACTGAATGCAGGAACCGCTCTTGTCCAGGGCGGGGAATCAGGTCTTGAAATAAGGCTTTTCAATAACACGAATTCTGCCGGCACAAAATATATCGGAGCAAGTTACTGGTCTTCAACTTCTTACGGCAGTTCATCTGAAGCCTTCCCGTTCACCTTTTATGAAAGTACTGAAATCGGTGACGATGAAGAGGAGAAAACAAATCTGAAAAGCGCCAGATGCATTCTTGATACAGGTTCAAGCGGCTGTATTGCAATTTCTGATGCAGGTCCCGATCAGCTTGAAGTTGCAGGAACTTCCACTACTCTTGCGGCAAACGAGCCTCTTGAGGGAAGCGGTGAATGGCAGATCATAAGCGGTGAAGGCGGAAGTTTTGCTGACAGCACAAAGAACAATACCGTTTTTACAGGAACTGCAGGAACAAGCTATGTCCTGCAGTGGATAGTTTCATCTCCTGAAAATCCTGCATGTGAAGAATTTATTACTGATACTGTGAACATCAGTTTCTCTACCGGCGGAAGTTTCACATGCGGAGATGTACTGACCGATGGAAGAGATTCAAAAACTTACAATACTATTCTGCTTGGTGGAAAGTGCTGGATGAAAGAAAGTCTCAATATTGGGACAAAACTTACTATCGACAGGGATAATACAATCGTGGAAACAGCTGAAAATAACACAGAAATTGAAAAATACTGCTATAACAACGATGAAGCGAAATGTACTGAATACGGTGCTTTTTACACATGGAATGAAGTGATGAACTGGGTTGAATCTGAAGGAGCTCAGGGGATCTGTCCTGCCGGCTGGCATATTCCAAGTGTTGCCGAGTTTACTGCTCTGGTAAAACTTTATGATGTTTCTGCCGACGATTCAAGCTCATCAACAGCAGGTGATGATCTTAGAAACACTTCACTTTTTGCGGCAAAAATTGGTGGAGACTTTATCCCTTCGAACTATAACCCTTATTCAAATGAAAATTATGAAACTCAGTTCTGGACTTCAACTCAATATGATCCGACAAATGCATACCGCAGAATGGTCTATGCTTCAAGCGACATGGCATCCGGCGGCACAATGGCAAAAGATAAGGGTGCCTATCTAAGGTGTGTAAAAAATTAACGGCAACATTTCAACCCTGAGGAGATGAATACTTTCTTGACAGTGTACATGTAAATCACACAGCCAACAGAGTTATAGCCGAGAATATTTTCAGGAATATTAAGGTCACTGCTTATTGATGACATTCTTCCAGGGGGCACCGAGGTTGTCGCAATCCTGTTTTTCGTGTCCCATTCCTGTTCCAATCTTTGTTACTGTGCCTGTCTGGGGATCAATATGAAGAAGTTCTTTTGCAACTCCTGAGCAGGCATATATTTCGCCATTAAGCGGATGAAGCTCAATTCCGACAGATCCGAAATCGAATGGATCGCCATTTTCATCAACAAGGTCAACAAGATATGTCGCAGTGCCTGTAGTTCGATCTATTTCGTAAAGTTTATCATCAGATCCGTTTATCGAATAAACGATCTGTAATTCTTCACACCATGTAGCTCCAGTCGTACCGAAATCACTTCCGAGATCACCGATAACAGTCGCTTCAGCGGTTTCAAGATTGATATCAAGAAACTTATTCTTCTTATCCGGATCGTTATTGTTGTTAGCAACTCCGTAAATACCGTTTTCATAATTACTGGTAATTCCAGGTATTGCTTTAAAGCCTGTTGCTCCGACTTCAGTAATTTCACATGTGTTAGGGTCCATTCTGTCGATATATCCGGTTCTTGAAAGATAAAGAATGCTTTCCCTGGTAAAGGTCGAAGAGTTATATCCGGACTGCATTGCTGTCTTGCATATCTCCATTCCGTCACCTGTAACAACACTGATCTTTAAAAGTCTCGTATATTCCGCAGTGTCATCGATGCTTATCACATAAAGTTCTTCACACTGTAATAATTCACTGTCGCAGTAATAGTTCTTTTCGCATTCCTCAATGAGCCATTCAAGGCCATTATCTTTGCAGGTATAAAGTCTTTTTTCATCATTACTGCATTTTTTCTCACCGGGTTCACAGATCTTTGCGGGAATATCTCCGCTGTCATAGTCCGCCGTTTCTTCATCTGTATCTGCTGAATTATCAGGATCATCATTTTCAATATCGTTTTGTTCATAATCTGTCTGTTTCTCATCAGGAATAGAGTTCTCATCGTTATTGGGAAGAGGTGTGTCGTTTCCTGAACTGTTCGTATCACTGTATTGAAAATCGGTATCAGTTCCTTGTAATGAAGTTTTATTTTCACTGCAACTGATGATGAAAACCGCAAAGAATAAAAAAATAAATATGTTTCTCATGAATTTCCTCCATCCCAAATTCATTTCATCAGTAACTCATCCTTGAAAGCATATCGGTTTTAACATCAGCATCAGCATTAAGAACAAATATTCTTCCTGCATCGTTATGCCCCAATCCAATGTTCTGAAATGTGACTGTTCTGCCGATTATTGAATAATTCGGAGTGCTGAAAAGACCATTTCTCAGTTCAAGTATTTCAAAAACCCTGAAATCTTCAGGCACTTCAACATCAAATGAAAC
>CAZVWR010000039.1:0-29867 GCA_964630905.1 uncultured Spirochaetales bacterium | reverse complement strand
GTGCTATTTGAGGTTTTATGAAGTATTTTGCAGTAATTATCTTAATTTTCTGGTCGTGCACATCCTGCAACGGCAATAACCCGAAGAGCGACCATGATTCTCAGGACTTACCTGATTTTGACCATGATTATGACAAAATGGATGCCGATCTTTCCGACGACTTGTCCGACGAAGCCTTGGCGGAGTCGGAAGACGCGGAGTCGGATGAAACTGATGATGAAGTCGAGCTTGCAGATGTTGATTATCAGGGAGCGGAAGAATGTCCTGAACTTGCAAAGGCAAAGTTTCCCTATTACAACGATGACTTGAGCATTCATTTCTGCCGGAAATGTGATAAACCGACAGTGAAAGATCCGCAATGTGTTGAAAACCTCTGGAAAGATGCAGCAGCGGCACTTTATGCGGTTGCACCTGAAACAGAATGTGAGAACGGTTATCCCTGCGATATGGCTGACTTAAAGCCACAGACACAAGCTGAATGGGATGCGGCACTGGAAGGATTGCCTTCACTTCCCTACCGTCCACACGAATGTGATATTGTTCTTTCCGCCCGTTCAATCTCAACAGGCGGTAAATGGGCGACAGATTCAACCGCAGGAGCAATAAAACATTTTGACATAAGTGACGGGAAGGTTGGACTTTTTTTGAAAAATGTTATTCTTGACTACAAAAAATATCAGACTTATTCAAAGACAATGGAATATGATCCTGAAACAAGGAAATACAGAGCATTGTCCCCAGATCTTCTTGAAACTGGATCTTATAACAAAGGGTGCATGCTTCACATTGTAAACAACCGGCATATATACTCTGAAGAAAATACTTTCCGGAGTTATCTGACCTATTCCTGCAGTGATGGCAACAAAAGAGTCGTTTATCCGAGGAACATAAACTTTGTTTCATATACCCCTGCATTAAGTGAAAAATGGGCAATAGCTAATATTCAGGAAGAAGATGGTGGGATAAAATACACCATGTATGCGAAAGTCGGAACATGGAAATGGACGAAACTGATGGAAGGATTGTCGTATCAACCTGAAATAGTAAATGACAAGGCAATATTTTACACAGATTCATTTAAAGGATATTACTGTGATCTGTCAAAAACCCCGAAAAGTGTCGATGATTGCATGCTTGTAAATGAAAATGAATCTGAAGAGATAAGATATCCTCTGATAAATGAAGATGACGAAACAGAAATATTGTATGAATCAGATATATCAGGAGTTTTTTCGATAAAAAGACTGAAGATTGGAACAGACGGGAAAAAGGAATATTCAAAATTGATAACCACACATGAATCAACAGATGAAGTATGGAAGGGGGCAGGATATCCCTTGAAGAAAGTTACAAACGAAACGCTGTATTATAACGAAACCTTGATTGAGAATGGTGGAGAAAAAGATGGCAATGCATGTTTCCATAACAGAAAGACAAAAAAAACAGTGTGCATGAAAAAGGTTCAGGGGATGGAAAAATATTATTTTGGATATGGTGAATGGGAAGGTAAATGGATGGCTTACCAGTTCAGAGGAACATCAACACAGGCAGTTCGAGATCTCGACTGCTATTGTGAAAAGGAAGGAGTGTGTCCGTTTGGGGAATAATGCGTAACATATTAATTATATTGCTTCTGCTGTTGTTCTGGTCGTGCACATCCTGCAACGGCAATAACCCGAAGAGCGACCATGATTCTCAGGACTTACCTGATTTTGACCATGATTATGACAAAATGGATGCCGATCTTTCCGACGACTTGTCCGACGAAGCCTTGGCGGAGTCGGAAGACGCGGAGTCGGATGAAACTGATGATGAAGTCGAGCTTGCAGATGTTGATTATCAGGGAGCGGAAGAATGTCCTGAACTTGCAAAGGCAAAGTTTCCCTATTACAACGATGACTTGAGCATTCATTTCTGCCGGAAATGTGATAAACCGACAGTGAAAGATCCGCAATGTGTTGAAAACCTCTGGAAAGATGCAGCAGCGGCACTTTATGCGGTTGCACCTGAAACAGAATGTGAGAACGGTTATCCCTGCGATATGGCTGACTTAAAGCCACAGACACAAGCTGAATGGGATGCGGCACTGGAAGGATTGCCTTCACTTCCCTACCGTCCACACGAATGTGATATTGTTCTTTCCGCCCGTTCAATCTCAACAGGCGGTAAATGGGCGACAGATTCCACCGCAGGGGCAATCAAACATTTTGACATAAGTGACGGGAAAGTGGGACTTTTTTTGAAAAATGTTGTTCTTGATTACAAAAAATACCGTACTTATGCCAAAACCATGGAATATGATCCTGAAACAAGGAAATACAAAGCTCTTTCTCCAGATTCTCTTGAAACAGGAACATACAACAAAGGATGCATGCTGCATATAATTAATAATTTTAATTATTATGAAGCTGCAAACAATGTAAGATATTATCTTTCATATTCCTGCAATGACGGAACAAGGAGAGTTGTATATCCCGGAACAATCAGATATGTTTCTTATACTCCTGCATTAAGTGAGAAATGGGCAATGGCAAACATAGAAGTTAAAGACGGTGAAGGGAGTTCCACCATGTATGCGAAAGTCGGAACATGGAAATGGACGAAACTTATGGAAGGATTGTCTCTTTTTCCGCAGATTGTGAATGACAAAGTTGTTTTTCATGATATTGACGGGATGGCATATTATTGTGATCTGTCAAAAACTCCCAAGAGTGTTGATGACTGCGTAAAGATAAACCGTGAAGGCGAAACAATAAGATTTGCTGTAATAAACGAGAATGACGAAACAGAGACAGCATATGAATCAAGATTGAATTCAGAAGTTACAATAACGAAAATAACTGTTTCAAAAGAAGGGAAGAAAACATATTCAGTGATTGAAAACACATTCTCGGAAACTGATCCTTACTGGGTGAAATATGGTTATACACCGGAAAATTACAAAGACGGATTTATATTTTACACAGAATCTTATATTACCAATGAAAACGGAGATTGGAACGGGAATCACTGCTTTTACAATCTGGCAAAGAAGAAAAGAACATGTATGAAAAAACTTGCCGATCATCCATTTAAAACAAACCCCAATCTCGGATTTGGAGAATGGGAAGGAAAATGGATAGTTTATCAGTTTCTTCAGGGATCGACACAGGCAGTTCGAGACCTCGACTGCTATTGTGAAAAAGAAGGAGTGTGTCCGTTTGAGCAATGATGAGCAGGTCGAATGAGGGAATGATTTCTCCTCAAATCAAAACGGCTCTCACGATTAGTTAGAAATCTGCTGAAAATTTTTTGGGTAACTTCAGTAAAACTGCTTCTTGATTTTTCAGCTACTCTAATTATATTGTATTCCGTTATGTTTTTTAATGGAGGTATCAATGGCGATTTACATCTGTCATAACTGCAAAAAATCACTTGACGAGGACCTTGAGGATATCAGAGGCAAAGTCGGAAGGCAGGATGTCTGTCCGCACTGCTACGCTGATCTTCACTGCTGTCTCAACTGCCGGTTCCACGATGTCAACTACACAAATGAATGCCGCGAAGATTCACGGTCTTTCATCAGGGAACGGGACAAATCAAATTTCTGTTCATCATTTGAGTTCATAAAAGACGAGGGTGAGGACGGAAGTGACGAGATCGACGCAAAAACAAAGCTTGGCGATCTGTTCAAATTCTGATCATATCACCTGTTTTTCTTTATTTTTTGATTTTGGAGTGCCCCGATGTTCAAATACATGATAAAAAAGATCTTCGGAACTGAAAACGACCGCTATATTAAATCCATTCTGCCGCTTGTTTCGAGAATTAACGATCTTGAAAGTTCTGTTAAACCTTTAAGCAACAACGAACTGATGCTCAAAACCCTTGAGTTCAAGCAGAGAATTGCTAACGGAGAATCACTCGATTCCATACTTCCGGAAGCTTTTGCCGTTGTAAGAGAGGCGTCCATCAGAACCCTCGGAATGAGACATTACGATGTCCAGATGATAGGCGGCATTGTCCTTCATCAGGGGAAGATAGCTGAAATGAAGACAGGTGAAGGTAAAACGCTTGTCGCGACACTTGCTCTCTATCTCAACGCACTTGAAGGAAGAAGTGCACACCTTGTCACAGTCAACGATTATCTTGCATCAAGAGATGCTGAGTGGATGGGGCAGATCTACCGTTTTCTCGGAATGAGCGTAGGCACCATTATGAACGGACTGGGGACAAAAGAACGCCGTGTCGCTTACGGATCTGACATAACTTATGGAACTAACAGCGAATTCGGATTTGATTATCTCCGCGACAATATGAAATACGACATAAACCATTATGTTCAGAGAGAACTTCGATATGCCATAGTTGACGAAGTTGACTCGATCCTTATTGATGAAGCGAGAACTCCTCTCATCATCTCAGGTCCGAGTGATGAAAGCACTGATCTTTATGTAAGGGTGAATGCAGTTGTCAGAACCCTCTCTGATGAAAAACATTTTACAAAAGATGAAAAATCGAAAAACGCCATACTGACTCCTGAAGGTATTGCAAAACTTGAATCAATGCTCGGAGTTGCGAATCTTTACGCTCCTGAGAACCTTGAACTTGTCCACCATGTTCAGCAGGCATTGAAAGCAAATTTCATGTTCCATATAGATGTTGATTATGTTGTAAAAGACTTCGATGGTCTGCAGAAAGTTATGATCGTTGATGAATTCACCGGAAGGTTGATGGAAGGGAGAAGATACAGCGACGGACTTCATCAGGCCCTTGAAGCGAAAGAAGGGGTAAAGGTCGAAAGGGAGAACCAGACACTCGCAACCATCACATATCAGAACTTTTTCAGAATGTATAAAAAACTCGCAGGCATGACGGGAACAGCAGACACCGAAGCACGCGAATTTGCCGAAATATATAATCTGGGAGTCACTGTGATCCCGACAAACAGACCTGTCATAAGAGCGGACCGCCCCGATCAGATATACAAAAATGAGATCGCAAAGGAAAACGCCGTTATAAAAGAGATCCTTGAGAAAAACGGCAACGGACAGCCGGTACTTGTGGGAACGGTCAGTGTTGAAAAATCAGAAAGATTGAGCCATCTTCTTACCAAAAGAGGAATAAAGCACAATGTCCTGAATGCAAAGTTCCACATGAAGGAAGCTGATGTTGTCGCACAGGCAGGAAGAAAAGGGACAATAACCATTGCAACCAACATGGCCGGTCGAGGCACTGATATCGTGCTTGGAGGAAATCCTGAAAAACTTGCCTATGCCGAAGCGGAAAAAACAATGGAGACCGTTGACACCGCCACTCCTGAATTCAAAGAAATACTGAGTAAATATGAGAGGATATGCGCTGAAGAGAAAAAAGAGGTCCTTGCCGCCGGAGGTCTTCATATCGTAGGCACCGAAAGGCACGAATCGCGTCGTATCGATAATCAGCTCAGAGGCCGAAGCGGTCGTCAGGGAGACCCCGGATCATCGAGGTTCTACTTGAGTCTTGAAGACGACCTCATGAGAATTTTCGGAAGCGAAAGGCTCTCTTCTGTCATGGACCGTCTCGGGATAGAGGAAGACCAGCCGATCGAACACAAACTGATATCAAAATCCATTGAAAACGCACAGAAAAAAGTTGAAGGACACAATTTCAGCATAAGAAAGAATGTCCTCGAATATGATGATGTCATGAACCAGCAGAGAAAAACCATCTATGCAATGAGAAGAGACATCCTGACAGGCGGACAAAAAAACAAGGATGTCATCTATTCAATGATAGAGGAAATAGTAAATTTCTGCGTCACCACATCCGTTCCCGAAAAAGCACTTCCCTCTTCATGGGATTATGAAAGCATAAGGGAATACATCGTTTCAGTGACATCCCCCGAAAACAGCGGCGGACTCGAAAACGCTCTTGATCCGCAGAACTTTGGAGGGATGAAAAACTCTGAACAGGCGATGTCAACTCTGGCACAGAAAATTTATGATTTTCTCATTGAAAGATACGATATTAAAATGGCTCAGTATTCAACTGAACTCAGCAATGAAATGGAAAGACATATTGTTCTTGAAGTTCTTGATACCTACTGGAGAAGACATCTTCAGAACATGGATCATCTCCGTGAAGGGATAGGGCTTAGAGGATATGGACAGAAAAACCCCAAACTCGAATATAAACGGGAAGGGTTCAGAATGTTCACTGATATGATAAACAGCATCTATTTTGAATCTGTCAAGAGACTTTTTGCCGTTCAGGTGGTCACTCAGGAGGCCGTTGAAAAATTTGAACAGAAGGAACAGAAGAAGGAAGCGGAGATCCAAAGGAATACAACCACTTCCGTTGAAAAGGAACCTGTGAAAAGAAACACTCCGAAAGTGGGAAGAAATGATGACTGCCCATGCGGAAGCGGTCAGAAATTTAAAAGATGCTGCATGAACAAGGGGATCTATGACTGATAAAAAAATCAGAATTAACCGCTTTATCGCACAATCAGGCATAGCTTCAAGAAGAAAAGCCGAAGAATTGATAAACGACGGGCGTGTAACAATAAACGGCAGGAAAGCTATTCTGTCAGACACTGTTGATGCTGATAACGATGTTGTCGAATTTGACGGCAAAAAAATTCAGAGTGCAGAAAAGCTTGAATATTATCTGCTTTACAAGCCTGCCGGCATCCTTTCCACATCATCTGACGACCGCGGAAGAAAAACCGTTTCGGACCTTCTTCCGGAAGGTTCAAAATCTGTCCCAGTCGGAAGGCTCGACCTTGACACGACAGGTGTGCTGATACTTACAACTGACGGGGAACTCCATTACCGCCTCACCCACCCTTCCTTCAATGTTAAAAAAATCTATAAAGCAACGATCGCCGGTGAATTTACTGAGGAAAAATCTCAGAGAATAATATCGGGCATTGAGATCGAAGGTGTTGTAATGAAAGCTGAAAAGCTTACTGTGCTTAACCGCCGCGGAGAAAAAGTAACAGATATAATGATGGTTCTGAACGAAGGTCGTAAAAGAGAGGTCAAGGAACTTGTCAAAGCTGTGGAATGCAGAGTCATTCAGCTCGAAAGGGTCTCTTTTGCCAATATCACCTGCAACGGAATGGAAAAAGGCGAAATAAGACCGCTTACTGATACTGAAATCAGTTCACTCTACAAACTCACCGGACTTAAAAAATAAAAATACCCGCCTTGGCCGTAACTTCGGGCAAGTTTTATCCTGTTCACACAGGTGGGGAAAGCCGCACCGCTTTAATAAGCAGTATTAGTACAAACCCCAAAAACTTATCAAGGAAAAAACTTCTATCGCCCTTTGTCTCGCACCAGGCAGGCATATCAATTCTACCTGTCGCACACCTTTGAGTCAATAAGAATTTGCAAAATAATTTTCAAAAAAATCCTTTTCATGTATCATATTCCAGATTTTAGTATTTTGGCAATCAATAACAAAAGGTGCTAAGCATGACACAAAATGAATCTGCCATCACTGCTGAACGGTATTCTGCTTTTTCAAAACAGAACGATATTGAAAATTTTGAATTTGCAAAAGCTGTTGCACTTGCTGTCGGAATATTTCACATTCCTCTCATAGCTCTTGATCTTCACCGCTATTTTTTTGATCGTGACCTTTTTTTTAAACCGGGGTTTTTCCAGATCTCGATCATCCATGCAGTTTATATTGTCATCCTTTTCGGGATCTATTTTTCAGGATTGATAAAAAAGAACCGGTGCAAAAACGAAGAAAGGTGTTCTGTGTTTACCAAGATCTACTGGCGTGCTTTTCTTTATACTGCTATGAGCTATGCACTTCTTACAACTCCGACATGTCACCTTATGCACGGCAATACAACAACTTTTTTTATAACGATCCTCGGGGTTGCAAGTGCTGTTAAAATGCGCCCCTTTGAATTTGCTGTCAATTTTATATTGCTTGCCTGTTTTGCCATGTTTGCAGTGAGTTTTGTGGCTGACGGGCCTTCATTCACAGGATATGTCCTTGATATTTCAGTTGCCACATTCATTTCCATTTTCATCAACATTGTCATTTACCGCAGAGCCCTTGTATCGTTCAACCACAGGATAAGCTTTGAAGAGGAACATTCCCTGAAAGTGATCGCCAATGAAGCTAACAAAGCAAAAACGGCCTTTCTTGCCAATATGAGCCATGAGATCAGAACCCCTTTGAGCGGAATCATGGGGATGCATTCACTTCTTAAGGAAACTGGTCTGAATGATGAACAGCGTGAATATCTCGGATACGCTGAAAAAAGCAGCGAAACGCTTCTTGGTGTCATTAACGACATACTTGACTTAAGCGTAATTGATTCAGGCAATATTTCAATTGAGAAAAAACCTGTCAACTTCGGCAAATTGATCAGGAACATAACGGAAACTGTAAAAGGTTTTGCAGAAAAGGACGGCCTTCAGATATCAATTAAAATAGATCCGTCGATACCTGAAACAATAATGCTCGATCAACTCAGAATGACCCAGATACTTAACAATCTCCTTTCAAATGCAGTAAAATTCACAGAAATCGGAGACATCCGCATAACTTGCCGGAATGAAAACGGAATGCTGAATGTTGAAGTGCGAGACAGCGGCATAGGAATACCTCTTGATAAAATGGATATGATCTTTGATAAATTCACTCAGATCGATTCAAGTTTCAGAAAGAAATATAAAGGAACAGGGCTTGGTCTTTCGATAACCAAACGACTGGTTGAAATGATGGGAGGGACAATTACAGCAAAATCCAATCTGCCTGAAAAAGGGACCACTTTCTCATTTTTCATTCCGATAGAGGTCAACGGAGGAAAAGATCCTTTTGATTCTGCTGAAATATTTATAGGATCTGACAAATGTCTGAAAGGGCTGAGAATACTTTTTGCCGAAGACAACCCGGTAAACAAAGAGCTTGTCAACAGATACCTTGAAAAAGAAGGGTGCAAAATAAAAAATGTCAGTAACGGTCTTGAAGCTTTCGCCCTGTATAAAATTGAAAAATTTGATCTTCTTCTTCTTGACATCCAGATGCCGGTTATGGACGGAGTTGAAGCCATAAGGAACATCAGAGATTTTGAAAAAGATAAAGGTTACAGAACTCCGGCAATAGCTCTCACTGCCTATGCCATGAAAACTGACAGAGACAAGTTCCTGTCTGCCGGAATGGACGGATATATTTCAAAACCTTTTGCGAAGGAACAGCTTATTAGAGAAATTCATTCAAAAATTGCAAAACAAAAGGGGTAATAAATGTTCAGACATATTATTTTGCTGATCTTTGCGACATTCATTCTTTTCTCGTGCGGAGTAGAAGAGGACGAAACAACGGTTGACAATGATGTTACGGCTGACGACAACAATGTTGCAGAAGATACTGAAAACATTACAGATAATGAAACAGCTGACAGTTCAAATGATTCAGAAAATCCTGATGAATTTGCGGAATCTTTCTGCTACTCAGGCGGAGCTGTCCTTTATGAAGGAGATCAGCAGTTCAAAATGTGTCCAGGTGATTTTAAGCGGATGCAGAAACAGATCTGTAAAAACGGAAAATGGATAGACGAGGGTGATTGCACACTGAATTATGCCGTTGTTCCCGACAGTTGGTTCAAAATGGGTTGCGACATTGACAAGGAAGGACGCTGCGAAGAAGATAACACTCCTGTTCATGAACCGCGGCTTTCTGAATATGCGATAGATAAGTTCGAAGTAAATGTCGAAAGGTATGAACAGTGTATCGCAGCCGGTGCATGCAGCAACAACAATGCTGATGAACCGCACTACAGGACTTCGACAGAAACTTATTCCTGCAACATAGGCAACAGCGAAAGAAAAAATCATCCTGCAAACTGTGTTACCTGGTACGGAGCAAAAGCATTTTGCGAATGGGCTGAAATGAGACTCCCTACAGAAGCGGAATGGGAAAAAGCGGCAAGGGCCGGAAATGTCCAGATCTATCCATGGGGCGACTCCCCTGCTCCTGACTGCGACCGGGCAATAATCAAAACAGTTTCATCAGGCTGCGGATATGGAGTCACATTCCCGATCGGAACAACACCCAAAGGAATTTCACAATTTGGACTTTTTGACATGGGAGGGAATGTTTCTGAATATGTAAGTGACTGGTATCAGAAGGATTTCTATTCTACCGCTGAAGCTTCAGAACGCGACGTCAAAGGACCGGATGAGCCGGAATATGATAAGTTCAAAGTTTGCAGAGGCGGATCGTATCTCTACGATGAAAGAAGGGTCAGAACTGCTTTCAGAAGCGCCTGCAAACTCGATGATCCTGCGATAGACTTCGGCTTCCGCTGTGCCGCCGACAGGAAATAAAAGGACTCCCTTTTTCTTTACAGCTTTAAACTGTTTTATATAATGCCGTGTGCTTTATTTTTTATTAAGGTGTAATAATGAGTTATCAGGTTGTTGCAAGAAAGTGGAGACCTCAGCGTTTTGATCAGGTCGTAGGACAGGAACACATAACAGAAACCCTGAAATATGCGGTTCTCAACAAAAGAATAGCTCCCGTTTATCTTTTTACCGGCATCAGGGGAACAGGAAAAACAACACTTGCAAGGATACTTGTTAAAAGTGTGAACTGCCTTGACCTGCAAAATAACGGTGAACCTTGCAACAAATGTGAGAACTGTCTTGAAATAACTGAAGGGAGAAGTCCCGATTTTGTTGAGATAGACGGTGCTTCAAACAACTCTGTCGATGATGTGAGGAACATCAAGGAGAACATTTCCTATTATCCTGTCAAATCAAAATTCAAGGTATATGTGATAGATGAAGTTCACATGCTTTCAAAATCGGCATTCAACGCACTGCTCAAAACACTTGAAGAACCGCCGTCTCACACCATTTTCATCCTTGCAACGACCGATCATCAGAAAATACCTGCAACCGTTCTAAGCAGATGCCAGCGATATGATCTTAAAAGGCTTTCACTTGATGATGTTGCCAAACAGCTTTCCAAGATACTCGATTCTGAAGGACACAAATACGACATGGAATCTCTCTATGCAATTGCCAGAGAGGGTGAAGGAAGTATGCGTGACAGCCAGACAATTCTCGAACAGCTCATCACTTTCGGTGACGGAAGTATTACAGAACAGGAGTGTTCTCTCATACTGGGATGTTCAGACAAAAAACAGATTCGCGGAATAATTGAAGCGGTTATAAAGAAAGATCCTGCTGCTGCTGTATCTCTTGTTACAGAAATATACCGCAACGGCAAATCCATAGAAAAGGCGGCAAAGGATATTTTATATCTTCTCCACCACATTGTTCTTTTCAGCGAACTTAAGAATCACGATTATCTTGAATCCCCCAAAGAGGAGAAAGAGTGGATAGAAAAATGTTCTGTAATGGCTTCAAGCCCTGATTGGATAAGGCTTTTCAGGTTCTGGAACGAACAACATGAATTAATAAAAACATCTGACTTTGCACTGATGATATTTGAAGTTGCTGTAATAACCGCCTGCACTTTCCCAGCAATGGAAGATTTCCGGGCTTTTGCCAAAGCACTTTCGGAAGGGGCATCATCAATAGATCCTGATGCAAGAGATCTGAAACCCGCAGAGGAAAAAAAAAATCTCTCTGAACCGGTGCCTGTAATAAAAAATGTTGAACCGGAAAAACCGGCTGAACAAGTTCGTGAGTACGACTGGAAATCTTTTACTGAGTATTTAAAAGATGATGACCCCTATTTTTACGGTGCTCTTGTGAACATTCCTTACAGCGAAGACGGTTATCTTATAACTCTTTCTGTGGACATGAGCCTGGAAATGGCAAAGAAAGATATTATTCACCGTCTGAAACAGAAATTCAGTGATTATTTCAAAGGATCCCGTGAACTTGAGGTCAGGCTTGAAGCAGGAAGTGATATGAGCATTCAGAGTGAAAAAGAGCTCGAACGGATCAATGCCTTAAAAAACAGGAAAGATGCTATCACAAACAGCATGGCTGTTAAAGAAGCGGTACAGCTTGGACTTGAACTGAAAAAAATCGATGTAGAATGAAAAAATATAATATCGCAGGAATAGCCGTTTCAATACTTTTTTTCCTTTTCTTTTTCGTATGGGGAACAAGGGGAAGGTTCTGGACTGTTTTGACCGCATTCTACCCTGCTTTTCATATTACACTTCTGATTGTAATTATTTCTTTATACGCAATTTATGCAATAATTCCAAACACATCCAGTTCCGTCTTCAATTTTCTTGTTCGTCACAGATACAAGTTCCTCCCTTTTGCAGGATTTCTTTTTTCGGCACTTATTGCAGTCTTTGTCTTTGATTCTATACCTCATGTCATTGATGCAGCACATTTTCTGTGGACTGCCAGAGTTTTTATTGAAACCGGCTCGTTCCATCTCCCTGCGAGCGAACTTTATGAATATTACCAGAACACTTTTAATGTTGAGATAAACAACCGTTTCTTCTCGCTTTTTCTGCCTGGATTTTCCATTTTCCTTGTCCCTTTTGAGCTTCTCGGGATTTCACAGTTTTTCACCCCTCTCTGCAACGGAATAGCGGTTTTTCTTCTTGGGAAAATTGCCGACAGGCAGACAGATGACAAAAGAATTTCCTTTTTTGCTATGATATTCGCTGTTTTCAGCTCATTCTATCTTTTCATGGGTGCTTCCTATATGACACACTCATTCAATCTGGTTTTAACTCTCCTTCCTATATATCTCATTCTTTCATCTGACAAACCGTGGACTTATGTTCTTTCAGGAATATCGGGAGCGATTCTTCTTTTCATCCGCCCTCAGAACGCTGTGTTCCTTTATGTTGCAGTTCTTGCGTTCATGTATCTGAAGAACAGAAAACTCCGTGATGCGGTTTATTTCACCATGCCCTTTATTTTTACAGGGTTTCTGCTTCTATTCCACAACTATTTTTACACTGGTCACCCCACTCTATTCCCGCAGGATGTCTATTTTTTAACCAGAGAACCCTACCCTTTCTGCCACAGACTCGGTATCGGCAAAGGTTGTCCAAACACCGAAGGGGATTTTCTTCCGGCCGAAGGACTCACTTTCAGCTATGCATTCTGGGTTGCGTTCACCAAGATAACGCTTATGAACTTCAATCTTTCAGGGCATCCTCTAATTTTTGTTTTTGTGATACTTTCTTTTGTTTTCGCTTTCAGGAAAAGCATCGAACTTGCTTTGTTTTTCATAACATTTTTTGCAGGTTATTATTTCTTTTACCTTCCCGGCAATCTTTTCGGTCCAAGATATCTTGCTGAAACTGCTTCACTTCTTCTCATTCCGGCAGGCATTGCATTTTTCAAAATATTTGATTCCCGGAAAAAATGGCTGAAACCTCTGATCGCAGCTCTTCCTATATCCATGACCGTGTTTCTTTCAACAACCATAATGCCTGCACTGATCAGCCAGTTCTCAGATGCTTTCTGGGAAACAGACAGGGCGGTTGAAAGGGCCATCGAAAAAGAAGGGATCAAGAACAGTATCGTCTTTGTTCCGAATTTATACGGCAGTGTTTTTCTCAACCTCATGGAAAAACCGCCTTACGACAGACACGGGAACCTTATACTCCTTGATCTTGGCGAAGAGAACAGTTATGCAACTGCATATTTCATGGAAAAGCACGGTTTTGAAGGGGCGTATGTTATAGATTACTACAGCAAAATTGCAGTAAGAACATCTGTCACACCGGTCTTTACACAGATCAGGGACAGGATCCATTTTGAATTTGAGGACAAACGGCTTCCCAGAACTGGAAGGCCTGACTACGGTGTTAATTTTGCAACAAGCGAAGATGAATATAAAAAATTCTATCCTGTAAAGCAACTCACCGTTGATGTTTCAAACGGCAGTGTCTTTGCGATGCGTTTTGAAGATATTCACGAAAAAAGTTACTACGACTTTTCCCATCCGGTGCTTGAATCGGGTGAGTATGACATCGAACTTTACTATGTTTCCGATGAATGCGGTGCTGATTTTGCTTTTGAAATTGACGGAAAACAGATCGGGATTTTCAGCAGTCACTCCGATATTCAGACGAGAAATGTTTTTCAGACAACTCTTTTCCTTGAAACAGGTAACCACTTCTTTAAACTTGTTCCGCTCAGGGGAAAATCATGTCTAATGATAGATAATATGGGGATGGAGCTTAACTGATCAGCTGAACTTCAGCACTATATTTTCAGGAACAGGATCGAGTTTTCTCATTTTAACCCCTGCCTGCTCAAGCATCAGCTTTGATGCCTTGACAACATCAGTTTCAGCATATTTGTCACAGAGATAAACTATTTCAGAAATTCCCGCCTGAATGATAGCTTTGGCACATTCATTGCACGGGAACAGTGCAACATAGATTGTGCAACCCCTTAGATTTTTTATTGAATTAAGGATCGCATTGAGTTCGGCATGAACTACGAAAGGATACTTTGTCTCAAGAAAAGACCCTTCCCTTGCCCATGGCAGATAACTGTCATCGCAACCTGATGGAAAACCGTTATAACCCACGCCGACTACTCTGTGTTCGCTGTTGACTATGCATGCCCCGACCTGTGTGTTAGGATCTTTTGACCTCTGAGCACTCAGCAGAGCCACTCCCATGAAATACTGATCCCATGATATATAATCAGTTCTTTTTGACACCTTCATTATGAGTCCCCATCTTTTCAATAAGCTTGCCGGGATCAACCTTTTCTGTTGCCGGATCTTTTGCTTTACCTTTTTCTATGTTTACAATTTCGATTTCAAACATGAGAGCCATCCCTGCTTCTACCCTGTTTCTAAAACCTTTTGAACCGTATCCGGCCTTTTCAGGTATGTAAACTTTGTATTTTCCCCCTTTTTTCATTTCGAGCACTGCAATTCTTAGACCTTCAATAAGATCGTGAAGGTTAAATCTGGAAGTTCTTTTCCTTTTGAACGAACTGTCAAAAAGAGTCCCTTTTGCATCCCATCCCTGATAATTCACTTCGGCAATATCCTTCATGGTGACTTTATCGCCTGTCCCTTCTTTTAAAACTTCAAGAAACACCTCTTTATCAAGTTTTTTTAATCCTTTTTTCTTTTCAACTTCTTTCATATATTTTTCGCTTACCGGCTGATTTCTCATATATTCACCGAGCCTTTTTTCAGCATCAATCGTAATTTTATCCCTTCTGATCAGAGCCATCGACCGGTTGAAAACATCATCGCTGTATTTCGGTTCCACAGGTTTGACAGCTGCATCCTTCACTCCGCGACATATAGCTTCGGGATCCATTTCAGGAAAACTCTGAAAAGCAGTCACTGCTGTATCAAAACCCATCCTATAACTTACAACTTCAATATCAGCCGCAAATTTTCCAGTTTTCTTCGGTTCAGCCGGTTTAACATCCTCAACTTTTTCTTCACATTTTTTGCAACATCCGGCAATCATCAAAAGAACTGCCAGAATCATTAAAACTGCTTCTTTCATACCAACTCCGGTTCTAAATTAACAAAAACGGGGTAATTTATCAGATTTTACAAATTTCGCCAATTATTTGCTATGCTATTCACATTTCATTGAAGAATTTCTCAAGATCATTAATTTCCTGAGAAAATCTACCATCCCTGAAAAGGAATTTTCCTGCAACCATCGTCGCTTTCACATTTCTTGGATCACACCCGTAAACAATAGCCGCCGACGGATGACATTCAAAATTGAGAGTCTGCGGAGTATCCATGTCAAGAACAACAATATCGGCATCCATTCCCTCTTTCAATCTACCAACCTTGTCTTCAATCCCGAGAATCTTCGCACCGTTGACCGTCGCAAGCCTCAATGTATCCTTTGCGGTCATTATCTTTGCATCGTGAGCCAGACCTTTCTGTAAAAGACTTGCCACTTTAAGTTCAGAAAAAATATTCAGAGCGTTGTTGCACGGAGCTCCGTCAGCACCTATTCCGACCTTTATTCCTTCCTGCAAGTACCTGTAAATAGGAGCTATTCCACTGCCAAGCTTTAAGTTTGTCGATGGGCAGTGTACTGTGCTCACTTTGAGGTTTCTGATCAGATCCACTTCAATTTCATCAAGATGTACTGTGTGTGCGATCACAGATCTTTCATTCAAAGCTCCGATGTGATAAAGATATGAAATATTGCCGAAACCGCTCTTCGATCTGATATATTCAACTTCTTCCTTATGCTCTGAACCGTGCGTTTCAATAAGAATACCGTAATAATCGCTTAATTTTCTGACCTCTTTTAAAAGGTCATCCGTGCACGAAAGGACAAATCTCGGAGCAAAGGCATATTTAAGCATACCATTGTTTTTATTGTGGAATTTCTCATAAAGCCGGACACTTTCATTTATTGAGTCATCTGTTTTTTCAGCAAGATCAACGGGAACTCCTTCTCCTGCATCCATCATCGCCTTTCCGCCGGTATAACGGAACCCGACAATATCCATAATTTC
Source organism: uncultured Spirochaetales bacterium (assembly GCA_964630905.1). Taxonomy (GTDB): domain Bacteria; phylum UBP6; class UBA1177; order UBA1177; family UBA1177; genus JAGOEX01. Next base: position 13,452 of record CAZVWR010000039.1, on the reverse strand, counting down.
AAATATTACATCGGTGTGGCGGACAGTCCCCATGTCAAGAACGGCAGTCGTTCCGGATGAAAGTATCTCTTTTAACGACAAGATCACGCTCTGACCTATCGTCTTTTTTGTGAGTTTCGCTTCATATGGCCAGATGTGCTCTTTGAGCCACGGCAGAAGAGGCATATTCTCAGCCTTGTTCCTGTAGAGTGTCTGGCACAGATGAATGTGGGTCTGAATAAAACCGGGGAAAAGCATCAGTGTTCCCTTCCCTTCTATAACTTCGCAATCATCCGGCAGTTCAAATCCAGATGGCAGAGAACCATCGAATATTCTTGCGATTTTTGTTCCATCAACAAGAATGGAACCCCTGAAAAAATCAAATCCCCCTTCATCAACCGGATCAAGCAGATAGACATCTTTGAATAAATACAAATCACTCTCCTGAAAAATATCGGAAAAGATTATACACCAAACTCTGGGAAGTGTAAATGCCACGGCTTCGATAAAATCAGATCTTGTAAATAATTCTGGAATTTTTTACGATCATCTGTTATAAATTCAGCATGATTTTTGCAGGCAGTCCATTCTTCTACATAGCCCTGCTTAGTTGCGGGATATTCATCGTTTTAAAGAAAAAATTCCACTCCACTACATTCAAGGTGGCCGGCATAAACATTGTCGTTGTGCTATTCTTCTTTTCACTTTTTGATTCTCTTGCAGTGAAAATGTTCACAAATGTAAACCCGTTCAGGATCCTTGACAACCATTTTCATCACACACTTAAACCTTTTACAAATGAATTTACAACCTGGGATACGGAAGGAAAATTCAGTTATCTGATTAAGACCAACTCTCTCGGGTTTGTCGATAAAAATACAAGAACTGTCAATATGAAAAAGAACGGAAAAAGAATAATGTTCATTGGTGACAGTTTTATCGAAGGTGTCGGCTATCCCTGGGAAGAGACCGTTGCAGGAATAATTTCTGAAAAACTGAAAAACGAAGGAGCTGAACTTCTCAACGCTTCTGTGGCAAGTTATTCACCAAAACTCTATTGGCTTAAAACAGAGTATTTTCTGAAAGCCGGTCTTGAGATCGACGAGCTCTTTGTTTTTGTTGATGTATCTGATATTATTGATGAAGTTGTATATGACTTCTTTGTTCCCGAAACCTTTTCAAAGACCAGACAAATCATGGAACCTGTTATTGATTTCTTTTCAAAAAACTCATTTGTTTACAGAAATTACAGGATCAGATATGTGATCGAACAGGACAATCCGTACCGTGAAAGTTCGCCTTTCTGGGGAGGTATAAAAAATTTCTACCTTCTGAAGCCGCAGTGGATATTTAATGAAAAGGCCTTTGAAATGTATGGAAGAAAAGGGATTGAGCTTGCAGAAAAACACATGGATAAATTACATAAGCTGTGTAGCAGAAACGGGATAAAACTTACGATCGTCGTTTGGCCGTGGGATATCAATTTAACGAAGAAACATGACAGAAAACATCTTGATATCTGGAAGAATTTCGCTTCAGAAAGGAATATTGATTTTATCCAGATGTACGATCTTTTTGAATCAATCCCGATAGAAACAATAGATAATTATTTCATTCCCGAAGACATTCACTGGTCAAGGGAAGGCAACTTGACGGTTTCTGAATATCTCTGGGAACAGATGAACAAAAATAAAGGAGAAAAGAAATGAACCTTTTTAAAAAGGTGGAACACAAAAAGATCGTTACTTACATTGAACAGCTTGTCACCATCCCTTCACCGACTGGATACACAGGAGAAATAAGGGATTTTCTTGTCTCTTTTGCAAAAAAACACTCTATAGATCATGAAGTTACAAAAAAAGGGGCTGTAATTTTCAAGTTCGGACCTGCAAAGAAAGAAGGAACTGTATTTGCCGCTCACATTGACACTCTCGGAGGAATGGTGAACTCAGTTTCAGATAACCGGGTGAAGATCACTACTGTCGGTGGATTTCCAGCGCTCTACATAATTGGCGAAACATGCACAGTTCACACAAGAACTGGAAAAAAACATGTCGGGACTTTCCTTCCCGATGATCCTGCAATTCATGTCAACAGCAAGCTCAAAGACCTTAAACCCGATTTTGACAACTGTTCGCTGAGGATGGATGTTGAACTCAAAAAAGATGAAAAACTGAGCGATATTATAGAAGTCGGTGATTTCGTTTCATTTGACCCCGGGTTCAGGTTTATTAACGGATATGTCAACTCAAGACATCTTGATGACAAAGCATCTGCGGGAATTTTCATGCATATTGCTGAAATTCTTAGTGTAAATGAAAAAAATCTTAAAAAACGGATCTCTTTTTTCTTCAACATCACAGAAGAGACAGGACAGGGAATTGCAGGAACTCAGAAAGATGACGACCTGATCGTTGTTGATATGGGTGTTGTAGGCAAAGAACCGGCAGGAAGCGAAAAATGTGTCAGCATCTGCGCAAAGGATTCATCAGGCCCGTACAACTATGACCTCACAACAGAACTCATTGATATTGCTAAGAAAAACAACATCAACTACAAAATTGATGTCTTCCCCTACTACGGCTCAGACGGATCAGCACTGCTTAGGTCATGCAGTGATTCAAGAGTCGCCCTCATCGGACAGGGCGTTGACGCAAGCCACGGATACGAAAGAACCCATGTTGAAGGATTGACAGCCACCGCATCAATCATACTGGCTTATATTTTTAAGGGATAGAATCTCTATAGATAATCAATTCTTCTTCAAAACCGTTCCAATAGTTTTTTCTAGTTCTTTGATGTCTGAGTCTATAATTTCTTCAATTATTTCAAGATCGACTCCGGTGTAGTCATGGATAATGAAATTTCTCACACTTGCCGCTTCTTTGACAGGCAGACATTCTTTTATTGAGATATCTTCGATTTTTTTAATTTTTTCACCTATCTGAACCAGACACATAAAAATTGCATTCTGCCCTTCCATATCATTAAGAGCATTTTTAATTCCACTGTGTCTTTTACATATTACAGCAATGTTTTCGATCATGGTGAGTATGAATTCAAGTCTTTTGAGGTCGCTTTTTTTAGACATATACTGCCTCAGCGAGGATCGGGCTAGGTTTGGAGCTGTTTTGTGTTGACCTGTCAACGAGGTCTATTTTCATGCCGAAATAATCTTCAAGATCTTCTTTAATTCTGTTTATTTCAGCAATGGCTTTAAATCCTTTGAAATTCGCTCTGAAAACTGATGAAAGCTCATACAAAATGTCAAGATCGCTTGACTCATTTTCTTCGTTTCTTGCATATGAACCGAATATTCCAAGAATTACAAACCCGTTTTTTTCATACTTCTTCTTGATCTGTCTAAGTTTCTTTAAAATAGTTTTTCTGTCATAAGCGACTGATTCTTTTGAAAAATCATCTCTTCCTGCAACTTCATCAAGAAAATATTCCAGAGCAAGTTTCACAATTTTTGCTTTTTCTTTATCCGTCTGATTATATGCAGCAGACGGTTCGGCAACGGTCATTTCCGAAAATTCTTTTAATCTCGTCTCAAAAGGAAGTCCTCCGTGAAGAAGAACCTGACTGTAAAAAAGATTAATTGCACTTGAATGAGTTAGACCGAGTTTTGCAAAAATCTCCTCCACTCTTTTCTTTTTTTCAGAATCAATTCTTGCTGAGATTGCAGATTCTCTCATAATTTTTCTCCTTGAAACTTTTTGCACTCATATTGTAATACATAGAAATACATTGTCAAGCAGAAATGTTTGTTAGAATTAGTTTTTCTTCAAAATCTCTTTATATATCCCCACATATTCATTAGCCGATTTTGTCCAGCTGAAATCCTGTAACATTGCGGTTTTTCTCATTTTTTTGAGGTGCTGCGGTCTATCGAAATATGTGCTTACCGCCCAGCCGACAGTATCAAAGACAGAATCAGTGGAAAGATAGTCAAACTTAAATCCTGTCCCCTCACCTGTTTTTTCATCATACTGGATAACTGTGTCGGCAAGTCCGCCGGTGTTCCTGACGATAGGAAGAGTGCCGTATCTGAGTGAATATATCTGATTGAGTCCGCAAGGTTCATATCTTGAAGGCATGATGAAAAAATCACTCCCTGCTTCAATTAAGTGTGCAATTTCATTATTATATCCTATAACAGAGCCGGCTTTTCCAGGCATCATTGAAGGAAGCCAGCTAAAATATGATTCAAGAGCGTTGTCACCTGCTCCAAGAATTGCAACCTGAACCGACATTTTGTTAAGAATACTTTCAACTGCCGCGGCAAAAACATCAAGTCCTTTCTGATCTGCAAAACGGCTTACTACTCCAAGAACAGGAACATCCTTTGAATCGTCAAGTCCGAACTTCTCCTTCAGAACTTTTCTGCATTCAACCTTTCCTTCCATTTTATCAGCAGAGAACTTAGCCGGGATCAGTTTGTCATTGCGTGGATCCCAGTTTGAATAATCGACTCCGTTGAGAATCCCTTTATATCTGTCACCTTTGTTGTTAAGATATGGTGCAAGTCCGTAACTTTGTTCACCTATTGTCGTTTCTTTGGCATAGGTCGGACTTACTGTTGTTACGATATCGGCATAATGAATCCCCCCTTTTAGAAAATTGATCCTGCCGTGGTCTTCAAATATGTCAGGAACAAAATCCCATTCACTGAATCCGCAATATTTATATGCATCTGCGTGACATACACCCTGATACCCGATGTTGTGAATGGTAAGAACCGCCGCCGCTTTATCAATTCCGCTTTTTCCCCATCCCCATGTTTTCATATATGCGACTACCGGAGCAGCCTGCCAGTCATGGGCATGCACCACATCGGGCCTGAAATCCATATCTTTCAAAAGCTGCAAAGCCGCCCTGCTGAAAAAAGCGAACCTTGCCGCATTATCGGTATAATCTCTGTTAATTTCATCGCAGTAAAGCCCGAAACGATCAAAATAATGATCAAATTCAATAAAAAATACAGGTACTTCGTTTTCAGCAACCGTTTTTCTGACTGAACACCATTCCTGAATTCCCGCACCCATCCAGACACCCATTGAATCAAAAAAAGTGACAGTGTTAATGTTTTTTCTTTTTACAGCCCCGTAATAAGGAAGAATTATCATAACTTCATGCCCCAGCTCTTTCAAAGATTTGGGAAGAGAGCTCACAACATCGGCAAGTCCGCCGGTCTTCACAAAAGGATCACATTCAGAAGCAATAAAAGCGATTTTCATTTTTCTCTCCTCAGATCAAATTTTTTCGATATATTCTAACAGTTATTTCCAAGGAAACAAGTTTTGGAAACTGCATTAAAACCCCGTCTTAAAATAAACAAAAACACACACAACATCCATACTGTCTAAAAACATTAAGTGGGTATTTACTCCTATTCCGTAATACCATGAATCCGGCTTGAAATAGTGAAGAAACATAATTTGAGGAGTGATATCAAACAAAAAGTATACCGGACTGAACCCTATTCTTACACCGAGACGGAGTTCATTCATTTTATTTAAATTCCTTAAGGGAATCTTCACCCCTGTTGTTAATCCGCCGCCGCAACTTCCGAAAACCGGACAGAAAGTGCTGAATTCCAACGGAGCAATATAGGCGTATTTCCACTCGACAGTATATTCTGAAATGTTACCTGACCGGAAAATGAGAAATCCCATCGCAGGAATTTCACGGTCATATTGCGGATAATTTGGATAACCTCTCCCAAGTTGGAAAGAGAATCTGTCGATGTATTGATATTTGTTGAACTTTCCAATCACCTTTCTTTCAACGGAAAATGCCATTTGCATTAATAATAAGACAAAAATAAATGTCAGGAACTTTCTAAAACTCATGAGATCCTTCATAACTTCACGGATTTCTTTTTAAAACTGTCCGATTGTACCACAAGTTCAGGGAAAATAGATACTATCTTTCATAAATAGTTGATATTTCTTTATAAAACTCTTCGATGGTTCCATTTTCGATATTGGCACGGGCGGTTTTGACAAGTTCAAGATAAAAGTGGAGATTGTGGATGGAATTGAGTATGGGAGATAGATATTCCCCTGCTTTGTAGAGGTGTCGAAGATAAGAGCGGCTGAAATTGCGGCATGTATAGCAATTGCATTTTTCATCTATCGGCAAAGTATCTCTTTCAAATTCCTGTCTTTTTATGTTCAAAGTACCCGACCATGTGAAAAGCTGTCCGTTTCTTGCGTTTCTTGTCGGCATGACACAGTCGAACATGTCAATCCCTTCTAAGATAGCTTTGACTATATCTCTCGGCGTTCCTACACCCATAAGATACCGCGGCTTGTCACTTGGCATTAAATGAGCTATTTCTTCAACAATTTTATACATATCTTCTTTTTCTTCACCGACACTCAAACCGCCTATCGCAAATCCGTCAAAAGGAAGAGCGGAAATATCTTCGAGATGTTTTTTCCTTAAAAAGATGTCAACTCCGCCCTGAAAAATGCCGAAAAGGGCCCCGTTGCTTTTTCTTGCATCAAGACACCTTTTCGCCCAGCGGGTCGTTCTATCCATCGAATCAAGCATGTAGTCTCTTGTGCAGGGAAGAGCCGGACATTCATCAAATGCCATCATGATGTCACTACCGAGCGCTTCCTGAATTTCAATTGATATTTCAGGGGAAATGAACCTTTTTGAGCCGTCAAGATGGCTTGAAAAATAGACCCCTTCCTCTTTTATTTTACGCAAAGGCCCCAGACTGAACACCTGGAAACCACCACTGTCAGTGAGGATCGGTCTATTCCAGTTCATCATTTTATGCAGTGACCCGAAAGTTTGTTTGATAAGTTCATGTCCGGGACGGAGAAAAAGGTGGTAGGTGTTTCCAAGAATGATCTGCGCGCCAAGCTCTTCAAGCTGATCAGGCAGAACCGCTTTAACTGTTCCCTGAGTTCCGACAGGCATGAAGATCGGAGTTTTTATCTCTCCTCTTTCTGTTGAAATAATGCCCGACCTTGCTTTGCCGGATGTTTTTTCGATTTTAAAGGATATCATGGAAAAACCTAATTTTCAGGAGATGACAGTAATTCAATTTTTTCTTTGTATGCCGATTTAGGAGCTTTTTTATAAAGCAACTCAAAAAGTGAAAGTGCTTTTTTACAGTGTTCCTCTTTTCTTGTAAGGAGGTAAAGTTCAAATTCTATTTCAGCAAGGTTTTCTTCTTTAATATTTTCAACAATCATTGCCTTAATGTTCTCCAGAGCGTTTGCAGGTTCGGAAATTGAAATGATCTTCCATTTCAGAAGTTCGCTTCTGAATCTGAAATCCTGTCTGTTGACCTCTGTGCTCATTTTCACTGCCTTTTCAGCAAGTTCCAAAGATTCATCAAACCTTTTCATTTCAAAGAAAAGTGATGCTTTTTCATAATAATATTCGCAAAGTATCGTCTGAACATTAAGCTCTTCACCGATCAGGATCGCCTTGTTGTAATACTCCTCAGCCTGCTCGAATGAATTCTGCTTTCTACAGATGTTTCCAAGACAGTTGTATGCTATCGAAACATGCCTTTTTATCCCAAGCTCGGTCGCTATTGTAAGCTGATCTTCAAAAAGCTTCTTCGCCTCATCATATTCCCCAAGCCAGAATTTCAACTCACCGAGATTGTTGGAAGTATAGCAGATATACTGCCTTATCCCGATCTTTTTATATGTGTCCAGAGCGTTCCTGTAAAATCTTGCCGCATTGGTGAAATCATTAAGATGGGAATAAACCAGTCCGAGATTGTTTTCTGCAACAGCTATGTCAAGCATATTTTCATTTTCTTTGGAAATTGCAAGCTGTGAGCTGTAGTATTCAAGAGCAGTTTTGTAATTGCTTCTGTAGTAGGAAACACCTCCCAGATATCTGTAGGAAAGTGCTTTGGCCGCTTTATCATCAATCTTTTCAGCAAGTTCCAGCTTTCTTGAAAAATGTTCTATCGCATCATCAAGCTCGCCTTTGTAATAGTGAATAAGTCCTCTGTAACCTTCCACATCACCTTCACCTTTTACCGTTTGGAGCTTACGATAAAGCTCGACAGCACTGTCAAGAAGCGGCTGCGCTTCATCATATCTCCCTTTTTCAAGAAGCATGTATGCCAGTTCCTTCATACTTGATGCCGTAAGATTATCACTGCCGGTATTCCTTGCAGTTTCAAGAGATTCTCTAAATGTCTTTTCCGCAAGGTCCCATTTTCCGGATATTTTGTAAACACTTCCAAGAAGATGACCCACCTCGATCAGTTCTTCATCATTAGTGAGCATTTTCATAAGCTTTTCATACATTTTTTCGGCGTCTGTATTGTGATATTGCGATTTTGAATAATCGGCCGCCTTTCTAAGGTAATGAATCTCTTTTGTCAGGTTTCCAGCTTTCTCAAAATGGAATGCCAGTGATGAAAAGAATCTTTCTTCGTTCATATAGTTTGTTTCTATTGCATTGGCAACTTTAAGGTGTATATCCTTGAGTCTCGCTTTAAGCTGCATTGAATAGGCGGCATCTCTTAAAAGTGCGTGTCTGAATGAATAGACCAGCTTTGAAACCGCATTCCAGACAAGTTCATCCACCCCTTCCTTCAAAGTATCAACTATTTCAGGTTCCTCTGCTATCCCACTAAGTACAGCAAGGTCAATATCATTACCAAGAACTGAAGCCCTGAAAACGAGGTCTTTAAGTTTGAGTGAAAGCCGGTCAAGACGGCTTACCAGAAGTGAATTGACTTCTCCGGGAACTTCTATATCGTCCATTTTAAGTGAAAATCCTTCTTCAGTTTTCAGAATGTAACCTCTTTCATTCATGAAAAGAACAAGCTGTTCCATGAAGAAAGGGTTCCCTTCGCTTCTTGAAAAAACGAACCGGTTCAGATCATGGCTGATCGTGTCATTTAAAATATTCTGAATAAAATCAGATGCATCCGATTCAAGAAGCTTGTCTATGACCATCTCTTTGAAGTTATCTCCGGTCATACCGAGTATTACAGGCTTCGTCCCGTCATCATTAAGCCGTGAAAGCTGATACATCACTACAGGAAGATCGGCAAGTCTCTTTACCATGTTCTTAACAACTTCAAGCGAATCACTGTCAACCGCATGCATGTCATCAAGAATGATCATTAGCGGTTTTCTTTCTGCAAGAGAGACAAAAAAATCTGCAACAGCGAAAATCGTGTTCTCATATCTGCTTTTTGCATCAAGTATCTCATAAACTGATCCTTTCCAGAAAACGCCGGCAAGAGCTCCGATATAAGGTTTTGCCGCTTCAAACTCGTTTTTTTTGCTTACCACATCGGCAGAGACCGAACCCCATATCTTTTCGAAATTTAACTTGTTCTCATCAGCAGAAACATTTTCATTCTGATCAAAGAATCTCTGGAAGAACGAAGTGAACATGTTCATTGACTGCCGCAGTATCGTATCGGTGCTCAGACCGAGAATATGAAAATCACCGCCTGTTTTTCTTTTTACTTCATAGATAAGCCGTGATTTTCCGATGCCTGCTTCACCGAAAATGGTATAAGAATGAAGCTTTTTAAGATCTTTTGCCGATAATGCGATATCAATCAAATTCCCTAATTCCTGTGATCTTCCTGTGAAAGCAGTTGAAAAAGAAGATCCTTCATCTTTATTGAGCTTCCCTTTTATTTCAAAGACTTCAATGTCACAGTCCATCCCTTTGAACTTGAAAAACCCCGAGGATTCAAGATTGTATCCGCTCTTTGCTCTTGATGCCGCCTTGCCGGCTATCCAGTCTGAGCCGAAAGGGGCTTTCATCATCAGTCTTGCAGCAAGATTTACATTATCACCGAGAGCTGTATAGGCAGATCTTCTTGAACTTCCTGTGAATCCGGCGTAAACAACTCCTTCAGTTATTCCCGACCTCATTTCAGTTGAGATATTTTTTCTGATATCACCGACACAGTTGACCGCCCGTTCAAGGTTATCTTCAAAACTGACAGGTGCTCCGAAAAGGGCAAGGAGTGTCGCCCCTTTATCACCGAAATCAAAGCCGCTTATATATCCGCCGTATTTCTGAACAAATCCGGCAAGATAGCTCAGCATCTGTTCAATATCTTTGTTGTTTTCAGGCATTATGTAAGAAATGAAAAGAGAGACCACTTCGCGGAACTCTCCTGCTATTCTCTGCTCAAGAACAGATTGGGGAATGAATTTTTTGAGATCATCAATGGCTAGAGTGTTTTCAGAATGCTCTTTTTTTATTTCAGTTTTCAGTCTTTCCACAAAATGAGAAGTTCCATTACAAACACTTTCAACAGAATCATGGATCATTTCATAGACACCGCTGTTCACACAAATGTCATTCCCAGTGCAGGAGTGTTCAGCTTCGGCCGCCTTATCAACGACATCTCCAAAGAAAAGGAAATGCTCAATGTCTCCTCCCTTTGCGGCTATCCAGCACAGTTTACCCGAAGAAATGCCTGATTTTGCTGATATTTTGAAAGAAAGTTCCTTGTGGGAAAGCACCGGATTTCCGATAAAAAAGGTTCTTATGTCAATCGCTGTCGCAACAGCCCTTCTTCCATCGTCATCCTTAAATACCGCTGTGAAGGCGTCTCCCGCAAAGTTTATTATGAATCCGTTGTAACTGTAAACCGCTTCGATCAGAGGGTTGAAGATAGTGTTCATAAACTCGGAAAGTATTTCAGCACCGTCTTTTCCCTGTTCCATGAGCTTTCTTGTCATGTTTGTGAAACCGGAAACATCTACAAAGAGAACTGATGCGTCTATACATCCTGATGAATTTGTTACATTATTTTTGAAGTAACCAAGTTGTTTAAGGTCGGGTAGAAGGTTTCTCATAACATTCCTGTAAAAATCAGTCACAAAATATTATAGAAAAGGTAAAAAATAAAACAAGTTTAATAAGGTATCTGGAACATTACCTGTTCACGACAACAAAGAACTCTCTGCCCTTTCTGTTGATGAGGAAAAGTATAGATTTAGATTTATTGACGATATTGACCACTTCAGACACATTTTTCACCTTTTTCTTGTTGACAGCGATGATGATGTCCCCTTCCATGATGCCAGCCATGAAGGCAAGGGAGCTGTTCTCAACTTTTGAGACGGTCACATTATCCTTGTCCGTAGTGAGAGTAAGCCCCAGCTCACCGGCAACTTCATCTGACGAAAAAGACTCCGTTTCAGACATCAGAAACTCTTTTTCCAGAACAACTTCCACTTTCATTTTCTTTCCGTTCCTTATGAGTTCAACCGGAAGTTTTTTACCAAACGGGCTGAAACCGACAGCATTTTTAAGTTTTGAAACACTGTCCACCGGCTTGTTGTTGAAACTCGTTATGACATCTCCGGACTGTATTCCTCCCTTTTCGGCAGGACTGCCTTTGGCGATACTGCCTATCAGCACACCGTCAACATTTTTCTCAATGTTGAGATATTCACGAAGATCGTCATTGAGCTCCTGAATAGTTACCCCCATCATCGCCCGCTGTATCTTGTTTCCTGAAATAAGTTGAGTGGTTATCTCTTTTATCATGTTTGAAGGAACTGCAAAACCTATCCCCATATATCCGCCTGACTGGGAAAATATGGCTGTGTTCATGCCGATAACCTCTCCGTTTGTATTGATGAGCGGGCCGCCTGAGTTACCCGGATTTATCGCCGCATCTGTCTGAATGAAATCCTCATATTCTGTCACATTCATCCCTGAACGCCCTTTTGCCGAAACAATTCCGAATGTTACAGTGTGGTTCAGCCCGAAAGGATTGCCTATCGCGATGGCAAAACTGCCCACTTTTATATTGTCTGAATTGGCGAATTTAAGTTCCTGAATATCCCCTTTTTTGAAACCTTCTATCTTTACAAGCCCGATATCTGTCTGAGGATCAGCACCGATAAGCTTTCCCTTGAACTTTTTGCCGTCTATTGTTATCTCTATCTTATCAGCCTGTGAAATGACATGGTTGTTTGTGACAAGATATCCCCCCTTCTCATCGATCACAAAACCGGTCCCCATCGCCTGACTTTTGGGATTATACGGCTGAGGAGCACCCCTGAAACCGAACTGTCTTAAAAAATCGTAAAAAGGGTCCTGAACATTGCCTCTGGATTTTCTTTCAGTTTTTATCGAAGCGACACTTTTCTTCGCATTTTCCGATATTTTGATCACTTCCTGCTCGAAAGTCTGCATGTCGGAAGCACTCATATCCAGCATAAACACGAACATAACCGAAAAAACCGCCAACACCTTTTTGAAATCTCTCATTTCAACCTCCATGGTCAATCCACATACTCAACAATCGCCATTATATTTTTATTTCAGTTTTATGAAAATTCAAGATGTCCGGGATATTTATAAAAACTATGCAAAACTTGAAATTTTCAAAAGATTTGTTGGAAAATTATTCCCTCATTCGACCTGCTCATCATTCCCCAAACGGACAGACCCCTTCTTTCTCACAATAACAGTCAAGATCACGAACCACCTGAGTTGTGGTTGCTCTGAACTGGTAAACCATCCACTTTCCTTCCAATTCTCCATACCCGAAGTAATACTTTTCCATTCCTTCAACCTTCTTCATACAGACAGTTTTACCCGTTTTCCTGTTATAGAAACAGGCATTCCCGTCTCTGCTGTTTCCATCATTAAGAAGTTCTCCGTAAAAAATTATTTCATTTGTAACTTTATCTAAAGCATACCCTGACGGTTTCCATGTTTCATCTGTTGACTGATATGTACTGATTAATTTTGAATATTCTTTTTTCCCATTTGCTCCAATCTTTAATTTCTTTACCGAAAAAACTCCGGATATATCAGATTCATATAGTATTTCTGTTTCATCATCTTCATTTATCAGAGGATATCTTATCTCTTCAGATTCATTTTCATTTACAAGCATGCAATCATCGACACTTTTCGGATTCTTCGACAGATCACAGTAATATCCTTTAAATGAATCTGTGTAAAATATTGCTTTGTCTTTTACTATTTCAGGAAAATAGGCAAGCCCTTCCATCAATTTGGTCCATTTCCATTCACCGACTTTTGCATACATGGCTGAACTGCCCCCGCCTTCTTTCGGTTCAATGTTTACCACAGCCCATTTTTCACTTAATGCAGGGGTATATGAGACAAACTCTATTTTGTCAGGATAAATCACGCTCCTTCTTCCGTCTTCACAGGAATAAAAAAGATATCTGTTGCTGCCGGACAATTCAAATGACCTTAGATCTGCACCCATATAAATAAAACATCCTTTATGAAACGACAGCATGTCTGCGACAAAAGGAGCAACCGCTTTGTATGTTTTTTCAACAGGGTTATATATCATTACTTTGGATGTTGTTGTGTAATTTTTTATTCCCTGATGCACATTCATCAATTTTATTCCCACCTTCCAGTCACTTATGTCAAAATGTTTGATCGCTCCTGCGGTGGAATCTGTCGCCCATTTACCGCCTGTTGAGATTGAACGGGCGGAAA
>CAZVWR010000038.1:0-30012 GCA_964630905.1 uncultured Spirochaetales bacterium | reverse complement strand
TTTTTGCAAATATTGCATGTGCCGGATACCTCGGATGGAAATATTTCCTTTTCAATCAAGTGCTTTCAAATGCATTTGACAACTATGTATCTCCTGAAATACTGAGCTGGCTTAAAGAAACAGGCGGTAAAGTGCTTCAGAGCAACTCTGCAGAAAGAAGGCAGATAACAATACTTTTCAGCGACATCGCAGGTTATACATCATTGTCAAACTCGCTCAACGCAGAGAGCATCATGAAGTCTCTCCGGCTTTATCTTGACGAAATGATGACTATAACCGCTGAACATAATGGATATGTTGACAAGATAAACGGTGACGGACTGATGATCCTTTTCGGAGCTCCTAAACCGTTTAGCGATCATGCAAAAAAAGCTCTTGACTGTGCAGTTGCAATGCAGAAAAAGGTTCACGATATGCAGAAAGAGTGGATGGAGATAACAGGAAGAGAGCTTAAAATAAGAATAGGCATCGCTACTGATACTGTGTTTGTAGGAAACCTCGGCGGAGCTGGTCATATCGAATACTCAGCAATAGGAAGAGGTGTGAATTTTGCCGCAAGACTTGAAAGCAAATCCGAGATCGGCGGAATTCTTATTTCTGAAGAAACTGTTGAATCTGCGGGATTGAGACCGGAGGGCTATAAAAGAAGTGTTGAACTTAAAGGATATGAAGGCGAAGTAGCTGTGTGGCAGATACCGCCTGTAAATTATGAAAAAGAGAAAATTAATGAAAATAAGGAGTAGTTTATGAAGATCTTGAGGATTCCTTTTGTTTTGCTCATTTCTGTTATTGCTTTCTCCATTCTTTTTGCCGATGAACCGAAAAGCGAAGGTTTGAAAAAAGGTGACAAAATGGTTGATTTCGGCATGCGCAAGGCCGATATTGAGAAAGGGAAGCTTTCATCTCTTGTCTGGCTTGGTGATTATGTGGGCAAAAAGGATTCCAAGGAAAAGAAAAAAATCCTCGTCCTTAACTTCTTTGCCAACTGGTGCGCTCCATGCATCAAGGAAATGCCGGTTCTTCAGGGATTGTATGAAAAATATTCTGAAAAGGGACTGATGGTGTTAAGCGTCAACTTCAGAACCGAATCGGAAAAATTTGAAGGAACATTCGATGAAAGCTTGAAGATCATTAAAAAGAATAATGTGAAATACCCGGTTCTCTTTGACAGATTCACTAATAGAAATCAGCTTATCTACATGGGTTCAAAAGCGGTTCTCCCCTGTCTTATCATCATTGATTCTGAAGGGAATATTCTTGAAAAGTTTCAGGGTGAGCAGTCACACGACCTTAAAAAGACAGAAGATGTTATAAAGAACGCTGTCGGAGGATAAAATGAAAAGATTTTTGGCAATTACCATTCTTTTTTCTTTTGTGCTTGTACTTTCTGCACAGGAACAGAAAAAAGAACCGGTTGAACAGAAAAAGCTTCTTGTTCAGAAAATTGAAGCTGCCGGTGTAGAAGAGGCTTTTGCAAAATCCCTTGAAGAGGCGCTTGTGCTCGATATCGGGGGAAGGGAAGGCTTTTCTGTTGTGACCAGTGCTGAAATGCAGAATGTTGTCAAAACTGCCCAGTTAAAATCGGAAACGGGATGTGAAGGAAGCGATGAATGTCTTATTGAAGTTCAGAAAAAACTCGATGTTGAAACTCTGATAGCAGGAAAAGTTACTAAACTTGGTGATGAATATATTCTTTCGATAAATACAGTCAATGTTGCAAACAAAACTGTAGGTGAACGGATCAGCATTCAGGGAAAGGACCTGAACGATGTAAAAGGAAAGATTAAGGAATCTGTCGATATTCTTCTTGGCATTTCAGCTCCGAAACAGATGTTCAAACTTGCTGACGGTGAAGAACTCAGACTTGCAGTCATGCCTCTTGCGGCCCGCGGAATGGAACAGACTACCGCTGATTCTCTTACATCCATTCTTTCAGCACAGCTCAATCAGATCAAAGGAATAAGCGTCATTTCACAGGATGATATCAAGGCAATGCTTTCAAAAGCGGCTCTTGACAGTTCAGTTTCCTGTACCGACAGTCTTGAATGTGTTGTTGAAATAGGTGCTTCTCTTGGTCTTTCAAAGCTTGTTACGGGAGCTGTAGGAAAAGTAAAGGACACTTTCGTAATCAGTGTTCAGCTCATAGATGTAAGAAATGCTGATGTTGTAAACCGTGTTCTTGAGTCATATACCGGTGATGAAGGTGAACTCCAGAATGCGATAAAGCTTGCCGCATATCAGATCGCCGGAGTCGATTACAAATCACTTCTGGGTGAAGTTGATTTCTCGTTCAATGTGAAAAAGGGAACTATCCAGTTCGGTGAAACGGAATCTCCTTTTGAAAAACCCCAGTACAGTGCCGGCAATCTTATTCCGGGAAGATATTATCTGAAAGTGAGAGCTGCAAATGAAAACTATCTGCCTCTTCAGACAGATGTGTATGTCGCCCCCGGAGCAAAAAATGTGAAAACTTTTAATGTCCTTGAAAAGCCTACAAAATGGTATAAATCATGGTGGTTCTGGACAATAACAAGTGTCGTAGTACTCGGAGCCGCCGGAGCTACGACCGCAGCCATACTTACTCAGCAAACCCCTTCAGGCACAGGACAAGTAACTGTCGAGTGATCTAATTCTTAAACCAGCCCTGCGAATCCCATGAATGCGAGTGAAAGAAGGCCTGCTGTGATGAGTGAAAGAGGTGCGCCTTTCATTGCTTTTGGCGGTTCAAACAGGTCAAGCTGTTCTCTGATTCCTGCAAAAACAACAAGTGCAAGGAAGAATCCGAGTGCTGTCGCAATTGTGAAAACAATGCTGGTGACGAGATTGAACTGTTTCTGTATAACTATTATCGCTACACCGAGAACGGCGCAGTTAGTCGTGATGAGCGGAAGAAACACGCCGAGTGCCTGATAAAGCGGTGGAGAAACCTTTTTCATTATGATCTCGACCATCTGGACAAGTGCCGCAATGACAAGAATATATCCGACAGTCTGCATGAACTCGATATGAAGCGGAACGAGAACAAGACTGTAAAGCAGATAAGTCACTGTCGTTGCAAGTGTCATGACGAAAATAACAGCCGCGCTCATTCCTATTGATGTTGAAACCTTATTGGAAACACCGAGGAAAGGACATATTCCGAGGAACTGTGCAAGAACAATATTGTTGACCAGTATCGCGCTGATAAAAATTATTACATATTCCATTTATTCCTCCTATGCCGTCTTTCTGTTCTTAAGTACATTGACAAACGCTATCAGGAAGCCCAGAGCGATAAAAGCTCCCGGAGGCATTATGAAAAGAAGCATTCCGTCAGCCGATTCTGAAATGAACTTGTACCCGAAAATGCTTCCTGCACCGAGTATTTCCCTGATTGAACCGAGAATCGTAAGTGCAAGAGTGAACCCGAGCCCCATTCCGACTCCGTCGATAGCTGAGTCGATAACAGTGTTTTTAGAAGCATACGCCTCAGCCCTTCCGAGAATTATGCAGTTGACAACTATGAGAGGAATGAAAAGTCCAAGCTGTGCATATAATTCAGGAAGATAGGCACCCATCGAAAGATCGACTATTGTTACAAAGCTTGCGATAACAACGATGAAAGCCGGAATTCTGACTTTATCAGGAATTATATTTTTAAGAAGCGCAATCGCAATGTTGGAACAGATCAGAACCGCCGTAGCAGCAAGCCCCATTCCCATCCCGTTTATAGCTGAACCTGTGACACCAAGTGTAGGACACATTCCAAGGAGGAGTACAAGTACCGGATTTTCTTTTATTATTCCGTTAGTGAGAGTTTTCATTCTGCTCATTTTTTACCTCCTTTCTGATATGCGTCATAAGCTTTCTGAATGGCATCGCAGAAGGCTCTTGATGAAATAGTTGCCGCAGTGATAGCATCTATTTCTCCGCCATCTTTTCTGACAGACAGTTTAAAGGTCTGCAAATCCTTTCCATTAACTTGTTCTTTGAATTTAGGAACTGACATTTTTGTTCCAAGTCCGGGCGTTTCCTTATGTTCAAGAATGGAAGTGTTATGAACTTTCCCCGCTGCATCAAGCCCGACCATTATCCACACATCACCCGAAAATCCTTTTTCTGAAACTGTTTTTATTGCTGTTCCGACAATTGCTTCACCTTTGTATGCAGTATAAACATCAAGTCTGTCAAAACCTTCAACTTTGTATTTTTCGCTCAGTCTGTCAAACGCAGGAACAACTTCCTTAATAGCATTTTCAAGCTTCTGCTGGGCAACTTTGTCAGCAACCGGTTTTGTTTTTGTATAGGTAAAGCCGAGAGCGAAAGCACTCACAAGCGAAATGACCGTAAGCACTATCAGCATGTTGGGGAAGGTGCTTTCAAGTTTTTTCTTATCCGACATAGTTCACCTCCTTTCCGAATTTCTTCGGCAAAATGTACTTGTCAATAAGGGGAACAAATGCATTCATGATAAGTATCGAGAACATGCAACCTTCCGGATATGCTCCGAAAAGTCTGATAGCCGAAGCTATTACGCCGGCACCGATCGCAAAAATGATCTGCCCTTTCACAGACATCGGACTTGTAACCATATCTGTCATCATGAAAAAACCGCCGAGCATAACTCCGCCTGCAAGTATGTGAAACACCGGATTATAGAACGCTTCCGGATTAATAAGCCACGCTGTTCCAGTGAAAACGAATATTGAAGCCAGATAAAAGAATGGAATGTGCCATGTAATTATTTTTTTGTAAAGGAGATAAATTCCACCGATAAGAATTGCCGCAGCACTTGTTTCTCCAAGAGATCCGCCGACAGAACCGATAAAAAGATTCCACAGATCCGGCAGCTGTTCGCTAAGAGCCGCAATACTGTCGCCTTTTTTAAGTCCTTCCTTAACTATTCCAAGAGGAGTAGCCGCTGTCAGAGCATCAATATTCAGTTTTGAAGTGATGTCCCATACCCATGCCGATTTAACAGGAACCGGCCATGTTGTCATATCCACAGGAAAGCTCATCAGCATGAAGCCTCTTCCGACAAGTGCAGGATTGAACGGGTTCTTGCCAAGGCCGCCGAAAGCCATTTTTGCTACAGCTATCGAGACTATTGATCCGACAACAACCTGCCAAAGCGGAATACTGCTTGGAAGATTGAATGCCAGAAGTATTCCTGTTATTGCAGCGGATCCGTCAAAAGCCGTGACTTCACATTTAAGCATGAATTTCTGAATGAGATATTCAACGCCTATACATGTTACAACTGCAACAGCCGTAACAGCCACAGCTCTGATCCCGAAAAAATAAACCGAAGCAATAAATGACGGAAGAAGCGCAATAACAACGCCCCACATGACTGTATTAACGGTGTATGTCCCTTTTTCATGCGGGGAAAGCGAAATTACATATCTGCTCATTTTTTACTCCTTTCCCATCTTAATCTGTTAACATTTGCTTTGCCAAGTCTGATGAGATCCAACAGCGGTCTTGCACTGGGGCATGTGTAACTGCAGCTTCCGCACTCGATACAGTCTGTTACGCTGAGTTTTTCAAGTTCCTCCCAGTTGTTCTTTTCTGCAAGTTTTTCAAGAAGATACGGCTGAAGCCCCATTGGACAGACTGTTACACATTTTGCACATCTTATACAGTTGCTGACTCTTTTTCTTTTCGCTTCCGACTTGTCAAAAAAGATTATGCCGCTTGTCCCTTTTGTAACGGAAATATCCGTGCTTACAACAGCTTTGCCCATCATTGGACCGCCGTTCACGATCTTTTCTGTCCCTTCCGGGACCCCGCCGACGGCTTCAACAAGTGCATCGACCGGAGTTCCGACACGCACAAGAAAGTTGGCGGTTCTTTTTATTTTCTTGCCGGTCACAGTGACAATCCTTTCAAAAAGGGGCTTGTTCTTCTGCACGGCTTCATAGATGGCAAGTGCAGTGCCGACATTATTAACGACACATCCGACATCAAGCGGAAGTTTACCTGACGGAACTTCACGGTTCAGAGCCGCTTTTATAAGTTGTTTTTCAGCACCCTGGGGATACTGGACTTTGAGCGGCTGTATTTCAGTTCCCGGAAAATCAGATGCAACCTTTTCCATTTTTGCTATGGCATCGGGTTTGTTTGCTTCTATTCCGACGATCGCTCTGCTTACTTTAAGAGCTTTTTTCATTATTTCGATGCCGACAAGGATCTCTTCAGTCCGTTCAAGCATTATTCTGTGGTCGGCAGTAAGATATGGTTCGCATTCAACAGCGTTTATGACAAGAGTGTCAACTTTTTTCCCTTCCGGCACCATGAATTTTACATGGGTCGGAAAACAGGCACCGCCAAGACCGACTATTCCGCTTGATTTGATTTTTGCAACGATGTCAGCCGGCTCAAGCTTTATTTCTTTAGCAAGCTCCGGAGTTCTGATAATGCTCTCATCCCACACATCACCTTCGACATCAATTATGACCGCTTTGACTTTGTATCCGGTTGTGTCAGTAACAGTATCGATGGCAAAAACCTTTCCGCTTACTGAAGAATGGATGTTTGCCGAAATAAAAGATTCCCCTTTCGCAATTAAAGTTCCTACTTTTACATCGTCCCCTTTTTTAACAACGGGAACTGCCGGTGCGCCGATATGCTGGCTTAACGGAATGGATACTCTTTTCGGAATGGCAAGGGCTTCTATCGGTGTTGAAGCCGCCATTTTATTTTCGGGCGGATGAACTCCGCCGATCTTAAAAGTTTTGAGTTTCACAACACTCTCCCTATATCTGTTGCTGTTCTTTTACTTCTTCTTTCTTTTCGCTTTTTACGGGTTCTTCAACCGGTTTAGGTTTCGGAGCCGGCGGTTCAAAAGTTGCCGATATTGCTTTTGTGGGACATACAACTATGCACTTTCCACAGGCGATACATTTTTTCGGGTCGATATATGCAAGGAAATTGTCAAGAGTGATCGCTTGAACTTTTTCAGGGCACTCCTTGACACATTTTCCGCAACCGATGCAGGCGGCTTTGCACACTTTCATTGCAGTCGCCCCTTTTTCGGTGTTACGGCAGTTGACCCATACCCTGCGGGATTTTCTTCCCACCGGTCTTATTTCAATGAGTTTTCTTGGACATGCTTTTACACAGGCACCGCAAGAAACACATTTTTCTTCAATGATAACAGGCAGACCTGTTTTTTCATCCATATACATTGCTCCGAATGCACATACCGTAACACAGTCACCAAGACCCAGACATCCGTAGGGACATCCTTTGTCTCCGCATGAAACTGTGTGTGCTATCGAACATTTTGAAGGTCCGTCATAATCGGTCTTTTTCGGGGCTTTTTCATGTGTTCCGCCGCAAAGAAGAACGGCAACTGTCGGTTCAGCGGCAACAACTTCCATGCCTAAAGCTTTGCCTATCTGGGCCATTTTTTCAGAACCCGCCGGAGGACACAGCATGCCCGCGATACTTCCTTTGTCCGCCGCCTTCACGAGTGCTTCCGCAAGACCGCGGCATCCGGGATATCCGCATCCGCCGCAGTTAGCGCCGGGAAGAAGTTCAGCGATAACATCGATCCTCGGATCTTCTTCAACTTTGAATTTTTTTGCGATCACAAAAAGGACGATGGCTGAAACCGCCGCTACTGTTCCGAGCGAGATCACAGAATAGAGAATAATTCCGTCCACAATTCACCTCACTGGCTGATATTACTAATCTTTCTACAGGTAAATACAAAATTCTTTTTAAAATATGTCTTAAACAGAACTAACCCGAAATAATAAGGAACAAGCACCGTAATTGAAGCAACTGCCGCAACAGTTTCTGAACCCGTAATGTTCCATGCGGCAAAAAGAGCTGTCACAAGAAGGATGAAAGGGATGACAAATGTGAAAAAAACCGCTTTGAAACCGAGCTTCTCATCCATTTCGACAATAACGCTGTCGCCTGTTTGTAACTGCTCATCGGAAACAGTCTCTATTATCTTTTCAGCCATATCCGCCGCCGAACAGATCCCTTTTGCGTGGCATGCTGAACAGGCGCTTTTGACCTCGATCTTTACAAATGCAGTTTTTCCGTCCACACTTGTTACGATACCGCTGTGACTGATCTTAGACTGTGCCATTTTACCGCCTGCAAAAAACACACCTCTATCTACTCTTTAGATGTTGCTTTGTCAAATATATTGGTATTAGAAAAAAACAATTTAAAAACAGATTAATTTGACAAAATCCGCATGATCTTTAAAATAGGTCATGTGAACTATATTGGAGGTCATAATGCTTGCTAAACTTTTTGGCGGATATACTGCTGAGAAAATACTGATGTTCATGTTTGTTTATGGTGAAGGATATGCCCGTCAGATCAACCGGCTTTTTAATGTTGCATTTGATCCTGTGAACAAACAGCTCGCAAAATTTGAGGATGCGGGAATTCTTGTCAGCAGAATGAAAGGTCGAACAAAATTATACACATGGAATCCCCGGTATCCTTTTCTTAAAGAGCTTCAGAGTCTTCTTTCAAAAGCTTTTGAATACACCGTTGCTGAAGAAAAACAGATGTATTACAGTGAAAGAACAAGACCCAGAAAAAGTGACAAACCGCATGACCTATAAAGTATGTCAATTGACCTATCTTTGCGGTCATATGGTTTTAAGGAGATTGAGAATGAAAAAGAATGTGATTTTTGTGTTTGCATTGATTTTAATGGCGTTTTCGTGTTCAACGACTCCACCGACAGTAAAAGAAGGGGCAAAACTTTTCAATGAGCAGAAGTATGCCGAAGCGATAAAAGTTTTTGAGAAAGTGATCGAAAAAGATCCGAAAAACGCAAATGCTGCATATAACATCGCAATCTCATATATCCAGCTCAAAGATGATGATAATGCGTTGATTTATTTAAATAAAGCGACAGACATTAATAAGTTCTATTATGATGCCTGGTACAATATGGCAATCCTAGAATTCAATAAAGGAGAATATAAAAAAGCCGTAATGGCTTCACTGACTGCAGGACAAGAAGGACGGAAAATAATTTATAAATATTTTTTAAAACTTAAAGAAACCGGATTTCCAAACAGAGATTACGCACAGCTAATAGAAAAAGATGTTTTACCTCTTGGAGATTTCGTTATTGACACCGATAGCAAGAAGATTTATTTCACATTGTCTGTGTCAAAAAATGGAAAAGTTAATAAAGTGAGTTGCGGACATAATGAAAAAACAGATGACGATCCGATCGAGAAAAAAGTCTGTGAGTTTTACTTGCCTTTTCTATTATCACTTGAATTTATCCCAGCTTATGATTTTTACAAAAATGAAATGAAAAGTTCAGAGGAGATAGGATTTATTACATTAAATAAAGAGAAAGATCTTGGCGCCAATCTTTGCATATTAGATGAATACAAAAACACACATTTAAAAACAGCCGAAAAATCCAACACACTTGATAAATCTGTTTCTAATACTTCAACCAAAACAGCGACATCTAAAAAACCCGAGATTCTCAACATACTGAGCAAATCTGTCATTGATGTATCTATTAACAAAAACATGTCAGAAATAAAGTCGTGTTATGAAGAAGAACTCTTGAAAAATTATAATCTGTACGGAAAAATCGAAATAATTTTTATAATTGACAATGACGGTACCGTCCCTGTGGCAAAAGTTAGCAAAACATCAATTCATGATAAAAATGTTGAAGTCTGCGTGAAAGATCAAATTAAGAAGGTACGGTTTCCAGCTCCAGGAGGCGACGGAGTTATTATCGTGAATTATCATTTTGTGTTCAAACATTCTGAGGAATAAAAAATGAAAAAGAATCTGATTCTGATGTTTGCCTTGATTGTATTGGTGTTTTCGTGCTCAAGTACGCAGAAGGCGACGGTAAAAGAACAAATGTATGACGGCGCAGTACTGTTCAACAGTCAGAAATACACAGAGGCGATTGCTATTTTTGAAAAAGTGCTCGAAAAAGATCCGGAAAACGCAAATGCTGCATATAATATCGCAATCTCATATATCCAGCTCAAAGATGATGATAAGGCGCTGATTTATCTGAAGAAAACTGTTGAGTTTAATCCTTACAATGACGACGCGTGGTATAATTTAGCTATCATTTATTTCAATAAAGGAGATTATTTTTCTGCGCTCGGTGCCGGACTGGACGCTGGTCCTGATGCAAAAAATATCATAGAAAACTCGCTGAAAAAACTTAATGAAAAAGGTGTTGAAATTCCTTCTAAATACAAGGCTGTTATTATGGGATCGTTAAAAAGGAATATCATAGGTGAGAACATTGATAAATACTCAAAAGACTATGAAAATTGCTACCGAACAGCATTGTTGCAATCTCCTGATATTGAAGGAAAAATTATTGTGGGCATTGTTATTTCGGGAAAAGGAAGCGTATTGTCAGCACAAATAAATAGATCAACCATGAACAATGAAATCGTTGAAAAATGTCTTGTGGACGTAACAAAGAAATTGCAATTTCCTGCTCCCAAAGGCGGCGGAATTGTTATCGTGAATTATCCTTTTGTTTTTATAAATAATGCTAACACTCCCTATAACGCTGCAAATCATTATCTTAGACTTAAAGACAAAAACAAAGCACTGAAATTTTTCAAGAAAGTTCCGCAAGAGTCACCTTATTTTATGGATGCTTGGTATCATATTGCTTCAATAGAATATGAAAATGGAAATTTTATTGAAGCTGTAAGTGCATCTTTTAAAGCATATGGTGCTGAATATATTAGAGAAAATGCTTATAAAAAACTAAAGGAAACAGGGTTTCTTTACAAAAGTTTTGCTCAGCTGAAAAGCGATCCGGTGTTTTCTGTTCCCGGTATTCCATCTTCAGCAATCAGTCAAAAAATCAAATTCTCTTTATACATATCAAAAGATGGAATTGTTGAGCAAGTTAGTTGCAAAAATGAAGAAAACAAAGAACTTTGTGAATATTTTGATCCCTTTGTGAAGAAGTTTGAATTTATTCCCGCCTACGATTTTGAAAAAAAAGAAACCGTCAGTTCAATGATTATGGGTGAAACAACAATCAATGACAAACAAGGAGAATGGAAACAAATATCCTCATTTGATCATTTAATATATAACAAAAAAACTCTTGAAGAAAATCTGAAAAATGCGAATGAAGCATACGACACCGCAATCTCATACATCCAGTTTAAAGATGAAGATAAGGCGCTGATTTATCTGAAGAAAGCGACAGACATTAACAAGTTCTATTACGATGCCTGGCACAATATTTCACTGATAAATTACAACAAAGGCGATTATAAAGAAGCCGTAAAAAATGGATTAAAAAGTGGTGATTCTGGAAAAGAGATCATAGAAAAGTCTTTTGTAAAACTTAAAGAAGCCGGATTTCCCAACAGAGACTATTCTCAAATTATAGAAAATTATTCAATTCCTCAAAATGACTTTGTAATAGAAGCCAATGAAAAAAATATCTACTTCACATTGTTAATATCAAAAGATGGCAAGGTCGAAAAAGTCAGTTGCGGAAAAGAAAAAGATTTAAAAGAAAAGGAGATCTGTGATTTTTATGTTCCATTTTTGTCCTCTCTTGAATTTATATCGGCTTTTGATTTTTACAAAAACGAAATGAAAAGCTCTGAGGAGATAGGATTTTTGATCTTAAGTAAGGATGAAAAGAAAAAAAACAGATTACGAATGGTAAATGGAATCGAAACAATTCCCGAAGATAACAATATAAAACATGGTGAAGTTGACAGATCTGATATTGATGCTTCAGTAAAAAAGAATCTATCTAAAATCAGGTGGTGTTACGAAAAAGAACTCACAAAAAACAGTTCATTAAATGGAAGAATCGCAATAAATTTTATAATTGATGAAGATGGTAGCGTACCAGTAGCAAAAATATACAGCTCAACAATGAACAATAAAAATGTTGAAACCTGCGTGGCTGATCAGATCAAGAAGATCCAATTTCCTGCTCCCAAAGGCGGCGGAATTGTTATCGTGAATTATCCTTTTGTGTTCAAACATTCAATAAATTAGCAATAAATTCAGTGGGTTGACAATTATAACATTGGATGTTGGATTTGTCAGGAATCAGAATTTTATTCCTGCATAAATTCTAAGACTCGGGGAAGTGAACCAGAAAAAAAACCCGAGTTCTTCATCATAAATCGGCTTTCCGTATTCATCATCTTCCCTTGAATAAACACAAAACTGTACATCCAGTGAAATTCCGGTGTTAAACTTAAGATTTCGTCTGCCGACCGAAAATTCATAACCTATTGTGGGACCTATCAGTATAAAATCGCAATGAGATCCCCCGTCATAAGTCATCTGATACATATTTCCGCTCATGAACATCAGGGATGCCCCTGCAAAAATTATTGAATCAAATCTTTCGTTTTTAATCATATCGTACTGTCCGCCGATTCCACCGCCGAATGTATGGAAATTCATATCTTTATCAGGCAGTATTGTATGAGCGTACCCCATGTGATAATGCAAATATTTGAAGTTGCCAAAAAATACAGTGCCCATTGAAAGCGTTCCGTAATACTGTAAATTAATTGAAATATTCCAGTCTTTGGAGCGATCAATCTGCGAAACTGTTTCTTTTGAAAAAACCGTTAAAGTGAAAAAAATTATTATAATTGCAGAAATTTTAGTTAGATTCATTTTTATTTTCATACATCACCTCAGCCATAATTTCAAAGTGATTTTACATCATTTCAAACTTTTTCCCAGTTTTCCACAATTCCTTCAATGATTTTAAAGAGTGGATTGGGTTCAAGCAATTTGATCTTTCTGATTTCTTCATACTTTTCTTTGTTTCTGATTTTGAGTTTTTTGAGCAGATGTGCCGTTTCGTACTCGATCTGACCTTGTGTCACAGTCATCTGTGCAGGAGTGAATTTCCCGATCTTGGAGCGATCGAAGTTATATCCGCGGATAACCGATTCATTAAAGATAACAGATAAATACTGATCTAACCGTTCAAGCGGAGCAGACTCATTCTTAAATCTTATAAGTTGCGGATGATTTTTGTAACCCTTTGTTTTTCCTGAAAGTACATGCTTTGCTAAAAGCGTTTCCCGCCAGAGAGCAACAAGCCCGATATTATCAAGATATTTTGGATGAATCGACCAAATCCGCATGAATTCCTCTTTTAAAAAAACGGATAATTATAGCAGAACCTGATAAATATTGAATAATTTTGAGTCGGGGTTATCATTAAGCAGATTTTCTTTAAAATTTCAGGGAGGGTTGCAGATGAAAAAAGTATTATTTATGGTTATTGTGGCACTTTTTGTGCTGAGTCCCGGTTGCGGAAAAAGTTCAACAAAAACAAATGAAGATGCAGATCTTTATCAGCCGATTGATAATGAAGAAATTGCCGATGACGAAGAAACCGTTGATAACAGCGGAGTAAACGACAACAATGTGACTCCTGATCAGAACGGAACGACTGATGATAATGGTCAGCCCGATGATCCGTCAGTTGATGAAAACGGAGTGAATGACGAGAGCGGAATTCCGGATGATGACACATCTGCTGAAAAAGAATATGTCGCCGGTTATGAAAAAGCGACCGAAGATGTTTTCCGGGATATTCCTGAATCTGCAATAAATTCAGCGAAGAACAAGTTGCACATTGCATATTTCCATTCTTCTCACGGAAGCAGGATCATTGATGGAATGAGTGGTTTGAAAAATTATAAGACAGGTGACGACACTCTTTATGATTTTACGACAGACGGAACTCCTGTTGCGGGCAAACTTGATATTTATGATGAATATGAAGGGGGAAATGACCTTAGCGTAAAGGAAGTTGTTGAAGGTAACGGTTATTCACAGTGGTATAATGAAACTGTTGCATTTCTTGCTGAAGCAGGCAACAGCGACATCAATGTCCTGATGTGGTCATGGTGCAACCCTGACGGACACAACCATCAGAAATACATTGATGACATGGAAAAACTGATAACTGATTATCCAAATATCACTTTCGTTTTTATGACAGGACACCCCAACGGTGATGGTGAAAGTGAGACCGCAAACAGTGCATATCAGGCACACAAACTCATCCGTGCCCACTGTGAAAAGAACAACAGATTTCTCATTGATTACTGGGACATAGAAACTCACGGAATGGAAGGGACATATTATCCCAACGCAAATGACAACGGAGTTTCAGACAGTACAGAATTCTATAAAGCGTGGCAGACATCACACCCCGGCGAATTTTTTGAGAACAGCTGTGCCCACACCGATGAAGATCAGGAGCTCACCTGCAACAGAAAAGCTTATGCCGCATGGTGGATCTGGGCAAGGATCGCTGAAGAGAAATAGAGTTCGGCAACTTTTTTATAATATTTCCGTTTAAGACAAGGTGTCTTTAACGAAATGAGGAAAAGATGAAAAACCCATTTGTTATTTTTGTTAGCTTTTTGTCTTTACTTATGTTTTTTTCATGCAGCAATCCGACAAAAGCAGTAAATGATAAAGACACTGACCTGATTTCAGATTTTGAAACTTTTGCAGATATTGATGAATTTTCTGAAGATGATGTTACAACTGATGAATTTGACGAAGACATTGATGACTCTGACAATGAATTCAGTGGCTTGTCTTTTAAAACAAGACCTCATGGAATAACAAGATGGGATGAAAAATTCAGTTATTTTATCAGATGTGAATCTGGGAAGAAAACCGAAACTGTCATTGCTGTTTCTAAAGATGACACATGTAAAGGAACAATTAATTCAGACACTTATGTTTTTACACCGATTAATGAGAAAATCCCTTCAGGCAGATGCGTTATAGCGGTTGAATGTTCAGATGGTGAGAACAGAATTACGCAGAAAACTCATATTCAGATCCCCAATCCGTTTCAATTTATACCGGAACCTGTTGAGCAGCCGATCGTAATATCTTCTTTGTGGTCAAACGCAGAACGAGTTTTATTCACTGAGAATTCCGGACTCTATTCGATAAATAGCAACTTCGATAATTTAGAGGTTATTGAAAAAGAGGGTATGGACTATTTTCAGAACTTCTTTATATCACCGGTGTTCCCTGCAAGCAAAGGATTTTATTACATTTCTAAAGATGGAGTGGTTTTTACAGATGGAACCATCGCCAGTAAAAAAACAATTCTGCCGATAGAAAAAATGGAAGAAGTTTTTGACCCCTTGACTGAATTCTTTTTTCCGGAATCAATTGATTCTGATGATAATATTATTTTTATAACCAGCAATTCAGATTTTAGTCAGAAAACAACCTGGTTTTACAGTTCATCAGAAGACAATTTTTTTATAATTGACCATGAAAACAACTGGTTGTCAACAGATGGAAGTCCCGATGACCTTATCTATGAAAGAAAAAAAGGAGAGTATAGTTTTTTCAATAAAGAGGAAAAAAGCTTTGTTGAAATCTGCCCTGATGAAACAGGAAAGCGACCTAATGCAGATGCTTATATAAATGGCAGAATATTTTATCAATATGATTATGATAAATGTCTCACTTCTCTTGATGTTTCAACTTGTGAAGAGGATAAGATATGCGGCTGCGAATCGGGCTCTCTTTCAATAATAAATGAACAGAACAAGCCGTTTTTTCACATCGTGAATCAATGTGGAAATAAAACTGTAATTACTCTTTATTCATCAGGAGAACCTGAAACAACAACCGAATTTGATGGAAATATTTCAGAGTTTGCAACATCTGACGGGACAACACTATTTTGGATCAAACCACCCTTCAGCTTTAGTGAGTCTTATAAGTGTCTGAGAATATTGGATATGAATTCAGGAGTTGTTACAGAAGCTGATTTGATCTGTAATCCAGGAGAATCATACGCTTATTCCGGCTTTTTTGGAGAAAAAGCTCTTTTCAATGTTTTTGGAAAAACTCTTGAGCATAAATTATTAGCTGTAACCAGTGACGGAAAATTCAAAGATGTAAAACCGGACATGATGTTGACTCCTTCAGTTGTTTATGTTTCAGGAGGTTATGAATATCGCAACGGAAAAGATCAGATCTTTATCGGAACAGCAAACTACACTCAATGTTTTGAAACTGACGGAAATCCTGAAAACATAAAATTCATCGCAAAATCAACAGGCAATGTTTTTTCGGTAAATGACGATACAATAATGAGTTCATACAAATTCGGTGATTATACCTATTTGAATTCTTTTAACATTGCCAATGGTGAAAAGACGATCGTAGCGACTGGTCAGAATTGTGAAAACGACAGGAGAGCCAAGTTCGAAGGTTTTTATGATTATGATATAAACATCAATGGAATGTCTCTATTCGGTGTTACAAGTGCTGAAAATTGCGGCAATTACTCTTTGTGGACTACAGACGGAACGCTTGCCGGAACAATAGACCATGGAATCAGCATTTATCATGAAAGGCAGAGTTATATATATCTGCCTTATGATACTTTTCCTGATTCAACAGGCGGGTTTTACTATGGACCCAATCGTTACATAGAAAACTCTCACAAGAAAGCAATAGCTACTGGCGTTTACGGAACGGTTCTTGGTTTTATTGGTGATGTGCTTATCGTTTATGATACAGACAAGGATTACATTTCAGAAATTACAGCCATACAGAAAGGGAAAATAATCGGCAGTTTTATCAACGATACATCAAGAAAACTTTCTGGTATCACAATATCAGGAAACACTCTGCAACTGCTTGAAACGACTGATGAAACTATGTCGGAAACTTATCTGATCTCTTTTCCTGACGGTGATCTTTCGGCGGAACCAATGTCCGCTCTTTTATTTGACAGCAGCTTCAGCAATATAAAAAAAGTTGCGGCAGATGACAGCATTTCAATTTATTCAGCTGAAGTTACTGAAACAAAAGGAGCCGCTTTGAAATCGGTTTTCCAGAATAACGAAGAAATTACCGTATCGGAACCTCTTTACTATTTTTCTAAAGATTCGATATTGTTTAGAATAGTTATTCTGAATGACAGGTTTTTATTCAGAGAAGACGGAAAATTATTATCCATTCCTATTGATGAATACTCCTATTCACCTTTTATGATGTTTGAAAAGATTGGATTTTTTAAATATGCAGGAGAATCTTTTTCAAAAGAAGCTGTTATTGCATATAGTTCTGACGATGATGACAGTTTTGTAATTATAACGGATGGGAAAAGCACAAAATCTGTAAAGAGAGAATCCCAATACTCGGATATTTTGATCTGGAACGGCATGACATTTGAATCCGGCAGGAGGATCATAGTTGAAAAAGATGCTGAAACGCTTGAAAATTTAAATATTATGAACAATGCCGATTATGCAGACATGTCATTATTAAATATTTTCTATCGTGTTTGTGATGAGTCAGATAAACATTGCGATAATCCGGATTATTTTATTTATCATCTTCCTGAAACCGAACTATTCTTTTAAAACCATATCAATGCACATGACTGCGGCAAGAATCAGTTTTCTGATATCTGAATCCGGTGGAACATTTTCGCTGATGGTGAGCATATAGTTGTCTGCTGTTGTGAACATTTCTTTTGCAAATCCTGCCCATTCTTTTGAAACGCGGGCATATTCGTTATTTCCGTCAACAAATTTGAAATCCCAGCTTGTCCATTTTCCTCTGAGCTGACACACCTGCCTTTCGCTATTGTCAAGAACATTAAATTTTCCGCCGATGCTGAACAGTTTCTGTTTGAACCCACCGATCTTATTGTCGTTTTCATCAAAAACCGAAACATTTGAAAGAAAAACCGAGATACCTCTTGACACTCTTACAACCTGTTTCCCGTCAGGAGTTCTGATCGTAATGTCAAACGGAGTCATCCGTTTATAATCGGTAAAACGGAACATTTTAGTGAACATTCCAAGTGTTTCCTCGCGGCACTCCATGATCACTTCCTGAGTCTGCGGATCAAGAATGTCATAATTGTTTGCCGCCTTGAACATTCCGACATGTTCTTTCACAAAGAAACTGTTTCTGTTGATAACGCTCATTGACACCTCTTTAAAAAATTAAAAATATTACTGCTGGTACTCATAAGCTCCGACATCGGCAATGCCGTTTGAAATCCTTTCATTTCCGGCAAGATCTTCAGAAAAACTTACGGCCATTCCGCCTGTTTCAAACGGTGCGTTTGTTCCTTTATCAATGCAGGGGGAAGAGTTTTTCAGTGAGAAATCAAAATTAAGAATATTTTTGAATTCAGGATCGGTTTCAAAATTTCCAAGCCCATTTACCCCCAGAGAATCGTCCCATACTGTATCAAAGAAGCTGTTCTGGATATTACTGTTGGTAATGACCGGATCTGAAGAGTTGTTGAATATTTCATTTCCTTCGTTTTCAGACGAATTAAAATAAAAAATACAGTTGGTGATAAATGAATCTGAATTTATATGGTTATGCATCCCTCCACCGTACCCGAACTGACCGGTCGCAGAATTATTCACAAAAGTACTGCCTATGAAATATCCAGATGAATCGGTGTTTGCCACTGCTCCTCCGCTGTAGGCAGTGTTTTCGTAAAATAGAGAACTGACGACTATCGGAGAGCCCGTGTTTGTTAAAATAGCTCCTCCGCTGCTCATTCCTGTCGCCGAGTTGTTTTTGAAAATGCAGTTGACAATTTTCGGATTTGCATTGCTGAAATTCTCAATTGCTCCGCCGCCGACGCTTGCCACATTGTTCTCGAAAACCGAG
The DNA here is from genome assembly GCA_964630905.1 of uncultured Spirochaetales bacterium. Classification (GTDB taxonomy): domain Bacteria; phylum UBP6; class UBA1177; order UBA1177; family UBA1177; genus JAGOEX01. Next base: position 11,337 of record CAZVWR010000038.1, on the reverse strand, counting down.
TCGCTGAAATAAGGACTGCTCTGCGAATTTGAAACAGCTCCGCCGTTATTTGCAGTGTTACCGGAAAACAAACTTCCAGCCACGGTCACTCCCGAATCAACAGTGTTATTCATTGCTCCGCCGTCACTTGCTGTGTTGTTAATAAAATCGCAGTCAATGAACAATCCTCTGCTTTTCCCATTGTTGAAGACCGCTCCGCCATAACCGTCAGATGCAGAGTTGTTCCTGAAAACTGTGTTCTGAATGTACGGACTTGAATTGTTGTTGCTTAAAGCGGCTCCTCTTGCGGAAAGATTTTCTTCAAAAACTGAATCATAGATCTGAGGATGGCTTTTAAGGTTTGCCATTGCGCCTCCTGCAATAAGTGCAGAATTTCCTTTAAAAACACAATTTCTTATTGTGGGGTTTGCAGTACTTCTGTTGTTTATGCCACCACCCTGATTTGGGTGAAGATCAACCCCCGGAGAAAGAGAATAATCGGCATTTCCGCCTGTTATAATGAAACCATCGAGAACAGCATCTTCATAAATATTGATGTTCAGCATGACATTATATGCATCGCCGCTGCTGAGATCTCCGGAATTATCAAGATCTCCGCTGAGTACAGTTTTGTTCTTTACCCAGTCCCTTAGATCTTTTTCCGTTTCATTACCGGAAAATCCCCCGATGACGGCAACCTTGTCTTTAAGTGAAAAATGAAAAAATCGCTCATTTACTTCATTTCCGGAATTTGAAACAGGCGGTATTTCGTTGACTATCCTGTCGGGCTTGTAGGTTCCTTTTGCAACCCATATTTCATAACCTTCATCCGCTGAATCAATAGCATCCTGAAGTTTTGTAAAAGCATTTTCCCATGAAAGTCCTGTGTTCGCACCGGCTGCGTTTACATTGACATAAAATCTGAGCGGAACGAAAGTGTCCTCATCAGCGGTTTCATCAATATCCTCACTGTCTGTTTCTTGAGAATCTGTCACTTCATCGGGATAGTCATCAGCTTTCTCTTCGTCTATTAAAGGATCTGATTCGTCCTGAACAGTTTCGGAATCAACGGTATCTTCATCTAAAACAATCAAATCTTCATCAGAAATATCATCGGAAACTGTTTTTTTCTCCTTTTTGCATGAAGCGGAAAAGATCAATGCGATGATCAGCAGTAATAGCATCTTTTTGTTCATGAAACGCTCCTAAAATCAGTTTCTCAACCATTCTTCTTTTTATTAAAGCTATATGCCAGCATCGAGATAATTGTTATAAATCCGAAGGTTGAAAGAATAACCCATATTCTCCATGGTTGATAAGCTTCCCAGAGAATACGGTTCGCCTCATACTGGTCAACACCCATAACCTGCTGAAAATATGGAAAAAAATTAAAGGTTTCAATGTCCATCTTTTCGATGGTTTCCGGAAGGAGTTTGTCAGGGTTTGAGCCCTTATATTTTTCAACGATATCTTTCAGTGTTTCAAGGGGAACTTTTTTTACCTCAAGCAGATACTGTCTTGTGATAATAAGCTTATTCGCAAAAGCATCATAAAGAGGGCCTGAAACCATATTTCCAACTATCCAGCCGAGTGCAAAAGGGATGTTTGCAAGACCCATGTAAAGCGCTTTTTTATCAGCCGGTGCATTTACTCCGATATATTCACTGAATTTTGGTGAACAGGTCATCTCCCCGAAACTGAAAAAAACAATACATACTGCTGTGACGGTTCCCGCCATGAAAAGTCCGGCAGTAAGAAATGCAAAAGTTGTCACAAGAATTCCGAAGGTTATTGCAACAAGACGGGGAAACTTACCTGTCATAATGCTCCACGGAACCATGAAAAGAATAATGCAGAGAGCATTTATATTAATGATCTGCTCAGCTTTGACACTCCCGTGATCTGTCAGGAAGGCGGGTAGAACTTTTGCGAGGTCTCTGCTGTCTATCCACTGGTCGATGAAATTCGGCAGAAGATCCCATAGCTGCATGAACATAAGCCAGAATCCGCTGAATATCATAAGAAAGATCATAAAATCCTTGTCTTTTAAAGCAGTCATGGTGTTTTGCAATGCCTGTTTCGCAGATTTTCCGGTTTTTGCCGCCGGTTCCTTATAAAAGAAGATGGTCGGAATAAAATTCACTGCAGTTGCAACAGCCGCTGCATAAAAAACAAAATGCCAGGTGTATCCGTCAGTATTATTTCCCCTTAAAGCACTTGCCATCAAAGGAGCTATGAATCCTCCGATATTTACGATCCAGTAGAAAATGCCGAATCCAAGAGAGCTGTTTTCCTCATTCACCGAAGAAGCTATAGTTCCCTGTACCGGCGGCTTGAATATAGCTGTTCCCGTTCCAACGGTGATTCCCGCGATCATCATTGTCCAGAATCCCGTGGCGTTCGCCATGAGAATATATCCGAAAATGTTAAGGGAAAAAGCTGTATAGAGACTTCTTTTATAGCCGAAATTATCAGTGAAAGAGCCGCTGAACATAGGGATCAAGCTCTGACAAGCCGCCCATATGCTGAAGATCAGACCTTTTTCAGTAAAAGTAAGACCAAGACCATGCTGGTCAGCGGTTGCAACCATCCATAGTGGAAGAACAGCTCTGACAGAAAAAAATGCAAGCCGCTCAAATACCTCCATCACATTTACGATCCAGTAGTTTTTCTGAAAACCTTTTACCTGAGAGAAAAAACTCATTTAATGCCCCTATGTTAATGTTAAATTACATCCATTATCCTCTGCCGGAACAGTATCGTTCTGTTCATGATCTGTTCCGTTTGTGTCGGTCATGTCCGAATTATCTGAATCAGGAATATCAAATGAACGATCATTGGATTCGCTATCGTTCACAGCATCCGGTATTTCAAGGTCGGACCTGTCACATTTATAATCAAAAGAAGTATTTTCCAATATATCATTTACACCGTTCCTGTTCATATCCATTGTCAGATCTGTGTCTCCGGATATAATGTGTCTGACAAAGTAGAGAGCCGGGGTGATATTTTCCTTGACTGTGTCGATGATCTGATCTTCCGGAAGCATGAAAAAATAGTTGCTTTCCATGTGAGGTCTCAGTTCAAAAGTGAAAGAAGGTTTACCTTCGTGAGTGTTCATGAACCATTCTGTCATTTCTCCAAAAGTGAAATAAAGAGATGAATTCTGCATTACAATATAAATGCTGCCGCACTCGGAAAAAGCAAAATAAGCCATTTTTTCTGCGAGTTCTTTATAATATTCATGCTTTTCAGCAGGTTCTTCGGTTGATCCGGGAGGATACATGATGATCTGACCAAAGGAATGGTATGTTATCAAACCGTCAAGAGATTTTATTCCGTCTGCTAAGGGCTCTTCGAATTCATTTAAAATAAGATTTTTGACAGCCTGAGTTTCCGGTTCGCTGAAAGGTCCTTCGCCGTGCACATAATCAATTTTTATCCAGGATGAATCGTAGTTTCTGTTCAGATCGACACCAATTGTATCGTCGGGATGGACTCTCCTGTTATATCGCCACATTCTTGCCTCTTCCCATGAAAAAAGATACCCGTCAGGGTTAAGTATCGGGACAAACCAGATCACTGAATTTTGGAGAATATCAGATACAGAAGTGTTGGAATCCATATACTCCACAAGAAATTCAAGTATTCCCATGGTGACTTCGGAAGTTATCCATTCCCTTGCATGATGAAGACCTACAAAGAGGATCTCAGGAAGGTCTTCATCAGTTTTTTTGCTCTTTGAAATTCGCACAGCCCTGATTTTCCGTCCTTCAACGGATTGTCCGATGTCAAAAACCATTGCCTTTCCATCGGATCTCTCAACAGCGTAGTCAATTCTTTTATTTATCCCCTCAAGATTGGAGTAAGATGTTGTAATTGTTATAGATCCTGGCAATTCTTTTATTTCCGCATTTCCGTTTAGAAGCATTACCTCTTCAGGGGTGGAATCAAGAATGTAAATTATTTCTGAGCTTTTCCCCGGTGAGGCACTTAAAATATCAAACCGAGCTATAATATGTTTTGCCCAAAGATTTGATGACTGGATTTTCACTTCATATAACTCAGCATAAACATTAATTAAAAACAGCATTGTAAGGGCAGACAGGATAAATTTTTTCAATACAGCATTCTCCCAAAAGAACCTTTCTGACATTATACTTTTTATGTTACAGTAGTCAAAACTTGATATGTTCCCCAAGCTGATATATTTTAAATACGGTAAATATTTGAGAATGAATATGCTCGAAAAAGACAAAATACAATATATTACAGAAAAGAGAAAGAAGCTGATCCTTTCTCTTGTTTTTGTAGCAGTTTTCGGATCCATTCTTTACATTTCAGGTGTTATTCATGAACAGGAAAAGAATGTTGAAAAGGCCGTTTCAGGCGGATTGTTTGACATCGCAAAAAAAATTGAGAACGAGGTTGCGGAACAGGATGCTGTTGAAACGTTCTCAAAAAATCTGTTGAAATCACCTGTTTCGCTCTTATATTCAATTAAAGATGACACAATAAGGCTTAAAGAGACCTTTAAGATAAACCAGAAAGTAATTACAGACGGAGTTTTCACTTTCAGTACTCACGGGGACACACTGTATTCGACAGGATTTGCCTCCCAAAGCGGTAAATATGATTGCAGGGGAGTTGCAAAGAAAAAAAATGACAGGTTTTTCATATACTTCTGCACAGAAAAATAATTAACATAAAAACTTGAAAATCGATAAAAAACAGGTTAAATACCTTGAGAATTATTTTTTGCGTCAGTGTTCTGTAAAGGAGGAAGAAGTTGAGAAGGATTTTAGTTTTAAGTTTACTGACAATGTTCATATTCCCTTTGTACGCCGACAAAGTTCTTTTCATGAGACCGGTTACAAAGGAGATAGAAAAGTCTGATGCAGTCAAGATAGTCCGTGATCTTGAGTCTGTTGTGAATTCAAGGTTTAATTCGGTAAGCTATAAGGATGTTTCAAAAGGGAAGCTTGCCAAACTTTCAAAATGCGGAATGAAGACGGAGTGCTGGTATGACAATGCAAGCGATGAGGATTTTCAGTACGCACTTCTTTCCCTGATAAGCATGAATGAAGACGAGGAGATCACGATAAGATTCGTTTTTATAAATATCGAATACGAAGAGATACTGGATGATTCTTCAAAAACATATGATTACATTGATTCTGTTAACAGTAAGGAGCTTTATAAACAGCTTAGAAAAACGACAGCATCAGTTTTTGATGAAATAAAATCCGGTACAGGCAGCAGAAAATCTGCAAAAAGAGACAGCAGAAAAAGCCGGAGTTACAGCAGTGACGATTCCGAAGACGAAGAAGACGAAATAGCAAACAGAAAAGCAAAAGCGGCACAGGCTGATGAAGAAAGAGCAAGAAGAGAGGATGAACGCAGAGCCAAACTTGAAGAAGAAAGAAGGCAGAGAGAGCTTGAGCTCGAAAAGAAAAGAGAAGAGGAAGATAGAAGAAGAAAAGAACTTGAAAGAAAGAAAAGAATAGAAGAAGAAAGGAAAAGAAGAGAAGAGGAAGCTGAAAGAGAGCGTCTTGAAAAGGAAAGAGAACGCAGGGAAGAGGAAAAGAGAAGAGAGCAGGAATCGAAGAAACAGACACTCATGGACAATGCCGAAAAACTTTCCAGAGCAAGAGAACTTGTTCTTGAAATGTGTTCCCAAGGGAAATATAATGCCGCGATTAAAGCAATAGTTAAGGTCAGTGAAATAAAATGTGAGTGTGAAGAGGATGCAAAAGTTCTTGCACTTAAAACGCAGCTCCTTAACTTTAACAAAATGAGAGATAAAATACTTGAAGGCGTAAAGCTTCTTGATTATTCTCTTATACTTGACAATCTTGAAGCTGCGAAAGCTCTTGATGAATATATCGTTCCGGGTGGAACCGAATTCTCAAAAAGGATCGATAAGATAGAAGCTGTGGGTTACATGGCCAAAGGTCGTGATATGGAGAAAAAAGACAACTATATTCTTGCAAACGAAGCTTTTGAAAAGTGCGCAGATCTTGATTCTGAAAAAACAGAATGTCGCGAATGGCTTGATTCAAAAGATAAACTTGTGAAAAGGATATATGACAAGGCTTCTGTAATGAAGAGCTTCAACCCGACTAAAGCAAAAGAGCTTCTGAGATCAATTCTCAAACTTGTTACTGCGGATAACGAACATTATAAGAAAGCCGAAGCAGATCTTCAGAAAATGGAATACTGATCATTCCCGGATCAATAAATTGTCTATCATAAAAATTTTACACCTGTTTATTTTATTTTCTATTTTGTTCATTCAGCACGGATGCTTTAAATCAAGAGATCCATTACAGATTTGTAGTACTGACAAATGCAATTATTCTCTTGTTCTGCCTGGAATAATATCTGTTTCTGAAGGAGAGGAGCCCGAACAATATTTCATTTTGACAGAAAATGGATTGAAAGAAAAAAAAATCAGTTCAGAACGGGGTGTTCCTTTTGCATATTATTCGCAGAAAGATATAGCTGCTTTAAAAAAATCGGATATGGAAGGGTTTTCAATTAATATTCTCGATGTTGAAAATCAAAAAGTTATAGCAGAAACCGTTTTGCCGGAAACTGTGACTTCCGTTTTTTCGGGATGTTTTATGAAAAACGGTTCACTAGCGATGCTTATCCTTGAAGAAAACAAAAATCTTAACAGAAGATATTTTCTTTCGATATCAGAAAGAACTGATATTAATGAGTGGAAAAGCTATTTGATTAGAGAAGAAACTTCATCAGATCTTATCGGATCCATTCTTTCTCTTGGTAGTTCATTTGAAAGACCTGTTTCAATACAATGTGCGGGTGAAAATATTTTCATACACACCTTAACAACATTCAGCGACATGATACAGGCAAATGTCTACATGTTTGATATTGAAAAAATGTCACTGATCTTTGAAACAGGGTATCATCCTTTAGGTGTTAAGGATGGAGTTGTATCAATCTACTTTAGCGATAGAAACAACACAGGGTATGTTCATCAGAAAAGGGAACTTGTCATACTGAAAGGGTCTGATTTTCCGGTAAAGACAAAGTTCGAGGAGCCGGGTGAAGTGTTTTTTTCTCCGTTTTCAGATGATGGCAGTCTGCTGATATATTTTATTCCTCAAACAAACGGCCACTCGCCTGTCAGGGCAAGGATCATGAAATTCGATTGATCAGGTAAGTTTTATATACAAAATAACAAATACTGAAAGAGTTGCAGTTGTCCAGATAGTTCTTTTGTAGATCACTTTTGCAAAATCTTTTTTCAGATAAAAATAGTGAAAAAGAACAACAAATATAGAAATAACGGGTATTATTGATGCAACCCTGTATTGAGTGAACTGGAAAAGTATTATTGAAAATATCTTGAAAAATATAGACATGATGATTACCGAAGGAATGCCTTTGGTTGCAGAAATTGTTTTTCTCCCTGCCACAATGTCTCCTTCAATATCTGTCAGGTCTTTCAGTGATGTTGTTCCTATTGCGTGCAGCATAACACTTAACGAGAAAAGGAAAAGAGTCATTCCGCCTGTTATAAAAAGGGGATGAGTCACTCCCCATCCTGTAATTGCTGGGGCAAGAAGAGCTCTTTTCTTGATTACTAAAGGCGGCATTGAATAGCTGAATCCAAGAAGAATTATTAAAAACGCAAGGAACATCTCAACTCCTTTGAAGATGAAAGATATTCCTGTAACGGATACAATGGTGAGAAATAAAAGCCAGATTAACGCTTCATTTTTTGTTATCAACCCGGATGGAATTGGTCGCAACGGTTTGTTAATGGAATCTTCAGTTATATCTGTTATTGAATTCAATGTGTAAACGAAATTGTAAGGGAAAAGTGCAAGAAAAAGGGCCTCGTAAATAATTGATGCTCTAAACCCTGTCGTAAAGACTCTGCCGGCAAATGTTCCAAGGAAAACGATTACAGGAACATCGGGTCTGTAAAGTTTAAAAAAGCCGGCTGTTTTCAGGATCACATTGTTCATCGCTTTCCCCGAGCTTAATTCAGGAAAAGATGTTACATAATTAATGATTTAAAGCAAGACCTTGACTAACTTGGAACAATGTGGATATTTAGTGTATGTCCTTTATGGAGTCTGTAGAATGAATGTTGTTGCAAAGGTTATCGGTCAAGGCAGGCATTATTATACAGTTTTGTCTGAAAAAGGTGAGTTCAAGGCAAAGCTTTCGGGTTCACTTAGATATAATTCGGTTTTGAAGTCAGATCTTCCGTCTGTGGGCGACATGGTTGAGATTTCAGTAAGAGGTGATAAGGCCTATATCATGTCCGTTCTGGAAAGGAAAAGCTGTTTTTCAAGAAGAAGTGCCGGAAATGTTGTAGATGAACAGGTTCTTGCTGCAAATCTGGATATTCTTTTTATTGTCATGTCCCTTGATGAGAATTTTAATCTTAAAAGGCTTCAGAGGTATATATCTGCGGCTAGAGCAGGGAAAATTACACCTGTAATATTGCTTAATAAATCAGATTTGTGTGCTGAAACTTTTTCAATGACCGAAAAAGTGAGAGAAATAGCTGCAGGCATAGAAGTTTTTGCGGTTTCGTCAAAAGATCCTGCAACATTGGAAATAATTTTCAGGTTTCTTGATTCTGGCACTACGGCTGCATTTACCGGTTCCTCGGGGGTTGGTAAATCGACTTTGATAAACATGCTGCTTGGTGAAGAGCGACAGAAAACTGCCGAAATAAGTAGTGCTGTTAAAAAAGGGAGACACACCACTTCGTCGCGTGACATGATATTCCTGAGTAACGGAGCGATAGTGATAGATACTCCTGGGATTCGTGAAATTCAGATGTGGGAGACCGATGAACCGGAAGGATTTGAAAGGATACTTGAACTTTCTATCGGCTGCCGGTTTTTTGACTGCCGGCATGATACAGAACCGGATTGTGCTGTGAAAAATGCTATATCTCAAGGTCTGCTTCCGGCAGATGTTCTTGAAATGTGGAGGATACAGCAGGTTGAAATGGGTGAATTGCAGCAGAAAAAAGAGGAGTCGGAAAAGATTCTTGAGAGCAGAAAAGCTAAAAAGAGGAGGAGCTGATGAATTTAATGAAAAGATATCTTTCCGTAACAATTTTATTCTTCATTTTTGCCTGTGCCACATATGAAGAAAAGCCTGATGCTGAAAAAATGGCTGAAATTGAAAGCATGAAGATAAAAAGAGTGGAGCCGGAGAATAAAGAAGATCCTGTAATTAACCACGGAAGACATGTGCTTGTTAATGGAGATACATATATTGGAGGATTCAGAAAGGGAAAAATGGAAGGCGAAGGCGAATATATTTACAGAAATGGGAACAGATATAAAGGGATGTTCAAAAATGATGAAATGGATGGAACCGGAACATTCACCTATAAAGACGGAACAGTTTATAAAGGGGATTTCAGTGAAGGGAAAAAGCACGGTTTAGGTGAAATAACCTTCAGGAACGGAAACTGGTATAAAGGGACTTTTTATTATGACATTATTGACGGCGAAGGGACATATTTCTATAAAAACATTGGTGAATATAAAGGAACCTTCATCAATGGAAAAAGAGAAGGGAAGGGTTTTATGACCTTCAGTAACGGCTCAGTTTATGAAGGTGACTATTCAAAAGACCGCCGTACTGGAAAAGGGAAACTTACACTTGCCGGCGGAACAGTTTATGAAGGTGATTTTTTTAACGGTGCAAAGCAGGGGAAGGGGAAAATAGTTTTTCCAAACGGAGACGAATACACAGGTGATTTTAAAAAGGACATGTTCCATGGACAGGGGGCATATAAATTTGCAACCGACGGCAGGGTGTACACCGGTGAAGCTGTTCTGGGAAAACTTGACGGACCCGGCGTCATCACATGGCCGAACGGTGATAAATATGACGGCGAAATAAAGGACGGAGCTCCTCACGGAGTCGGCACTCTCTATAAAACTGACGGAGAAGAAGTCACAGCCGAATGGGCTGAAGGCAAGATCATTTTTTCAAGATAAATTAAAGGTTTAAAATTGTCTTTATCTGCCGGGAAGTGTAGCAATAATTCCAACTGAAACGCCGAACGAGTGTTTTTCATCATTTTGCGGAATGTCGTAATAGACTTGACTGATAAGTTCGATATTTTCGAATATTGCAGCGTTGTACCCGAGTGCGATACCGCCGATATTCACGGTGTCTTCATCGCCGGCAGGGTTATTCAGTAAAGCCATGTCATATTCAAGTAGAATCTGGTGATTTTCGTTAATTGAGTAATAGAATCCGGCTGTTATTCCTGTCTCAGCAGCGAATGCATATTTTTCTTTATCATCTGTTGACTCATCTCTTCCGGCAAAAACTTCTTCAATCCTGAAATAAAGTCCGGCAAGTTCAAGATCAGGCTTGAAGTCAATATTCAGCTCAATTGCCGGAGCAAGTGAAAAACTGTCAGAGCCGATTCCTGAATTGAGAAAAAGGTCAAGATCAAAAAAATCGGTGTCAACGACTGTTCCGAAAATTCCGAAACCTGCACCGCCCGATCCGTTTGCAAAATACTCATTTGACTCACCGCTTAAAGAAATAAGTGCGGAAAATCTTTCTGTTATTCCAAAACCTGCAACAGCTTCAGCAGAAAAACTCCCCTGATTCTTATCAAGTCCGATTCCATCATACCCGAGATAAAACTCAAAATCTGTAGCTCCTACATCAAATGTTTCCGTCGTGTCAGCCGCACTTAAATTGAACATAGTGAAAATGACGATAATTGAAAAAAGAGAGGTTTTTAACGACAGATTCATTTTGTTCCTCCAAAAAAAGAAATTTTCCTTATTTCACTCAGTCCGTAAATAATCCCTGCCACGGCTACAACCGATGCGCCTGTCGGGAGTTCGAAGACAAATGAAATGTAGTAGCCTGTGAATGCTGAGACGGCGGCGATTATGGCTGAAATGATGAATACGGATCTCATGTTCTTTCCAAGATTGAGTCCTGTGAGTGCAGGAAGTATTGTCAGTCCGAAAACGGGAAATGCTCCGGCGGCGCGGCTTGAAATTGAGATTACAATAGCAAAGACCCCGTACATGACCGTGTCATAAGTTCTTGAATTTATATTGAAAGCCGGTGCTGATTCACTGTCAAAACTTATGAAAAGAAACTTCCTGTAAAACAGTGAAAAAACTGTTAATAGCAATACCGCTGCGGCCGAAACAAGCACTGCATCTTTCGTTTCGGCGAGTACTGCACTGCCAAAAAGGATCGAATCAATGTCATGAATATCGGCCCTGATAAAATTTCCTGCAATGAATATGAGTGCAGAAGAAATGAGATAAACTGTAACCTGACCTTTCAGTTCTCCGTAATGGGGATTTG
>CAZVWR010000037.1:0-30774 GCA_964630905.1 uncultured Spirochaetales bacterium | reverse complement strand
TTGTTATGCAGATATTACATTTTCCGCATTCTGTATCTGTCGTGCAGCTTGCTCCCAGTTTTGCAGTATCACATTCGCCATTTTCTGAAGTCTGATCATCATCCGGAGTTGTCACATTATCATCATTGCTCTGTTCCTGTTCACCCGCTGTTTCGTCAGGGGTAACATTAGATTCATCAGACTTAACAGCTTCATTGTCAGGCGTTTGAATTTCCACCTGCGTTTCAACACAAGCTGAAAAAAACAGAAAAACTGTCCATAACACTAAAACACTGTAAAATTTTCTCATGATACAACTCCATCAATCAGTTTGCGGTAATTTCAAACATCCATTATTTATAACGGAATTACTGTACTCCAAGAGTTGTTTTCTTTTCTTTTTTGTGATATATCATTTTGTAATTATCTGATTTTTCTGAGGGAACATGGAACTTGTAACTATTGAGATTTCAAGAATTTTAAAGGAAGCGGTTTTGAAAATAAACCCTGATTTCACAGACTGGGACAAGCTTTTCCTGCAACCCGCAAGCAGTGAAAAGTTCGGCGATTATCAGACAAATTTCGCTATGTCGGCTTCAAAAAGTTTTGGGAAACCACCCAGAGTTATTGCCGAAAACATAGTGTCGGCACTTGAGAAGAATAATGTGATAGAAAAACTTGAAGTGGCAGGCCCCGGGTTCATAAACATATTCATAAACAGAGAATATCTTTCTGAAATTGTTAAATTTTCAACTCAGAACAAATGGGATTTCTCTCACATTGACACAAAAGGAGATGTTGTCATTGATTATTCCAGCCCCAATATCGCAAAACCGATGCACGCAGGTCATTTGAGAACAACTCTTATCGGTGACAGCATAAAAAGGATAATGAGATTCATTGGTTATAATGTCATTGCCGACAATCATCTGGGAGACTGGGGAACTCAGTTCGGAAAACTCATCGTTGCATATAAACGGTGGCTTGATGAAGAGAATTTTAAGAACGACCCTATATCTGAGCTTGAAAGGATCTACATAAAATTCGGAAAAGCTGCTGAAAACGATCCGGAATTGGATGATCTGGCAAGAGCAGAACTCAAGAAAGTGCAGGACGGAGACAGCGGAAACCTTGACCTGTGGGAACAATTCATTGAAATAACCCTCAATGAATGCAAGAGAATATACAAATATCTGGATATCGATTTCGACACTTATTACGGTGAGTCCTTTTATCACAATATGATGCCCGGCATTGTTGACGAACTTATAAGTAAAGGGCTCGCGGTTGAAAGTGAAGGTGCACTGGTTGTTTTTCCTGATGAAAGCGAGAATCTTCATCCCTGCATAATCAGGAAAAAGGATGGAGCATATCTATATTCAACAAGCGATCTTGCAACTGCAAAGTTTAAATATGAAAATTATTCAGTAAACAAAGCTGTTTATGTTACTGATGACAGGCAGGCAGCACATTTTTCACAGGTTTTCAGCATCGCCAGGAAAATGGGTTATGATATGGAATTTGTCCATGTAACATTCGGTGTAATGTCTTTTAACGGAATTATTTTAAGCACCCGTGAAGGTAACACTGTAAAGCTCAACGATCTTTTTGCTGAAGCTGAATCGAGAGCTTTTGCAATAGTAACAGAAAAAAATCCTGACATTCCGGAAGATGAAAGGAAAAAGATAGCAAAAGCTGTCGGAATAGGGGCTTTAAAATATTCAGACCTTTCCCAGAACAGAACGAGTGCTATTGATTTCAGATGGGACAAGGCACTGAGTTTTGAAGGAAACACAGCACCTTATCTTCAGTATTCGTATGCGAGGATACAGTCAATAAAAAGAAAGGCGGCTGAAACAGGAATAAAATTCGATCACTCTGCAAAAATAGTTCTGGAAACTGAGATCGAAAAACAGATAGCTTCATCAATTGTCCGGTTTCCTGAATGTGTTCAGAAAGCCGCAGAATACTATAAACCGAATCTTATAGCAGACCACATCTATGACCTTGCACAGAAATTCAGCAGTTTTTACAACTCGACACCAGTCCTGAAAGCTGAAAATGAGCTGGTGCAGTCAAGACTTCTTTTGTCTGAAAGTGTCGCACACACCATAAAAACAGGCCTGAATCTTTTGGGGATTGAAGTCATTGAAAGAATGTAATCACACCCTTTTCAAAACACAGCTTCCGAAACTTAATCCGACTCCGAAGCCGCTGATGAGGAAGGTTTTGTTCTCTTTATTGTGCAACTCTTTTTCGAGGACTAACGGAATTGAACTTGAGACCGTGTTGCCGTAATTTCTTATGTCAAACGGTACTTTTGAAGGGTTGGCACCCAGATCTTCCGCGACAATATCAACCATGAATTTGCTTGCCTGATGAAGGACAAATCTGTCAATGTTTTCTACATCATATCCATTGTCAGCAATATTTTTTCTGATGTCGTCAGGTATATATCTTTTTACAAACTTAACAACCTGTTGTCCGTTCATGAAAAGCTTGTCGCTTATGAGTCTGATCTCTTCCCATTTCTCACCAAGCGTACCGAATGAGAATTTTCCCGGAACAATAACCGGATCTTCATCCGTGATAAGAGATGCAGTTGCTCCGTCACCGAAAAGAAGTGTCGTGTTTCTATCTTCCTGATCTATGATCTTCGAATAAGGGTCGCTTGTAAAAAGTATCCCTTTTTTCATGTTGTTCGCTTTCATGAAACTTGTTATAACAGAAAGTCCGTAAACAAATCCCGAACACCCAAGAGAAATATCAAACGATGCACAGGTCACAGGTAATGACAGTTTTTTATGAACAAATGCTCCCGAATGAGGCATTCTTTCATCAGGATTCTGTGTCACAACAATAATGACTTCAATTTCATTTTTCTCAATCGAAATTTTTGACACAAGGTCATTGAACGCCTTGACACACATATCGGAACAGTCTTCGTTATCATCTTTCAAAGAAGTTTTAAAAACCCCGATCTTCTCTTCAAGAAATGACTCTTTGAAACCGAACTTCTCCTGTTTTAATGTGTTGTTGATCCTTTTTTCAGGGATGTAAGTGCCTATCTCCCTGATTCCATAAAGATTCTGATTAAAAAGATTTTTCTTCATCCCCGCTCCAGATAAATTTCAGCCCCTTCCCCTTTTTGACTGACCGACCTTTCAACCGGTTACAGAAAAATATTAAAATTTGAGGTTATGTCAATTTAGTGATAAACTTATCAGTAACTTTTTTTATGGAGGTCTCAATAATGGCAAGAGAAAAAACCTTGGTGCTTATCAAGCCGGGAGCGATTCAGCGGGAGCTCGCCGGTGAAATTATTACCCGCTTCGAAAGGAAGGGAATAAAGATCGTCGGTGTCAAAATGATGATGCTGGATGACTACATGATCGAGAAACATTATTCCCATCTTCGCAACGAACCTTTCTTCAACGATTTGAAAAAAGGGATGCAGAGAACGCCCATCATTGCTCTCGCTCTTGAGGGAAATGATATTATTAAGCGGGTTAGAACCCTGATCGGTGCAACAAATCCGATAGAAGCGGCTCCCGGAACCATCAGAGGCGACTACTCCATCTCATTAAGCAACAATGTCATCCACGCATCGGCAAATGCTGAAGAAGCACTCATCGAACTTCAAAGGTTTTTCAAGGAAGATGAACTGTTCAATTATCAGAGAATGAATGTCATGGATTACACTGAAGACTGATAAATAAAATCAACTTTCTCAGAGTTTCCGTTTCAGATTTTCAAGTCACTCTCCCGGTTTCCAGTCCCATCCCCACGGTTTTTTGGGATTTTCTGTGTTCGGTGTGTAATCGGATAATGGACATTTTGCCGGATAAAGATCACAGTAACATTCGAGGTCTCTTACAACAAGATCAAGACGACTTCTGAAAACTATTTTGTTTTTGTAAATATATCCTTCATTTTTCTGAAATGCGAGGTCAAACGGTTCATCCATGCAGGTGACTTTTTCGCTTGAAAAATTGTAAAAACAAATATCCAGAGCGTATTCTTCTCCGCCGTTTGGATAGTTTCTCATGAACATGATTTTTTCATTATCCATATCGGCTGGAAAGATGGATTTAATTTCTGATCCGTAATAAAGCGTTTTGTATTTGATGTTATTTTTATCTGTGATATCCGCCTGAATAAGCGATCTGCCGGTTCCGGTTGTTTTCTCTGAGCTGTAGATAACTGTATTTTTATCCTTAAATACCGGATATCTTCCATATTCATCATTTTTTGACACTCTGAAACATCCGGCATCTCCTTTAGAAAGATCACAGAACTGAACCTGAATATCATAATCAAAATATACAACGAAACTGTCAATCATCGAAGGATATCCCGCTCTTCTCTGACCGCCGTAAAGAGTATCTTTTTTATATGTCAGCTCTTTCCATTTGTCCCATTCACCGATTTTTGTATATAAAAGTCTCATGTCAGATGCATCATCTGCAAAATGGGCACTCATGAAAAGATATGTTTCGCTTGCCCTTACATCAACAAGTTCTTGCGGAGTTTCTGCAAATTTCAAAGCATATCCGTATTTGTTCTGTTCCCTGTCATAATACAGAAGATGTCTGTTTGAAGGTCCGTAATAAATACTTTCTTCATTCATACTATCGACACGATAATCATATGTTGAAACAAAATAATATTTGCTGTTCTGCCATCCATCCATATATCCACGACCAATCCTCTCAACCTTCCTGGTAGTTAAATCATATGCAAGTGTACTTCCACCCTGCCAGGAAGTTGTACCGTTGTTGATGTAGTACCAGACCTTCCCATCTTTTTCGCTAAACCGAATCGTATTTGAGATTTCACTTGTGTACCATTTTCCCGGTGTCAACAATGCATCACATTGGAACTCACCAGCAGTTGACTCAACCCTTGAACCGCTATTTGGCCCGTTTATTATCTGTGCCTCAAAAGGATAGTTCTCCGCACACAGATCATAGGGAGCTGACTCGCATTGCAGACATACATCCAGAACACATTTTTTTGACCACAAAGCTTTCACATCTTCGGGGTCAGATGCCTTGATGGGTTTATCACCGTAATAATAATATGCGATGTTTTTGTCCGAGTCGGAATATTCTTCCCAATAAGGATTACCGCTCATGTCAGGAACTTCGACATCCCTTTCCCATTCATCGTCAATGTCGGTGTCTGAGCTGACCTCATCCGTTTCAGTGTCATTTTCAACAGTTGAATCAGGCAAGTCAGCATCAGCAACCGAATCAAAATCATGTGAATCAGGTAAATCCTGCGAATCATGGTCGTTTTTCGGATCATTTGAGTTACATGAAGTGCATGACCAAAATGACAGCAAAAGGAATATAATTAATATGTTACGCATAGGTTATCACCATCCGTCAGTTTCACAAACACTTTCATTGTATCCGTCGCAGGTTGAATTGCAATAAATAAGGTCATTCACAAAACTCAGGTTTTATTGCTAACAAATTGATATTATTTAGAATTACTGTGGATCACGAACACAGACGGGGTCAGTTCTTGTATCAACAGCATAATAATTACTAATAGAAAGACTCCCTCCACCAACAAAGTTAATCTTCCAATAGTTCATTGAATCAGGATTTGATGTGTACATATCTGGAGTACTGGAATACACTGAGGCACACGCTTTCTCACTATCTGAATCATGGATTATTGAAAGGTTCTCAAACTCACCTTCATCGTTAGCTGTGGAATCTTCTTCATAACATCCACAATCTGTGCCGGAATAATATTTCCGATCATAATTGTCATTTGTGATTCCACACTTTCCACCCGGCATTATATTGGGGCATCCAGTCACGAGCTCTCTTAATTCATCAATATTCGGCCACCTCCAGCCAGTGCCTTCAAAATCAAGTTTTTCACAGAATTCTGTCATTTCAGAAACATATATTTTTCCTCCCGGCACTTCATAATAATACTCCAGTCCTGTTTCAGGATGAGTAATCGTTCTCGGCTCTCCACGAGTTTTATCCTCTTCTTTACTATCACAGGCACAAAAAGAAAAAAGAATTAAAAATATTATTAAATATTCTCTCATATCATTCTCCAGCAAGATTTTGTGCTTCACTAACGGAATTAGGAAATCTGAAAAGACAATCCGAAGACCCCTCAATCTCATCATCTATACAAGTAAGAATTATATTCTGGATTATCCTTCCTGCTTTTACTTTATTTGTAAAATAAAAAGATTTTTTCACTTAATTACGGACACTCAAAATTATCAGCACCTGTCGGAAGATAGCTGAAAACAAGTCCTTTAACAACCCAGAATTCCTTGTCTGTTGAAACAAAATCTTTTGAGCCGCATGCCTTGCCCCAGTCTGCATCACCTGAGGGGCTGCCGTTGTTGAATACAAATGTGACTGTTCCTGTCCATGCTCCGTTATGGGTATATTTGAACCAGTTGCCGCATAATGCCGGTCCGGAAGTCCCTTCAGATGTCATTTCCAGCCCGGGTGTTGTTGTCCAACCGTCTGAACCGTTATTAAAATGTATTTTCGGTGAAATCCATCCTGTGCAGTAGTGAGCTGTAAATCCATCGGGAGCTGTGTCACCGGTGTTGCCGGTGTTACCAGTATCGCCGGTGTTTCCAGTATCTCCTGTGTTGCCGGTGTTGCCTGTATCTCCTGTATCACCAGTGTTTCCTGTGTCGCCAGTATCGCCAGAATCACCGGTGTTGCCAGAATTTCCGGTATTTCCGGTATTGCCTGTGTCTCCTGTGTTGCCGGTATCTCCACTATTTCCGGTGTTGCCTGTATCGCCGGTATCTCCACTATCACCACTATCACCACTATTTCCAGTGTTTCCGGTGTCGCCGCTATTTCCAGTGTCTCCACTGTTACCAGAATTTCCAGTGTTTCCTGTGTCTCCGGTATCACCACTATTTCCTGTATTGCCGGTGTTACCTGTATCACCTGTTGCATCCTCTTTGCACTTAAAGTCGATACACTCATATCCTTTCGGACAATCCTTGGTGTTTATGCAATCCTTGTCATCTGACTTGCTGCATGTCAGGAATGAGAACATGACAAAAATAGCAGAAATTAAAGTGATAACTACTCTTACCATTTTATCCTCCTCAAAAAACTATCATCCCTTTACTCCACCTGCCGTAAGACCCCCTATCAGACTTTTCTGCAAAATGAAGAAAAGCACCATGACAGGAATCGAAACAATGATCGCTCCGGCGGCAAAATACCCCCATTCAGTCGAATAACTTCCGACATAATGCTGTAAGGTTACAGGAAGCGTAAAAGCTTTTTCATTTCCTAAAAATGTTGCGGCAAGTATGAATTCGTTCCACGCTGTCATAAAACTGAAAAGTGCCGTCACAACTATTGCAGGCTTTGCAAGCGGCATTATCACTGTGAAAAATATCGTCCACTGAGACGCACCGTCAATTATCGCAGCTTCTTCAAGGTCTTTGGGAATAGTATCGAAATATCCTTTGAGCATCCAGACGCAGAAAGGGATTGCTGTTGTCGAATACACAAGAACAAGCCCTGTCATACTGTTCAGAAGCCCCAGTTTATCAAGCAGGATATAAAGCGGTATCGCCATAACAACACCGGGAAACATCTGACTCACAAGAAACATTTTCATTCCAAGGTCTTTCCCGGGAAATTCAAACCTTGAGAAAGCATAACCTGCTGTAGTTGCTAAAGTTATTCCGAGAACAGTAGTGGCGGCTGAAATGACAACGCTGTTAAAAAACTGCCTTCCGAAAAGCCATCCGCCCGAAGAATCAGTTGTAAAAATGACATGCCTGAAGTTATCAAGTGAAAACTCAACAGGAAGCGGATTTGCTGAAAGGGAAAACCCCTGTTCAGGACTCAGTGCCATTTTTAAAACCCAGAGAACAGGGTATATAACTGCCGCACAAATAAGTATTAAAGATGTGTGCATCAGTAAAACCCTTAGAATTCCTACATTTTTCTTCCCCGGCATCGTAAATCCTCCAAAAATCTCATGATTTTAACTTATATTTCATAATTTTTCAAACAAACTCTCTCATCAAAGCAAACAATGTTAATGAACTAATAATTACATGCACTTACATTCTTTTCAAACAAAAAGTTTGACAAAGAAGGCCTTTACACTACTATACACGGGCAACTTTGGTCCTTGTAAGTTGATCAGAAAATGTTGAGTTGGGTCGGTAGCTCAGTTGGTAGAGCATCTGACTTTTAATCAGGTGGTCGTGGGTTCGAATCCCGCCCGACCCACCATTCTCATTTTTTCAGGCGACCCTTTCGTCTAGTGGTTAGGACATCGGCCTTTCACGTCGGTAACGGGGGTTCGAGCCCCCCAAGGGTCGCCACTTTTTTTTTCCAAGAGATATCGTTAATTCATTCAATTTACATCTGATCTGTTTTCTGTTATATTTATATGAACTTGTCTTTGCAGGGAATGATCATGGAAACAGTAACTCCTTTTATTTTTGCCGGATTTTCAGGGGCGGCATTGATTTGTGCTGTTTTCCTTTTCTTTTCAAAAGAATCTTGTCAGGCATTAAAAATATTGTCTGTTGTACTTCTGGTCTTCGCAATTGACTGTGCTTTTGCTGTATTCATGCTTTCAAAGAGCTACATGGCTTTTCCCCATTTTCTCGGATTGTCAAGACCGCTTATTCTTCTTTACGGCCCCCTTTTTTTTCTGATATTTTCAATCGCTACAGGGTATCATTCAAGGGTAAAAACAGACCACCTGTTTCATTTCATCCCTTTTCTCACCCACTTTTCTCTTATGACACCTTTCATTTTCAAAACTCCTGCAACCAAGATATTCCTTTATGAGCACTATGTAAAAGGCGTCGCATACATTGAATACTATCCGCATGCCATGATGTTTCTTACCGTCATCTTCTTTTTTATGTACTCGGTTCTGCCGCTTGCACTCACTTACAAATATAAAAAGACTGTAATGGGTTTCTATTCGACTATTGACACAAGAAAAATATTAAAACTTTATCTGTTTTCAGCTCTTTACATCATTTGTGCGATATATCTGACATTTATTTTCCACGGGTATCTGACAGGACCGTCTTTCATACGCCCCGACATTCCGTTCCATTTTCTTTACTGCCTTGCCGCCATTATATTTCCTTTTACCTTCATGGCATTCACCGATCTTTCATTCCTCAGACCATCTCTTTCGATATCTGATCTTATATTTGAAGATGAACCTGCTGAAAAAACCGGTAGCGAAGAAAAAACTGAAGTATCAACTACTGAAAAATACCAGAAAAATAAGATGCCGGATGAACTTGCACAGAAAGCGTTTGAACTTTTAAAAGAAATAATGGCCGAAAAAACCCCTTTCACCGACAGTAATCTTACACTTGTCGATCTTGCAGAAATGATACACATCAGGCCGTATCACCTTTCACAGCTTATCAACAGCAGAACAGGCGACAATTTTTATGTTTTCATCAACTCGGCAAGGATAAAATATGCCGCGGAACTTTTAAAAGATCCTGTCCACAAAGAAAAAAGTATCCTTGAAATCATATATATGTCGGGATTCAATTCAAAAAGTGCATTCAACACCTATTTCAAGAACATCCTGGGCGAAACTCCCAGCAATTTCAGGAAGAAACACTCGTAATTTAAAGTTCTTCCTTATGTGTCAGAACTTTTAAACTCTTCAATATTTCAGCAAATTTGTTCTTCCTCATGTGACAGGACGAATAAGTAAAAAAAATCGTTTAATCTGAAACTGTAAACCGGCTTTTTATCAACCGAATCAATGGAGAGTGTCATGAAAAAAATTATCGCTATCTTCAATGTTTTCACACTTTTAATCTTTTCCTGCTCAACACCTGAAAAGGAATCGAACACCGAAGTAATGGAGTCTAAACCTAACGAAACTCAACGCTTTGCAAGAATGGTCGTGGTGGATGAAACTGAAAAAAAGGATGAGAAAGTTGCAAATTCAAGCGGAATCATGGGTGCTCTGGCAAGCGGAGAAGGAAGAGTCGGTGACAAAAAAAGTTATGGTATGGTTTCCACAAGAAAAGGAATCGACCAATTCGGAAGCGGAGGTAAGGTTTTTGGCGGTGGCGGCATCGGTGTCAGCGGAACAGGAATGGGAGGCGGATCAAGTGCTTACGGAACTGTAAGCGGCTATGCACGAAGAGCACTTAATGGAAGAGTCGCCATGTCACCCGTTTTTTATGCTGAAAACACTGAACAGTATGAATCACCCGATGAAAACGGCTGGAAATCGGCAAAAGCAGATCCTCTTTCAACTTTTTCAGTTGATGTTGACACTGCAAGTTATTCAAACATCAGGAGATTTCTGACAAATCACGAACTTCCTCCTGCTGATGCAGTGCGAATTGAAGAAATGATCAACTATTTTACCTACAACTATCCTCAACCTTCCAACGGCGATCCTGTAAAAATCTCAACTGAACTTACATCGTGTCCTTGGAAAAGTGAACACAGGATTTTAAAGATCGGTATCAAAGGAAAAGAGATCAACCTTGAAAAAGCTCCGCCAAGCAACCTTGTCTTTCTTATCGATGTATCTGGTTCAATGCAGAGCCACAACAAACTTCCTTTGTTAAAACAGTCACTTAAGCTGTTAATCAACAATTTAAGGAAAGATGACCTTGTTTCTATCGCAGTCTATGCCGGGTCTGCCGGAACAGTTCTTGAACCTACAAAAGGAAATGAAAAGGAAAAAATTATAGCTGCCATCGAAAATCTTTATGCCGGCGGCTCAACAGCCGGAGCACAGGGAATCCAGCTTGCATACAAACTTGCAGAAAAGAACTTCATCAAAGGGGGAAATAATCGTGTAGTCCTTGCGACTGACGGAGATTTCAATGTCGGTATCTCAGATGATTCTGAGTTGGTAAAGCTTATTGAGGAAGAGCGGGGAAAAGGAGTTTTCCTCACGGTTCTCGGCTACGGAATGGGCAATTACAAAGATGCAAAAATGGAAAAACTCGCCGACAAGGGAAATGGAAATTTTGCCTACATCGACAATCTTCTTGAGGCAAAGAAAGTTCTTGTAAATGAGATGTCGGGAACACTTTTCACAATTGCAAAAGATGTAAAAATTCAGATCGAGTTCAATCCTGCGGCAGTTTCAGGATACCGGCTTATCGGGTATGAGAACAGAATGCTCAAAAAAGAGGATTTCAACAACGACAAAAAAGATGCAGGCGAGATCGGAGCAGGTCACACAGTTACAGCCATGTATGAGATAATTCCGGCAAATGCGGATGTTACTCCAATTGTTGATGAACTGAAATACCAGAAAGTTGAACCTGCTGAAAACCTTTCTCCCGACGAAACCGCAACAGTGAAAGTGCGGTTCAAAAAGCCGGATGGCGACAAGAGCATGCTTATAAAAAAAGCAGTGAAAACAGACAGTTTCATCGATTTTGACAAGACTTCAGCCGACACAAGGTTTGCTGTGAGTGTCGCGGCGGCAGGGATGATCCTTAAAAAATCAAAAGAAGTTGAAAAACTTTCGTGGGATTTTGTAGTTTCATCGGCAAAGAACTCAAAAGGGAATGATGAACACGGCTATCGTGCCGAATTCATCAACCTTATTGAAAAATCTCAATTAATTTCCTCAGTTAAATAATGGAGGGTGTCATGAAAAGCTCAATTAAAAACACTAAGTATGAAGAAAAGGTGGTTTACAAAAGAAGGTATATGGAAGAGATCATGGAACTCATTGACCGGGATTTTGCACTGATCTTTCTTGCAGTCTTAATACCCGGATTTTATGCGATCAACATGTTTGTGGAAGTTCCGCCTATCGAGGTTGACATTATTGACAATAGCTACACTGGAAGATTTGACTCATTTATTCATGAACCGGTAGTTGAAGATCCGAAAGTTGAAGAGATCGAACCAGTCAAAAAGATCCTGCTCAAAGTTGAAGTTGACGGTCTTGCGGATGCGACACAGTCAAGAAAAGCTATTGGAGATGAAGGGCGTATCGGCAAAAAGAACAGCTCAATTGCCAATGCTGAAGGAAGCAGCAGAGCGGCAATTGACGAAAAAGTTGCACACTCATCAGGAATAATGGGAGTTCTCAGCAGCGGAGCAACTGTAATTGACAAAATCTTTGGAGGTGGCGGTGTCGGAGCAGGACTTGAAAAAAATCTCGGTTCAGTTGCCGGACTTTCAGGAGTTGACCAGTTTGGATCGGGAGGACTTTCAGTAAGAGGCTTTGCAACTGGAGGCGGTGGAAATGCACTTTCTATTGGAGGAATTGCCACAAGAGGCCGTGGCGGAAATCCCAAAAGCAAACACGCAATGGTTTCGGGCGGCGGATTTAAAAAAGCTCCTTCGAACCTTTCTGCAGGCGGAGGCGCCGCGGTTATCATGGGTGCAATTGACAGATCGGTCGTTGACGCATATATCAAAAGAAATCTTGCCAAGATCAGGTGGTGCTATGAAAAGGAACTTGCAAAAAGCCCCAATCTTTTCGGCAGGATATCTATCACATTCATAATTGGCGGAAACGGCTCGGTAAGCACCAGCAAAGTCAGCAGGACAACAATGAAAAGCGAACCGGTCGAAAGCTGTGTCGCATCTGTCATCAAACAGATCAGATTCCCCAAACCCAAAGGAGGCGGAATAGTAACAGTCAACTATCCTTTCGTCTTCAAGAACTCAGAAGTATAAACATCTTCCATAATACTATTAAAATTTTTCAATCAATGAAAACTTGAAAACTGAAATGTTATACTGTAACCTTGCGCGTATTTAACTGATGGAGGTAATTATGCTTTATAAAAGAATACTATTAAAATTAAGCGGCGAGGCACTTCTTGCTACTGACGGAAAACCGATAGACCAGAATTTTCTCACCTATCTTTCAAACGAGATCAAACCGGTTTATGAAAACGGTGTCCAGATCGCCATCGTTGTGGGCGGCGGCAATATTTTCAGAGGTTTGAACGCGAACGCCGAGACAGGGCTTGACAGAGTTACCGGCGATTATATGGGAATGCTCGGAACAGTGATAAACAGTCTGGCTTTAAAAGCGGCATTTGAAGCGGCAGGCATGCCTTCAAGGACAATGACTGCGATCGAAATTAATAAAGTTGCCGAACCTTTCATCAGAGGCCGTGCTTTAAGACACCTTGAAAAAGGGCGTATCGTTATCTTCGGGGCCGGAACAGGCAACCCATACTTCACGACCGATACCGCGGCGGCACTGAGAGCAGCTGAGATAGGGGCCGAAGTGCTGTTAAAGGCAACCAAGGTCGATGGACTTTATGACAAGGATCCAAATAAATATAAGGATGCAATATTCATCAAGAAAACAACCTATCAGGAAGCTATCGAGAAAAAACTCAGGGTTATGGATATGACCGCTCTTTCACTCTGCGAAGAGAACCGTCTCCCTGTAAAGATCATAAACATTTTCGAAAAAGGTAATATTTTCAAGGCACTCACTGATAATAAAACCGGTAGTATGGTGACAAACTGAATAATATTTGGAGGTTAACATGTTCGAGCAGAAAGCTTTTTTTGATGACCTTAAAGACAAGTTCGAAAAGTCGATCGACGCCTACAAAACTGAGATAGCTCAGTACAGAACAGGGAAAGCGACACCCAAACTCCTTGACGGCATTTTCGTTGACTATTACGGAGCAAGAACACCTCTTAATCAGATGGCTTCAGTAACAACTCCCGATGCAAGGCTCATTCTCGTTCAGCCTTACGACAGATCTGTTCTCAAGGGCGTTGAGACTGCCATCAGAAATGCAAACCTCGGGTTCAATCCCGTAAACGACGGTGCCAACATAAAAGTTCCGGTTCCTTCACTCACCGAAGAAAGGAGAAAAGATCTTGTTAAACAGCTCCACCAGCTTACAGAAAAATACAGAATAAGTATGAGAAATCTCAGAAGAGACGCCCTCGCCGAGATAAAAAAAGCGGAAAAGGATAAGGAGATAACTGAAGACGAAGAGAAAAAATTTTCTGACAAAGTTCAGAAAGATCTCAATGATTTCATTAAAAAACTTGATGATATAGCGAAAGTCAAAGAAAACGACATTATTGAACTTTAACCGGAGAGAAGAATGTCAGAATATGTTCTTGGAATAGACCTCGGAACTTCAACAACAACAGTTTCGATCGTTAAAGACGGGATGGCCACTGTCATTCCGATCGAAGGAGAAGAAGAAGGAAAGATAATGCCGTCAGTCGTTTCATTTCTCAATGAAGGTAAGAACATTCTTGTCGGCAAGAAAGCCAAGGACAGAAGACATCTCAATCCAATAAATACCATTTACAGCATAAAAAGGATAATCGGACGCAAATACAGCCATCCTGAAACGATTAAATATGCTAAAAAGTTCCCTTACAAAGTCGTCGGAGGAAAGAACGATTCTGTTGAAATAGAGATCTTCGGCAAAAGGGTCACTCCGCAGATGATATCTTCTTTAGTACTGAGAAAAGCAAAAAAGGCGGCAACCGATTATCTCGGATTTGAAGTGAGCGATGCCGTCATAACCGTTCCGGCAAATTACAACGAAGCACAAAGAAGAGCAACTCAGGATGCAGGCAAACTGGCCGGTTTGAATGTCCTGAGAATAATCAATGAACCTACCGCTGCTGCCCTTGCATACGGATTCGGCAACAATCTGAATGAGAAGATTGCCGTTTTTGATTTCGGCGGCGGAACTTTTGATATAACAGTGCTTGAAGTGAGGGACAACTTTTTTGAAGTTCTTTCAACTGCCGGAGACAGTTTTCTGGGCGGAGATGATATTGATGCGGCACTTGTACAGTTCATGGTCGTGGACATTGAAGCAAACTACAATATCCACATGGATATGAACAATGAAATGATGACAATACTTCTTGCTGAAGCGGAAAGGATAAAAATATCTCTTTCCACTCAGGACAAGATCAAGGTCATGATCAAAAATATGATACCGCTGGGCGAAAACAAATATGCCGATTATGAAAGGATCATCGACCGCGAACTTTTTAAGGAAATCATCGAACCGATCATACAAAGGACATTTGACATAACCGCAAATGCCATTGAAAATGCCCATGTTGAAAAAAACCAGATCGACGCAGTCATACTTGTCGGCGGCTCTACTAAAATACCTTATGTACAGCATAAAGTTACTGAATTCTTTGGCCAGCCCCCTTATTTCGGAATAGAGACAGTCCTTGTAATCTCAATGGGCGCAAGCATTCTTGGACACACACTGATAAGCGGTTACAGTGAGGCTGCCCCAGTGCTTCTGGATGTAATTCCCCTTTCAGTCGGTGTCGGAACAATCGGTGACTACATTGAAATAATAATTGAAAAAAACGAACCTCTTCCGATCGAGCGGACAAGCGTTTTTACAAATGCTACAGATAATCAGACAGCTGTCAAAATTGAGATATTCCAGGGAGACGCAAGGAACAAGAGCGAATCCCATTTGATGGGTGACCTTGTTCTTTCTGACCTGAGAAAGGCAAAAAGAGGAGAATTGAAAGTCGAAGTTAAGTTCGAAGTTGACACTAACGGGGTCCTAAACATCAGCGCTGTTGATCTCGA
Organism: uncultured Spirochaetales bacterium; assembly: GCA_964630905.1. Taxonomy (GTDB): domain Bacteria; phylum UBP6; class UBA1177; order UBA1177; family UBA1177; genus JAGOEX01. Next base: position 15,216 of record CAZVWR010000037.1, on the reverse strand, counting down.
AACAGGAAAAATTCAGAAAATTTCATTAAATATACTTGGTTTGGAGTAACGGATGAAAGCAAAGATAGTTATCTGCATGAAAGATGAGAAGTATTTGAGATCACTTGAAAAGTTCATTGCTTCCAAGGTGAACGACTGTGAATGTCTGGGGGTTCTTGAAATAAAAGAACTTTCCAGCGTTGACCTCTCTTCTTATACCCTCATGATCGTATCAAGCCTTCTTTTTGAAGGTGTGTGGCTGAAAGCTCTTCCTGTGATAAGAAAAGTTCAGAATTTCATTCTTCTGGGTGTCAATGAGGGTCCGGAAGTAACTGATGCCATAGCTTTAAAATACGGTGCGGCTGCTTTTTTCAAACTCCCGCTGAACAGTGATTCTCTTCTAAACGCAATAAACGACATTATTGACAGAGCTGAAAGAAAAGCGAAGGTTCCTGACATAATTACAAAAGATTTCCTCGATTCGATAGTCGACTTCTTCAAAAGCATGGATAACCTTAACTATTATCAGCTGTTCGGCATAGAAAGAACGGTATCTGTAGCAGACATGAAAAAGAAATATATCTCTATCGCAAGAAAATATCACCCTGATAAGTTCAGAAATGTCCCTGCTGATGTAAAAACCATGGTGTATGAGATAACAAAGAGGGCGAACGAAGCATATTCGGTTCTCTCCCACCCGAACAGAAAAGTTATATATGACAAGATGCTTACTGAAAATCCGGATATCAAAAGATTTGATTTCAGAAACAAGGTTGCTTACAAGGAAAATCCTGAAGATGCGGTACAGAACGATCAGGCAAGAAGATTTGCAGTACTTGCTAAAAAAGCAATGGACGGCGGAGATTTCAGGTCTGCAATAACACAGCTTAAAATGGCAATGTCAATGGAAAAGAACAACAGTTATCTCACAAAGCTTATGGAAGAAGCAACACAGAAAGTTGCACCCAAACCCGAAAAATCTGAATAATTAAAGGTTGCCGCTATTATGACAGAAAAGTTTCTTAAAGAAAACGGGCTCCTCAAGGAAAGGCTCCCCCGTCATATTGCAATCATCATGGACGGCAATGGAAGATGGGCTAAAAAGCGTCTTATGAACAGGTTGAAAGGACATCGCGAAGGTGCTGACAGTGTTGACAGAATAACTTCATTCTGCCGCAAAGCCGGCATAGAATATCTCACACTTTACGCATTTTCCACAGAGAACTGGAACAGACCGGTTGAAGAAGTCGGCGGACTTATGAACATGCTTGATGAATTTCTGAACAAAAAAAGGGAAACACTTCTTAAGAACAATATCAGATTCAATGTCATCGGCGACCTGTCACGGTTCCCTGAAAATATAACAGCGACTATAAAGTCACTTATTAATGAAACTTCACTTAATGATCCGGTGATGACAATGACTCTGTGCTTAAGTTACGGGTCCCGTTTTGAGATCATTTCAGCCGCAAAAAAGATCGCACAGGAAGTTCTTTCGGGAAATGTCAGATTAGAGGATATTGATGAAAAAATGTTCAGCGGATCTCTTTTTACATGGGACATTCCTGATCCTGACCTCGTAATTAGAACAAGCGGCGAAATAAGACTTTCAAATTATCTTTTATGGCAGACGGCATATTCAGAATTCTATTTTACAGATATTCTCTGGCCCGATTTCAAGGAACCTGAATTCATTAAAGCTCTTGTTGACTATGCTTCAAGGGAAAGAAGATTCGGAAAAACGACTGAACAGATGAAAAGAGGTTAAAATGCTTAAAGACTGGAAACGGTATGTAACAGGCCTTTCGCTGATGCCCGTTGTGCTGGGCATAGTTTATCTTCTTCCTGACAATTTCTTTCTTTATCTGATACTTCTAGTCGCCTTTTTCACATTTTCTGAATACCTGACAATGTTCAATGAAAGGAAACACCCGTTTTTCATTCTTATTGCAGTCATCATGATGTTCATGATCGAATCGTTAAGCGGCATGAGCGCACTGATGAAACTTTCCAGCATAACTGTGGGCGAAGTTGACGGATTGTTCCAACCTATGAAACAGTTCTTTCTTGCCGTTTTCTCTTCGGCAGTTCTGATACCGGTCTTTTCACTTTATGGAAAAGATGCAACAGAGATAAAATTCAAAAGAATGGTGATATATTTCTTCGGCTTTTTCTATTTCGGAATGACATTCGGACTCTTTCCTCTTATCCGCAGTTACGGAACTCACCACCACTGGCTGACATTTGCCCTTGTAACACCATGGATATGCGATACAGCCGCATATTTCGGAGGAAGATTCTTCGGAAAACACAAATTTGCTCCGGCCATTTCACCGAAAAAAACATGGGAAGGTGCAGTTTCAGGCACATTATTCTCAATGATAATGGGCGCTGTTTTTCATTTCACCCTGTTAAAAGACGAAAATCTCCTTTTTGTTCTTGCCGTATCATTTCTTATCGGAACCCTCGGACAGCTTGGAGATCTTGTTGAATCCCTTATAAAAAGAAGTGCGAATGTAAAAGATTCAGGAACTCTTTTCCCGGGTCACGGCGGACTTCTTGACAGGACAGATTCTCTTGTTGTTTCGGTTGCAGTAGTATTCATTTCATTTCTGATAAAGAGCTATGTGTTCTGAAAAGATAATAATATTCGGAATAACCGGTTCGATCGGCACAAATTCAGAAAAGATAATTTCAGCTTTTCCTCAAAAATTTGAGCTCATCGGTGCCAGTGCAGGAAACAATGTTGAATTACTTAACACCATCATTAAAAGACATCCCTCTGTCAAAGCTCTTGCAATCGCTTCAAAAAATGATCAAAGCAAAATCTCAGATTTTCATGGAACAGTTTATTCAGGTGAAGCGGAGCTTATCGGGCTTCTTGATCTTAATCCTGATAAAATTGTCATGGCGCTTCCGGGAAAACAGGGGTGGAAAATAACCGTTGAAGCAGTAAAAAGAAACATTCCGGTCTGCCTTGCAAACAAAGAATCTTTAGTAATTGCAGGGTTTTATCTTGGAAATAAGGTGACATCCGACAGGTCAAGGATCATTCCGATAGACAGTGAACATGCCGCATTGATGCAGCTTTTAGAGAACTGTGACAGATCAAGGATAAATAAAGTTTATATTACCGCTTCCGGCGGAGCATTGAGAAATATGTCAAAAGACGAAATGCTTGAAGCCGATGCACAAAAAGCACTTGCCCACCCTGTCTGGAACATGGGAAAAAAGGTGACTGTTGACAGTGCCACAATGCTTAATAAGGGTCTTGAACTTTTTGAAGCTTTCTGGCTTTTCAACATTGAGCCTGAAAAGCTCGGAGTTCTTGTTCATCCAAGCGTTGATGTCCATGCCGCCATCATGTTCAAAGACGGGTCAGCGGTTTCTCAGAATGCTGTCGGCAATATGCTTGTACCCATAGCCGCTGCAATGAGCTATCCTGAAATGCTTCCGGTAGTTGAGAAATTTCCCGATATGGAATTCAGGTTTGAAAACCGTGAAATGAAGTTCTCTCCGCCTGATCTGATCAAATATCCGCTTTTACACAAGGCATTTGAATTATTAAATAAAAGAGATTTTTCAGGAATGGTTGCCTATGCAATATCCGATGAGATCGCCGTTGAAAAGTTCCTTAAAAATGAAATAAAGATAAAAGGTATCCACGAAATAGTCACAAGGTCCGTTGAAAAATTCGCAGGCAGGGTGGCACCTTCATCAATTCAGGAAATAGAAGAATTTATTGATGAAATAGAAACTTTCGCTAAAAGAGTTCTTTAAGACAGGGTGTTTTCCCCTTCTATCATTACGAAAACCACAGGAACAACAATAAGTGTAAGAAGTGTCGAAACAAGAAGACCGCTCATTAAACTGACAGACATCGGCTCAAAAAGAGTGCTCCCTGATATTACAAGCGGCACCAGCCCCATTACAGTTGTTACAGTGCTTAACATTATTGGTCTGAACCTTCTTGAAACTGCTGTTTTTGAAGCTGTCACAATATCTTTTTCTTTTGATCTGTACATATTAAGGAACTCGATTATTAATATCGCATTATTCACCACTATTCCGATAAGACTTGATATTCCAAGGAACGCGGTAAATGAGAAAGGCTGGTTGAATATCATGAGTCCAAGTGCTGAACCGATAAGTGAAAGGGGAACGGTGAGAAGGATTATTACAGGTTGAACTATCGAGTTGAACTCGATCACAAGTATGATATATATTATGAGCAGCGCAACTAAGGATGCCACACCTAAATACCCGAAATTTTTAACTATATTGTTAAGCTCCCCATCTTCGTCGATAGAAGTTGAAAGTTTTTCGATCTTTGGAATTATGTTCCTTTGAGCGTTGATCGAAATGTGCGGTGCTCCGTAACCGGGGACAACATCGGCAAGGACAGCGGTGCTGAGCTTTCTGTTGTATCTGTTTATCTGGACAGTCCTTCTTTCAAGCTTGATACCGGCAAACTCTTTAAGTAGTGCCTTGTGTCCGCCAAGAGATGATTTTACAGCAAGATTTTCAAGGTCTTCTTTACTTGAAATATTGCTTTTAATAGTAATATCAAACTCTTTTCCGGCCTTTCTGTAAACAGTCGGGGATGCGCCTTTTAAAGCGATGTTCACCTGCCTTTGAACATCATATTTGAGAATTCCGAGACTGCTGACGGAATCGGGATCTATATCAACGGAAAATTCATAGGCATCTTTCAGAGAGTTGTTTCTCACATCAACTGTCCCATCAATTTCAGAGATCTCTTTTTCCAGATCACTGACCACTTTTGCAATGTGTTCAGGATTTTCACCGTTTACTCTGAATATGACAGGAGCCGCCATCGGTTCGGCCTGCTGCGGGACTTTAACCTTGATCTTTCCACCGCTGACTTTTGAATTGAGAACTTTCTGGAGATCAAAGGCAAAATCCTCTTTTGATCTGAACCTTCCCCCATTTTTTAGATCTACTCTCATCATTATCTGTGAGTAATCAACTGAAGCGGCTTTAGGCATCATGGCAATGTAGAATTTGGGGATATCGTCTCCGACGGATGTCGTATATTGCAGAACTTCAGGTTGAGAGCTCACAATTTTTTCGATCTCAGTTGTAATTGCATCTGTTTTGTCAATATCTGTCATTTCAGAAACAATATCTATGTAAACAATGTTTTTGTCTGTATTGGGAAAAAATCTGAGCTGTAAAAACATAAATCCGAGTATCATAACGACAAAGAATATTAAAAAGGAAAGTCCTGCCGTTTTCCACCTGTGGAGAAGTCCTTTATTCAGAAGATATGCAAAAACTCTTTTTATCATCGAATCTCTTTTTGAACCTGCACTTTTATCAGGAACAAAAAGTATTGAAGCTAACGCAGGAGTCACGAACATTGCCACAAAATATGAAGCGGTAAGTGAAATCATGACAAGCTGGGGAACTGCAATGACATACTGCCCGATCTGTCCGGGAAGAAAAAGAAGAGGGGTAAAAGCCGCGACAGTTGTCAGGGTTGCGGTAAAAACAGGAACCGCTGATTCCATAGCACCGTCAACAGCGGCGTTGATGTTGTCAATACCGTTATCGATCCTGTATTGTATCGCATCTGATATGACAATGGCATTATCGACAAGCATTCCAAGTGAAATTATCAGTGCGGTTGTTGATATCTGGTGTATCTGAATGCCGGTCAGTGCCATTACAATGAACGAAATAAGTACTGACAGAGGAATAGCTGTTGCAACGATAGCCGCATTTCTCAGTCCCATACCGAGAAAAACCACAATTATTACAAAAAGCATCCCCTGAAGAAGATTCATCATGAATCCGCTTACCGCCTCTTTCACATCATCCGGCTGATAGAGAACTTCAGACACTTCAAGATCGGGAGGAAGTGTCGATTTTACTTCTTCAAGTATCTCTCTTACCGTTTTTCCGATGATCACAACATTTCTGTCTTCCTGGAAATAACCTGAAAGAAGAATGGCATCTTTACCGTTATGCCTTGTCTTTACAGCGTCATCCTTCAGACGCATCTCAACTTTTGCAAAATCTTTTATTCTTGCGACAGATCCGTTCCGGGGTGAAACATCAACTATTGCATTCTCAATATCGTTTATTGATTCAAAAATGCCCGGAACATTCACATTTACCCTTCCTTGCGGGAATTTTATGGCACCTGAAGGTATTTCAATGTTCTGGGCTGCCAGTATTCTGAAAACATCTTCAAATGAAAGCTGATAGCTGTTAAGTCTTTCAGATTCGATCTCAACCACTACTTCACGATCGATCTTGCCTGCAATATCGAACCTTCTCACTCCGTCAACTTCAACGAGCCTTTCTTTGAACCTTTCGGCAAAAGCTTCAAGTTGGTCGTAATTATAATTCGACCCGGAAATGGCAAGTATCATTCCTGCCGTTTCACCGAGATTTGTGAATATCTGCGGTTTCCAGCACCCTTCAGGAAGTTCCGGAACAATATCATCGATCTTCTGCCTTAAGTCTGTCCATGTCTTGTCTCTATCAGCATTTGCATCAATTCTTATGATGACAATTGAAGTGCTGTTCTTTGAAAAACTTTCAACACTTTCAAAGTTTATTATCTCACTTGCGGCATCTTCTATCTTTTTTGTCACAAGTTTCTCAACATCAGCAGGGATCGCCCCCGGATATACAGCGGTAACAAGAGCGATTGAAGGTTTCAGATCAGGATTTTCCTGTCTTGGCATGATATAATAGCTTGCAAAACCGGCAATTACTAATGCGATAACAAGAAAAATGGTTATTCTGCGATTAGTTACCGATGCGAGAATTAAAGATCTCATTGCTCTTTTACCGGGTCACCGTCACTGATATCTTTCATCCCTTTTACTATGATCCTGTCACCGGAGTTCAAACCATCAACAAGAACAAATTCACCTGAAATATTACCCGTTCTTATGTTCTTTCTCAAAGCGATGCCGTCAACATCAGCATAAACATAGTCAGTACCATCCGTAAGAATGGCAAAAACCGGGATCCAGATCCCTTCAGTATTTCCTGTAATAAAATCAACTTTGGCAACAGAACCAATAAAAAGCCCTGCTTCATCAGTTTTCCCTGCTATTTCAACTTCGACATTGTATGTCCTGCTCCTTTCATCAGGAACCTGAGAAATGACCGAAACTTTTCCCTTCAGAATTCTGCCGTCGACTGTTATGTCGGCCTCTGTCCCCTGTCTTATCATTACAAGCTCTTTTGAAGGAACGCCGGTGTTTATCACAAACGATTCATTTCTAACCACCACGACCGGATAACCTGCCGCAACAATTTCCCCTTTTTTATTAAGAACTTCAATAACATACCCTTCAATTTCAGAAACCATTGCAGCGTCTGTCACCATGCTTTTCTTATAATTCACATCCACTTTGGCATTCAACAAATCCGATTCTGCAACATCTTTTGCAAGTCTTGCTTTATCAAGATCTGTCGCCGCGACAGCGCCTGAATCTTTCAATCCCTTGATCTTATTATAGAAATTTTCAGTTTCATTAAAATAATCATGTGCTTTTTTATAGGTGTTCTCTGCGGCAGATAAAGCAAATTCAAGATCTTTTGTTTCAAGTCTGGCAAGGAGTGTCCCCTTTTTTACTCTGTCACCTTTTTTCACAGAAATTGATGCGATCTTTCCAGGGATCTTAAAACCGTATTTTTTAATGTCTTTTGAAGAAACCATCCCGATTGATCTGATATACGAAACCCTTGATTCGTTATTGACCGTAAGAACCGACACCGGCTTTATTCTCTGTTCTGTTTTTTCTTCTTTTAAACCGCATGAAAGAGTCAACAAAGAGGTGCAGATTAAAATAAAAACGAGTCTTTTCATTCCTTTACTCCCAAAACACCCTGAAATTTCTCAGTGTTTGCGATATTTAATTTATTTAATGCAGTTATGTCAAATTTTTCACCTTCAAATATTGCACTTCAACAGTTGATGAATATTATAGAAAAAGTTTTCAGGAGGAAGTATGTTAAAAAACAGAGAGCGTGACATAATCGATCTGATCTCAGACAAATTCAATAAGTTCATCGGTGATGACTGTGCAGTGTGGAATGAAAAGTCTCTGGTCGTGACCACAGACCACATGTGCGAAGGGGTTCACTTTGATCTTTCATTCATGTTCCCTGAAGCGGTTGGATGGCGTCTTATGGCGGCAAATGCAAGCGACATAATTTCCATGGGATCACTGCCGACACATTTTCTTTTCAATATCGCAATTCCTCCTGACAGGCTGAAAACAGCGGAAAGGATAATTGACGGAGTAAAAAAGTTTGCAGGTAAACATAACATCGAAATAATGGGCGGAGACACAACTAGAGCAAAGAATTTCATGATCGGAGCCACAATGTTTGGTGAAAAGCCGGCAAAACCACTTCTCAGAAGCGGTGCAAGACCGGGTGACAGAGTTTATATCGCGGCTTCGACCGGACTGTCACACTGCGGACTTCTTCATTTAAAGAACAGGTCAAAAGGTTTTGAAAAATCTGTGGAAAAATTTCTGTTTCCCTCCCCTTTTGATTCAATTCCGCAAAATCTTAATGACATAAACTGTGCAATTGACATAAGTGATTCGCTCATATCTGAACTCAGGCTCATTGCAGAAATGTCCAATGTTTCCTTAGAGATAGATTATGACAGAATACCTGTTGAAGACGAAGTGCTGCAAACTTCAGAAATGTTCTCCATCCCGGTTGAAAAGCTTGTCCTTGGCAGCGGAGAGGAATTTATTCTTCTTTTCACATCGGATAAAATTATAAAAAATGCCTTTGAGATAGGGATTGTTACTACGAAAAAGGAGAAAGATGTTGCGATCTATTCAAAAAAAAGCGGTCTTGATCTTTGCGACACTGCTCTTTTCAGTCATTTCGGCTGAAGATATATGCAGTTACACGGCTGAAGCTGAGATAACAGTAACTTCAAAAACAGGTGCTAAAATATCTTTTGCTGTCGGGATAGCTGAAACACCGGCAGAACACGAAAAAGGGCTTATGCGCTGCCCTGAACTTAAGAAAGGCAAAGGACTTTTCTTTATTTTCAATGACGACAGAGAACATTTTTTCTGGATGAAGAACACAACTGTTGAACTTGCAATTATCTATATTGACAGGAATTTTAATGTTGTTTCCATAAAAAGGGGAAAGCCTCTGAGTGAAACGACTCTGCCAAGCATCTTTCCTTCAAGATATGTCCTTGAAGTCAACTGGGCGGAAGGGGGCAAAATACTTCCCGGAGATAAAGTTTTCTTTAAAATGAAATAATTATTTCTTCCCTTCGATCTTTTCAAGAGCTTCCTGAAGTTTCAGATAACCTGTAACACCGACAAATGTTTCAACCGGCTCGCCTTTGTTGAACATTATGAGCGTGGGAACGGCTCTAACCTTGAAAGGAACAACGATTTTGCCATCTTTATCCTGTTCGATATTGAAAGCACCAACTCTGATCCTGCCCTGAAAATCTGTTGCAAATTTTGTGACAGTTTTAGCCATCATTGCACATGGCGCACAGGTGTTTGAATAGAAATCTACCAGAACGGGAAGAGGGGAATTTTTTATCGAAGGGTGGAAGTTAAGAGGGGTCAGTTCAACAGGCATCACGGTAGGCTTAAGTTTCAAAAAATCAAAAAGTCCCATAATTCTCTCCTTAAAAAACAGTTATATTACAACCATAAACATATTTATCTACCGGAAGCATTGAATCATCAGGAAATTCAGAAAATTCACCTTCATCAGTAATTTCAAGATCATACGATTCATAAACTTCCTCTTTGCTCTCCTCAAGACCGCCGGCACATTCATATTTCTCACACAGCATTTTAAGGGCATTAACTGCATTTATCCTTCCGTAACCGTAGTATTTGCTAAACCCGTTCTCATCATACCCTGCATCTGCCGTGGCTATCTTATCAGCCGATTCTGTAATTATTTCATATATTTCATCCCATGTAACATCGGGATAAGCAGAGATCAGGAGTCCTGCAACTGCCGCCGCAAGAGGAGTTGCGCTGCTTGTTCCGCCGAAAGTTGAAGTATAGTCAGTCTGGTTATAACCGTAATACCATCTTGCATCAGTTGTCCAGATACCGTCACTGGTAAGGTCAATTGCAAAAGGGTCCCATATATATCCGGCATCAACATCTGAAGAAGGGGAAACTATGTCAAGGTCTTCACCGAAATCACTGTAGGCAGATCTTGATCCGCTTGCATTCACTGCTCCGACAGCAATGACATCAGGACTTGCTGAAAACCCGTCAAAAGTTTCAGGGTCAGAGATGCTTTCATTTCCGTTACCTGCCGCAAAAAAAACAACTACTCCTTTTCCTTTCCTGAACTCAAATCTTGCAAAATTGATTATTTCAGCAATTATTTCAGGCATTTCAACGGGCCCTGAATTGTCACTCGGACCCCAACTGTTTGAAATTACATGAACGCCTCTGTCAATAAGATAATTGAAAGCGTTTGCCATATTTTCCGCTTTTCCAAGTTCTTCCGAAGCCCGAACCGGAACTATTCTGCAGAACGGACATGCTCCTGAAACTCCGATACCGTTATCTTTCACTGCCGCGATAACTCCTGCAACACAGGTTCCGTGTGGTTCATTGTCGTTGGCATACGGATAATCCGAACCGTTCGTAACATCTCTCCCTTTTAAAAATTTTCCTTCCATATCAGGATGATGAAGGTCAAAAGCATCGTCAATCAGTCCGATCTTTACTCCGAAACCGGGCTTTATCCCGAGTTCTCCAAGATATTCCCATGCTTCAATTATTTTTGCATCATTCCCTGCTATACCAGTCTGTCCTGTGTTTTGAAAATGCCACTGATTTTGTAAATAAGGGTCGGGAACTGCTTTTTTGTATGAAATATTCATCGGTTCATCTGCAAAAACCTTTTTGACCGACCTGTTTTGAGATATGCATCTGACCGCTTTTGCACTGTTTTCCGTTTTTACTGCATAAAACGAAGTTCTCGGAATCTTATAAAAGCCAATGATCTTGCAATCTGAAAACTCTAAAACAGAAAACTTCTTGATATTATTCTCAAATTTCACAAAAACAGTATCGTTAGCGAAAATATTTAAACTGAAAAAAATTATCGTGAAAATAACCCGCTTCATCATCACTCCAAAAAGCAACTGAATGATTGTACAGCAAAATCAGTCAAGGTAAAGCAAAAAAAAGGGGAGCAAAATGCTCCCCTTGAAAAAATATTCAGGAAATGTTTACCTTGTGCCAAGATAGGTGAAGGTATCAACCGGATTAACAACCCATTCAGAATCTTCTGCAGAGGTTCCTCTGGAGGCATCCCAGTCAGTTGTTCCATTGATAACTGTTGCTTTTCTGACAAGAGTGCGATTCTCTGTTGCAGCAGAAACACCTGCAACAGCCCACTTAATGCCGGCCAGTTCTACTCCAATCTGATCAATGATCGTCGTTCCAAAAAAGATTGCCACACCATCATCTCCGTTAAATCCCATTAAGCTGTTGGTGGTTGTAAGATCACACTTGTCAGTTCTTGTCGGTTCAGCCATTAAATTGTTGCAAATTACATAAACATCACCTGCGGCAAGTGTTCCGGAAAGGGCAAGGGTAAATGAACCCCAAGCACCACCGTTATTTGCCTGCTTTAGCGTATAAGCACTTAAATCGACATCATTTGTAGAACCATTGTAAATCTCAACAGCTTTGTTGCTGCTTAATCCTTCAATATATTCACTGAAGAAAATCGCATTGTCTCCGCACATATTTGTCTCAGCATTACAAAGCGGTTTAGTTGGATCTGTGCAATCAGCGTTTTCAAGACATTCAATAACTGTTACAACACCGAAAGTTGGCGTTTCACCGGCGATTCCATTCACATCACAGACTGTCCATGTAGCACCACCGTCAGCACTGAACCTGAACGCATACTCATAAACACCGGGATAGTCAAGAGGCAGATTCTCGATCCAGTATTCATCATTATTATCCCAGTCCAAACCTCCGGCAGTATTAGGAGCGGCATCACTCCATGCATCATTTTGGAATTCCTCACCGAGAGGACGACCACCGAACTGTGCTTTTACAAGCGGACTGATATCAACTGCATCCTGAGTAATGTTTGTGATACCGTCAATCCACACTCTTCCAAATACATCAGCTGTATCCCCTACCATTCCGTCAATAGTTTTCGGCCACTGAACAACGCAGTAGCCAACATTGTACTGCGGATAGCATGCATAACCTTGAGGAGTTGCATCTGCAAGACATACCGGTGTCCCGCCACCGCATGGATTCGGATCACAAGGATCAACATAAACCCACTCATAAGCACCCATATCAACAGCACTTTCAAGAATTCTGTCGTTGCCGATGATGTCAACCACGGCTGTAACAAAAGTATCGTTGCCGGCATCTATACAAGGTGAACCGTTCTTAAGCATCAGCGGATCATCTCCAATCCCTACAAACATCGGATCAGCATCAATGTTGCCGCCAAGATCAACTGCAACAGTAGTGTAAGGACCCATTATTCCTGCCATAAATTTCTCATTCCATGATGAACTTCCTAAACTTCCCATAACATCACTATTCTGGAAAGAGATTATACTTGGAAGAAACGACATTTCTGGGGTGAGATCACCTTCAAGAACTGCAATATCATCCCAGATTATTGAGTTTATATATTTTGTTCCGAGTGTTGCTGGAAGATTCCCTGCATGAACTATTGAGTTTCCGCTGCCGTCAAGATTATTGTAGAATGTGCAGTTTATAAACTCAGCGTCAGGATGATAAACATTAAGTATTGCGCCTCCCCACAAGTTGGCAACATTATTAACAAACACAGTGTTGGTAATTCTTGCAGGAATATTTTCATAAGGGGTTCCTGTTTCAAAATCCATACCTATCAGACTTATTGCTCCACCGAGCATTGCAAGTCCGCCGACATCAACTGTAGCCTGATTGCTGTCAAAGAAGGAGTTGTTGATCGTCAAAGGTCCGCCTACACTGCTGAGCCCGGCTCCCATTGAACCTATATTACCGCTAAAAGTTGATGATTCAACAACAAGTGTGCTTTCCCTGCTTCTTAATCCATTTGCACCGTTATTAATGAAATCACAGTTTTCAACAGTGAGGTCACCCTGACTTATTTCTACCACTGAGTTGTCTGAATTATCTGTAAAAACAGCATCATTATTAGAGAAAACACAATTTAAAAGTTTTGAACCTGCCTCAGGCATATCAAGTCTTAAAGCAGGAGAAGTTAGCGATGTGTTAGCTTCAAAAACTGTGTTCTCGATCGTTATGACACCTCTGTTCAGAGCCATTGCGCCACTCTCTCTGTTTTTCGTTGTATCAATAGATGTTGCGTTTCCACTGAATGTTGAACCTGTGATGGTTACATTAAAAGTGTCCTCATCGTCCCATTTATTTATTGCACCACCTCTTTTTTCTGCATAATTGTTTTCAAAAATCGTATCTGTGATTACAAGTTGAACTCCCTGAATGTTCAAGGCTCCACCAGTTATAGCACGGTTGCCTGTAAATTCACAGTCAGTTATTGTCAGGGTACCGTCGTTTAGAGATATTGCTCCTCCAGTTGAGAAATCTTCCGGAACATCACTGACAAGGTTTGTGTTTGAATCAAAACGAGTATTTTCTAAAATAACCGTTGAACCTTCATTCGCTAAAATCGCACCGCCACCTAATGCAGCATAATTGCCAGAAACAGAGCTGTTTTTAACTGTTAGCGACTTGTTATGCAGCTGAATTGCTCCGCCGAAAGCATTAAAATTCTCGCCGCCCTCAGTTACATCTGCGTGACCACCTGTTATTGTAACACCATCAATGACCGTCTTTGCAGCATCATATGTGGCTTCATAATCAATTCTGAAAACATTATAGACATTATCTGTTCTGTTTTCCCATTCAAGAGTTATGTCATTCCAGAGATCGTCACCGTCCAAATCACCGGAAAGGACAACTGTATGTCCTGGAAGTCTATCCGTTGCAAATGTTTCTGTTCCTGCAAAACCGCCAAGAACTTTCACATTAGGCACAAGTCTGAAATGCATATTTCTTTGATTATCGCAGTCAGTCTCGTAACGGTAGAAAGGACATGCTTCCGGATAATATATTCCTTCAGCTATCCATATTTCCTGACCTTCCTTTGCAACTTCAAGAGCACTGTGAAGGCTTGTGAAAGCATCTGTCCAACTGTAACCAGTCTTCAAACCTGCAGTTTTAGCATGGTCAACATAGATTATCAGCCACTCTTCACAGGCAGTCCCTGCTTCGTTGGACTTATATTCCTCATCACATACCCATGCACAGTTTGCATCTGCCGGTGCCGGCATCCAGTCATTATCTTCAGCACTCCAGGTTTGTGTGAATGTGCCGTCTCCCGAATAACTTGAATTTGCCGGGATCTCATTTTCGCAAGCTACTTCCTGTGTATTAGGTTCACAAGTTTCGCCATTTTGAGTAAAGTTTGCATCACATTCCCATACACATGTATCAGCAGAAGGCTCATACTCTGTTCCGTTCCAGATCTGAGTTATAGTTCCTTCTGAATTTGAATCTATTCCGTGTCCGTTCTCAGGAATATTTGTACATGCAGTTGTGATAATTTTAGGATCGCATTTATCAACATTTTTATCATAATGTTCATTGCAGAGCCAGTTGCACTTAGCGGGATCCGACCATACTGTTCCGTTATATGTAACAGTCACCATCTGATCATCGGCAACATATGCATTATTCGGAGCAACAACCCCTGTTGCATCACAAAGAACCGGCTTTTCATTTATGCATGTTTCGCCATTCTGCTCATATCCTGTGCTGCAAATCCATACACACTTTGCAGGAGCATTCCAATCAGTTCCATTCCATGTAATTTCAACATCAGCAACCACTATCTCTCCGTTTTCCGGAATAGCTACGCCTGTCTGGTCACATGAAACATTTTTAGTGTTGCTTACACAGGTTGTGTTATCTTCAGTGTGATAGGTCGCGTTACATGCCCATACACATTTTGCAGGAGCCGTCCACCCTTCACCTGTCCATGTAACTTCAACATCTGCAACAACTATTGCCGCATTATCAGGAGCAGTCACACCTATCTGGTCACAAGAAACCATTTTTGTGCTTATTCCGTCTGCATCAGGATTTTCGTTATCAACAACATCTTCGTCAACGATATCTTCATCTGGTGCGCCTTCATCACATTTTC
>CAZVWR010000036.1:0-31831 GCA_964630905.1 uncultured Spirochaetales bacterium | reverse complement strand
GGTTACGGCGAAGAGCAGAAAAAAGATCTTGAGACAACAATGAACGCAGTTGATGCCGATGTTGTTGTAAGCGGAACTCCGATCGACCTTGGCAGGATCGTGAAATCGAACAAGCCGATAGTTAAAGTAGGATATGAGCTTGCTCCAAGAGGCGACGGTGCAAAGAAACTTGAAGAAATAATCGTCAGGAAGCTTTTTAAATAAAAATTTCTGATCAAACTTTTGTGAGGGGGCTTTTTTAAGTCCCCTTTTCTTTTTTAGATGGAGATCGAATGAAAATAGTAATAGCACTCGGCGGCAACGCATTGATAAAACCGGGCGACAAAGGGACTATTGAAGATCAGGAAAAAAACATTGCATCGTCTCTTGACGGCATTATAAAACTTATCCACGAAGGACATCAGATCATACTTACTCACGGTAATGGCCCACAGGCGGGATCACGGCTGATAAGGAATGAAATGGCTGAGAAAGAAGTTCATCCTGATCCACTTGTGATCTGTGTTGCCGACACACAGGGAAGTATGGGATACATGATAGAGCAGGGGTTGATGAACGCTTTGAGCAAAGCAGGTGAAGCACCGAAAGTTGCAACAATTGTCACGCAAATCGAAGTCAGTCCGGATGATCCTGCCTTCAGCAATCCGACAAAACCTGTAGGACCTTTTTATAACAAGGAAAAAGCTCTTGAAAAAATGAATTCAGGCTGGCAAATGGTTGAAGACAGTGGAAGGGGATACAGAAGGGTTGTTCCCTCTCCAATGCCTTTAAAAGTTTTGAACCCTGAAGCACTTAACACTCTGCTTGAAGCAGGGTTTACTGTCATTACTGGCGGTGGTGGCGGTATCCCTGTCTATCGGAAAAACGATAATGATTTTGCCGGAATAGATGCCGTCATTGATAAAGATCTTGCAAGTGTAATGATAGCAAAGACGATAAACGCCGATATGGTTATAATCCTTACCGGTGTTGAAAAAGTCGCCATAAACTTCAAGTCAGGCAACCCGACATGGCTTGATACAATGACATCAGGTGAAGCGGAAAAATATCTTGCTCAGGGTGAGTTCCCGGCAGGAAGCATGGGTCCGAAGGTAAGAGCGGCAATTGATTTTGTAAAGAACGATTCCGGTAAAACAGTTCTCATCACATCTGAAGATAAGCTTACTGAAGCACTTGAAGGTCATACCGGAACAAAGATAGTCCAGTAGATATATTACAAGTTCCATTTAATTGTTTTTTTATCAGGAGGGAGATCATGAAAGGAAAAATGCTGATTGTTTTTGCAGGTATTGCATTCGTTTTTGTTATGAGCAGTTGTTCGGCAACATTGTCGACATCAACATCATCGACAATGTCGCAGATGAAAGCTGAACCGATGGCTTTATGGACAAGACCGCTTGAAGTGGGGTTCACGGTTATCGGAATGGGCGAAGGAAGCTCTGAAACGGCTCAGATGGAAGGGAGTCTTTCATCAAAGAAAGTTGTTGACGGTACGCCATCATTTTTCATAGGCGGTCCGGTTGCTGACAAATCGCTCAGTCCTATGGCAAAGCTTGCGGCTTACAATGCGATTCAGAAAGCTGGTGCCGACGGCATGTATGTCATCATGGTAAAAGAGGAATCTGACGGTTCTGTTAAAAAGGCATGGGTGAAAGGTCTTCTTCTTAAGCTTGGCGTTTACGGTCCCGTGTCGGCAGAAAGGGCTGATGCAAGAAAATGCGGATGCGGAAAACATTTTAAGAAAGAAGACAAAAAGGAATCAAAGCCCGCTGATGAACCTGTTGTGAACGCACCTTTAAATGAACATCAACATCACTCTGAAACAGTAAAGTAATTAGTTAGTTCGGAACATCCGTATTTGGATCAGCTATATCGAAAATATCGTTTGCACCATTGAGATTTGCAACAAGTGCCGCACAATCCATTGAATCATCAACTTTTACGAACTGGAAAACACTCTTTTCTGTGTTGGTTATGGTTGTTTTCTGACCTTTGATGGTGATGTTTGGGGTTGACTGATGGGCATACTGTTCGTCGGTCCAGTCAACATTTCCTTCGATTTTCCCTTCACTCACAAGTTTGCCGTCAAATATTGCTGTGAGCCGCTGAACATAATATATCGGACCGTTCACAAATCCGCTGAAAGTGATCGTGAATGCCGCTTTTGTGTCAACATCATGATCAAATATTCTTGCATCATCATCTTTCTTGGGCATTTCTTCGGTTGAAGGATTTGTCATATTTGCACCGCGAAGTTCCCATTCCTTATTGGTTTTAAAGAAAATGTCCTCACCCACAACGCTGACTTCAATATCGGGAACGGTTTCCTGACCGGGGATCTGGCTTGGTTTCCAGAAGTGATAAATTGTGTTGAATTTTGAATTCGGTTCATTGAAACCGACAACTCCCTTATTGAGAGCACTGTCTCCTGTTCTGTTATCAGTTCTGCACATGATACCGTTCTTTCTGTCAAGAGTAAGGTTGCCGTCGTTATCAAGCTTTATTTCTGAAATGACATATCTTGTCGTAACGCTTGGAACATTTTTAGCCAGCGATGTGCTGGAAACAGATTTAAGGATTATTTTCTGAGCCCATGTTCCGATGAATTTTGCTTTTACCGGATCTACATAGATGTCTTCGTCTTCAACTTCAGTATCATTTTCTTCATCAGTTGCAGTGTCACCTGTGTTTCCAGTGTCACCTGTATCACCAGTGTTTCCGGTGTTTCCGGTATTTCCAGTATCACCGGTATTTCCTGTGTTCCCGGTATTTCCGGTATCACCAGTGTTTCCTGAATCCTCATCTGTTGTTTCTTTGTCCTGGTTTTCCCAATTGTTCTCTTTTTTTTCATCACCGCAACCTGCAGCAAATAGAAGTGCTGTCATGATCAAAGCAAAAATAAAAAGTCTTTTCATGTTTCCCTCCCCGTAAAAAATAATAAGATCAATATAATACTTCAACATTTATCCCTATTCCCATGACAAAGCCCTTGCTTTCCCAACCGGGGAAACCGGGGTTATTTGTCTGAAGGTCTTTTTTTGCATTGTCGTATGCATCCGCTCCTTCAGGAAGTCCGTAGTAAGGTGTTTCATCAGGAAATTCATCAACAAGTCCGCCATCTTTCTCCGGTCTTTCCTTTTGGTCGGCTTTCATTTCAGTTCTTGCAAGAAGCCACTGAACCGAACTGTTTATTCCTCCGCCTATCGAAAAACTTTCAAAGTGAAAATATTCTGTGTAACCGACAGAAAAACCTAAGCGGTCGTTATCAACATAGTTTTCCCTCCCGTCCTGAGACGGAACAGGGGACGGAATATATGCAAGGTCAATTGCCGCTTTTCTCTGCCTGTGCTTGATATGGAGTCCCCCCATACCTGAAAAGACATCGTTCCATTTGTCAAGAGGTCTTTCCCCATGACGGTTTACATAGGTTGACCATCTTGACCATTCAAAAGCCGCCATCGGACTTATCGTGTATCCGGCAACAACAAAATCATAAAACATCCCGATTGAAAACTTTATCGGCTGATAACCTGCCGTCATTGTTGAGCTTGCCGCAAGATATTTTTTAGAATCATCACCGTAATCCCAGTTCCAGACCTGCATTTCATTGTTAAGCTCAACGACACCGGTGTTTCTTGGAAAATGGAAAGTTCCGGTGAGGTTAAATCCGAGGAACGGATTTGCAACAAAAGAGAAATAGGGTGAAACCGAACTTCCAACCTTCATTTTAGAGTTTATTATCTGGGTTTTAGGATCGGTACCGTCAGGGACAAAAACGCGGTTCTGTGTCACAGTGTAAGTTGAAACAGAGAGACCTGCTCCAAGTTTCAGAAAATCCCCGACCTTGCCGCCAAGCGCGAAAGCCATCGAAAACTGTTTAAGCCGGTCGCCGTAAAGTTCAAAATGGAGAGAATTTGAGAAATATTGCTCTCTTTCGTCGTTGAAGAAAGGTTCCTGTGTCTGAATTCCGGCAACAGGAATAAGTGCGTAAACGCCTGCCCCGAGCCAGTTTTTTATTATACTCTTTACCGCTCCGACAGTAATGATACCGTCAAAAGTATCATAATCGGCAGAGCCTCTTTTGTTTATCAGGTCACTCGTTGCCAGAGGAACATATTTCCCATTTCCGGAGATCTCGCTTGATGATGCATTGTAAATTTCTTCCGAAACATCATATCCTGAAGGTTTGTCAAAGTGTCTGATAGTCTTTGACTGGATCATCATGCCGAAACCGAGCTTGAATGAATCTTCCTGCATGACAATATAAGCCGGATTAAAATAAGCCGCTTCAGCACCTGTTGAGATTATCCTTGCAGTGAAAGCGTTGGGTGAATCAAGCGCACCCATAAGTTCAAGGACTGAAGATGCATTGAGATTTGAAAGCAAAAGAACGGTTGCAAAAGTGATTGAAAATTTTTTAAAAACCATATTTCACTCCGGATGATTGACACAATACAAAAAACAGGGTAATTATGAAAAGTGAAGAAGTTCTGTCAAGTTTTGATAAAACTGAATATAAAAAGAGGTGCGCTATGAGCCGTTTTTCTGCTGTTTTTCTGATAATTTTTACAGTTTCATGTTCGGTAAGCGATGAGGTGTGTGTTGAAAACACTGATTGTCCTGATGGAATGGAGTGCAATCTTGAAACGGGAATCTGTGAGGAAATTTCAGGAGATACAGGTAATACCGGAGATACAGGCGACACAGGTGATTCAGGAGACAGCGGTAACAGTGGCGATTCAGGTAATTCCGGTAATAGCGGTGACAGTGGTGATTCCGGTAATACGGGTGACAGCGGAAATACAGGCAATTCAGGCGACACGGGTAACTCGGGTGACTCCGGTGATACTGGTACTGACCACATTTCTCCGTCAATAGTTTCAGTCAGTCCTGCTGAAAATGAAAAAAATGTCACTCTGGATAAAACGCTGGAGATAACTTTCTCTGAAGCTATAGATTGTTCAACCATAACTGCCGAAGGCGTTGTAACCATTGACGATTCCTCAATAACTGTCACTTGCGGTGACGATGATCCGGTTATAACTTTCACACAGGTATGGGACAGCGATTCAAGGTATAAAGTTACAGTCAAAGGTGCTGTAATAAAAGACAAGGCAGGAAATACTATGGATCAGTCAAAAAACTGGTATTTTGAAACTGTTGATCTGACCACACCTTTTGTGCTTAAAGATGAATCTCTTCCAGTAGGTGAAAGTGTGAGAACTGATAAAACAATAAAAATCGTTTTTTCAGAACCGGTGAAGCCGGAAACGGTAAAAATTTCACTCAATACGGTCGAGGTTGTGCAGACACCTGTAATTACGGAAGATGACACTGTTTTTGAGTGGTCGCCTGTTTTTGAATTGAACACCGAATACACTGTAAAAGTGCTTGACGGAGTTGAAGATAAAGCAGGAAATCTTATGAAAACTGAAGATGGTCACGAATGGACATTTAAGACGGCCGCCTACAACATCTATCCAGTCGTTAATTTTTATAAGGCACTGATACCATTGACAAAAGAGCCGGTATGCGACAACTCTGCAAATGCTTTTAACAACACCGCCAACTTTGAAGTCGTTGATAAAACAACAACGCTTGCCGTTGCCGGAGCGATAACCTGCGACACTGGTGCCAAAACTGTGAAGTTTGTTCCTGCGACCCAGTTCGCAAAAGACGGAGAGTACACGATAAAAATAAAAAGCAATGCTCAATATGCAGACAGTTCAACAATAGGAGCCGTTGATTTTATTATGGATTTCCATTTTGAGATGATAATTGACGATGATTTTGAAAGCGGATCTGCGGGATGGGAAATGGAGAACAACTGGGAAATAGGAGTGCCGAACTACAACGCGTTCGGTTATAAAGTCAATACAGCTTACAGCGGAACAAAGGTCATGGCGACCGGCTTGATGGATGATCATCTTGTTGACACTTCGTATTCAACTACCGGAAAAAACACTTTCGAGATCAAGGAATATGATCAGTATTACATCGAATTCAGGGCATATGTCGGGCTTGATGATTACGGTAATAAAAACAACGGCATGGATGTCAAAATAATTGAAGACGGTGTTGTCAAAGTTGAGTCTGTTCTCTTTAATCTGCCGAATGGAGAGGACCTTTTCGGAGTATATTATCTTGGCACGGTTGCTCAGTCCCATCCCGGCATCAGGGGAAAAAGTGTCGACAACACATACTCGCTCTTTGAAGGTGCGGTTGAAGGTGCTGTTTCAACACCCGGGAAAAAATTCTCTCTTTCATTTGTTCTTAATTCCGATTACGACTATGCAAAAGCCGGAATCTATCTTGACGATGTAAAACTTTATAAGACAGCGTTTTAAAAGGATATCTTTCCACCGCTTTTTTCAATTAGATCGGCTTTGAATTTTTCGACTATTCCGACTGGTATCAATATTTCGAGCACGACACCTTTTTCGTTATAACTATTCGAAATGATTTCAATTCCTGAAAAGTGATTGATGTGGTTCATCACCAGTCCTGTGAGGTCAAACGATGTTTCAACTGTTACTGTTTTTTTGATCTCCACTGTTTCAATTGCGGCTGTTTCAAGAACTGCTCTTGCTGATGAACCGTATGCTCTTGTCAATCCGCCGGTCCCGAGCTTTGTTCCGCCGTAATATCTGACAATTGTGACAAGTACATTGAACAGCTCTTTCCTTATTATTTCATTATATACAGGCAGTCCCGCAGTTCCGGATGGTTCTCCGTCATCGCTGTATCTGAACAGTTTTATTTCCCCTTTGCCGAGAATGTAACCATAACAGATGTGTGTTGAGTCATAGTGTTCTTTCTTCTGTTTTTTCAAGATGTTATCTATCTCATCTTTTGTTTCAACATGAAAGCAGTGTGAGATGAAACGACTTGCCTTTTCCTTTATTTCGACCGGACCTGCCGGCTCAAAAACTGTTTTGTAGCGTTCAATCATATCTGGTCGAAGATCTTCTCAACTGCCGATCTTATGTGAGGAGCAAAAAATCTGTAAAGAAGAGGGATCTCAACAACTATATTTGCACAACCGTTATTTAAAACAAGTGTTCCCCTGACGGTACGACCCTTAAATTCGATCTTTTTTGAATTTTTGTCGGAGATCACTTCTATTTTTTCAACACCGATTTTCTTTTCAAGCATGTGCCTGAGGTTGTTTTCAAGCCATGCCCAGATCTCGGCATCAGACTTTGAACTTTGAAAATTCATTTCAATTTTAGGCATATTTAACTATTTTACCTCGTTGAGATCGCGGATCTTTTTGTCAACTTTCTCAAAAACCGAACCTGTCGTGAAAGTCCCGTTGCTGTTCTTCTTTCCTGCAGGAGTTCCTGTAAGTATCTCAATTCCTTCAAGAATATTTTTGATCGCATATATATGGAACTTCTCTTTTTTCACAGCTTCGACAACTTCGTCGGACAGATTGAGATTTTCAATATTCTGGACAGGAATTATAACACCCTGATCTCCTGTGAGCCCTTTTATTCTGCATATCTCAAAAAAACCTTCGATCTTTTCGTTCACTCCTCCGATGGGCTGAATTTCACCCATCTGATTTATTGATCCGGTAACAGCAATATGCTGTTTTATCGGAATATCGGCAAGTGCCGACAACAATGCATAAAGTTCAGTTGAGCTTGCACTGTCGCCGTCAACCCCTCCGTAGCTCTGCTCAAAGGCAATTGAGGCACTTATGCTCAGCTGTTTATCCTGAGCGAATATGCTTCCAAGATAACCTGCCAGTATCATTGCACCTTTGTCATGAATTGAACCTGAAAGACGGGCTTCCCGTTCAATGTTGATGATCCCTTTTCTTCCTGCAAAAACCCTTGCTGTTATCTTTGAAGGGATGCCGAAACTGAAGTCGCCGATCGAATATACTGCAAGACCGTTTATCTGACCGGTCCGTTCCCCTTTGACATCTATGAGGATCGTTCCTCTTTTTATAGATTCATAGTAGTGTTCCTTGAATCTTGCGTGCCTTTTCTCTCTGCTTTCGATCGCTTTCTGTACAAGTTCCTCGTTAATTATCTTTTTATTGTTTTTGTTGCCCCAGAAAACAGATTCAACAATGATCTCAACTACATCGCTTGCATGTATCCTGTATTTTTTCTGATCTTCCGATTTTCTTGAACTGTAGTGGAGAAGTCTTCTTATCGCTGAAAGATCGAACGGTATGTCACAGTCTTCATTCACAACTCTTGAAATGAAACCGATCAACGAATCTGTGGTGTCTGCATTTATCTCGATAGTAGAATCAAAATCGGCTTTTACACGGAATATTCTTCTGAAATCCGGATCGTGGTTGTAAAGAAGGTGATAAATGTAATCATCACCTATGAGGATGACTTTCACATCAAGAGTTACAGGTTCCGGGTCGGGAATGGTGTTCACTCTGTACTTGAAATCGATGTCAATGTCGCCCATTTTAAGGGATCTGTTCCGTATGGCCCTTTTAAGAGCGGTCCATGAATAATAATTTTTAAGTATGTCATTTGCCTGGATTATGAGAAAACCGCCGTTTGCCTTGTGAAGAGCACCCGGTTTCATTTTTGTAAAATCGGTGAAAAGGGAATTGTGCATCTCTTCAAATTCAAAATATCCCATGATGTTCTGGAATGTCGGGTTTGTTTCATATATTACAGGCGCCCCTTGAAGCTCTTTGTTGTTCACAAGGAGATTCACCTTGTATTCCTTGAAATCGGGAACGACTGTCTTTGAAGGGTCGGCTTTACCCTCTTCAAAATCTCTATAAACGAAGAACTCATCGAAATTATTAACGATATGTTCTGCAAGATCTTCAAGGAAAAGATCAAAATGTTCATTCTTCGAGTGTTTTTTCTTGAGTTCTCTCAAAGGTTCCGAAACGATCAGTCTCACCATCGTCTGGCGGAGATTTGTCATTTTTTCCTTATATTCCTTCTCAAGACCTCTTTCGCGATGGAAGTAGGCTATCAGCTTTTCCTGCAGAGCCTCTTCATTCTCCCTTATTACCTCCTTGTCTTCATCGTTGAGGGTGTCGAACTTTTCCTTATCAATCGGATTTCCATCAACCAGCGGATTTATTACAAGCCCGTTTTGAGTTGATTTAAGGAGGAAGCTGAGTTCAAGAGCATCTTTTTCGATATCAAGGTAATTTTTCTGACTCTCTTCCTGATACCACCGTACAACTTCACTTTTCTTAATTTCGAAACTTTCACTTTCAAGCTGTCTGGGGATCTGGAATATGAAATAATCGAGAAGATCCTCCATGTCCTTGACAAATTTTTCTCCCGTTCCGGCTTTCATATAAAGAAGTTTAGGTGCATCCGGATTCTTGAAGTTATAAACATAGAGCATGTCATCGGGAGTTCCCATTGTCAGAGCGATCTCTTCGACATGTTTTTTCACATTTGATGTCTTGCCTGTTCCGGTATCACCGGCGACATATATGTTAAATCCTTTCTTGTTGACGGTCATTCCGAAATCGAGTGCCTCAAAACCCCTCTTCTGAAATACAAGCTGTGATACAGGCTTGATATCCTTTGTTGTTTTCCCCTTATATTTGGAAAGATTAGGGTAGTATCTTAACAATTCCGGCTTCAGTCTTTTTTTTGTTATCAGTTCCATTTTCTCCCCCTTTAAGGAATATTTGCAGTCATTTTCCGTTATCAGGCTCAAGACCTGACAACTTGAATTCGTTTTCAGTAACCAAACCTGATCTTATGAGGTCTTCTCTGCTTATTTCATTTTTATTCTCAAATGACAGCATTGATGACATCAGCGATATTTTGAAAAAATAAAAATCCTTTATACTCCGGTGTTCCTGTCTCGTTTCAAAAACGGTCGTCATTGTTGCAAGATAAAGGAACACAAATACTCCTGAAAAAATAAAGATCCTAAAAAAATAAAGCATACCGGTTTTAATTAATTCAGGTGTTGTAAACCTGCTTTGTAAAGTCCATCCTCCGCTCATCAGATCTTCGGCTGCTTTTGAGATGTACTGTATGAAATCTATTTCTGTAACAAGGAAGTTCTGTAAAAATGATTTGTTAAGTGAAAAATAATCTGCTCCGGCATTGGTGAGGATCCTGTTGTTCATAGAGACCAGGATGTTCTTTAAAGCTTTTATTTTCTCATCTGACATCGAGGCTATCTGCTGTACAGATCTTATATCAACAGGCTTAACTCCGTGTACTTCCCTTACACTGTTCCTCATTTCAAAGGAATATTTCCCTTTTTTGATTAAAAATCCGGCAAGCATATTCATTCTGACAGCGGCACTGATGATCTTTGAATATAAAAGCATTGACACATGGCCTTCCTCAATTAGTATTTCAAGAAGACTTTTCATCACTTTCGATTTCATTTTCTCACATTTTACGATCGTTTCCCTTGAAACTATGTCAGACTGTTTTATCATTGAAAGAATTATCTGGTCCATTCTTTCGAGGGAATTTTCAGTATAAACGATAATGCCTTCTTTAAAATAATACCGGTACTCCTTTTTGCCCGCTCTGATCTTAAGCATTCCTGAATGTTTCGGAAGAGCTGCATCCCTTAGAATATCAAAAAATGAAGTGTCCTGAATGGATCCGCTCAATATTATCCTGTCGGAAGATGTCTTCTCTAAAACAACAGCCAAATCAGTCCCCCCTCGAAACAATGAATCCGCGGACAATTGATATGAGATATATTAAACCGGCAAATCCCGTCAGGATGAATGTCATAGTGCCTGAATCACCTGTACTTATATTGAAAACAAGGCCGGTATTCCTGTTAATTATCAGCATTGATATGAAAACTGTGATGAAAAGATATGACGATCCTTCAAGCACTCTGTTTGAAAATATAAGACCTCCTCCCGGACAGATGAAGTTAAATATTGATGTGTAAATTGAATGTCTTGCAAAAAATCTGTTTCTTCTGTTCTCGTATTTTTCAAGTTCACCCTTAACAAAAACATCAGGGTCGGCCTTCATCAGTTTGCACACGACACAGACATCCTGACCTCCGGCGTTGCATCTGGAGCACATAACGATCCCGCATTCCGGACATCTTGAAAGAGATATCCCTTTGAGATAATTCATTCTTACAAGGAGAAGCAGCATGTAAAAGAAAAGGGCGCTCAAAACAAAAAGAATGAATCTTACCCAGTTTTCAAAACGGTCACCAGTTTTTCCGCTTGAGAAATATCTCCATACCCTGAACATTCCAGGATATTCGATATACGGATATGAAAGTGTCACCGCCCCGGCAGTTTCAAGAAGCTGTTTTTCGAAATTTGTTGCCTCCTCTGTCATTCCCCCTTCATACATTGTTTTTGCGAGGTTGTATCCGATGTGAATGTTCCCCGACCCGTTATAGGCGTTTTTCAAAGAAATTACAGCTTCCTTGTAATTTCCAAGTGCCGCAAGAGAAAGACCGAGAATATTGTGAAGGGCCGTTTTGATCTTTCCATCTGATATGACACTCAGCTCTTTTTTCAGATGGAAAACAGCCAGTTCCTGTTCATCTTTATAAAAATGAACGAACCCTTTTGCCATGTATCCTCCCGGAGCAGACAGGTCAATGTTATCAATTTTTGAAGAGGATGGTGAAAAAACTGCATAAAGACTGTTCATTGCACTCTTTCTGTCGATGTTCGGATCTTCCGATGCACCCGTCAGTATTGTTCCTCCGTGAGCAAGGAGGGCGATGATGAATACAACATACATTATGATCTTTTCTCTTAAAACGGATACTCCGGTGAGAAATACCAGAAATGTCATGATAACAAGGAAAAGATTGTGCTCGTTCTGAACAAGGATACATGAAGATAATCCTATAACAAAGAGAAGTGTGACGGCATAGAATTTTGAATGACCGACAAGATGCATGTACCGGTGAACTATGAGAGAGGGGTATTTGAGCCCTGTTATGATAAAATAAATGAAAATAAAAGTTAGACAGATATAAAGTATGGTGTTCAGAACAGAATAGAAAAAGGCATCTCTGGGGGGGAAACAGAAAAAAGCTTTGACCATTTCTCTTGTTTCACTCAGTATCCTTGCCGTTTTAAACGGAGCAAATTTTATAAGTCTCGATATGAAATGGAGTCTTGCCTCAGGAAGATCGGGGGAGAACTTTACAGCAAGATCGGCGGCAACAAGCTGAACCGATGAGGATGCGTCAAGAGTTGACTGAATGAGAAAAAGTGAACACTCAAAACAATTGGGAATGTGTGATATCTCCTTTTCCTTCAGATACATGGCTGTTTTTTCAAGAAGCAGACTTTCTTCTCCACTTATCAGAGCATCTTTGACATCTTTTGTAAACCTTCTGCCGTCTATGAAAAAATGTTTGGAATTTTCAGCAGAAATATGCTGTATGTTCAAAAATATGAAAAAGAAAAAAGTAAAACTAAAAAAAATTCTCATTATCAGCTTCCTTAAACAATCAAAGAGATATATCATAATGAGAATAAGTTATCAAATTTTTGTTTTTTTGACATGGATTTGCTTTGTATCTATAATCACGAAGTTTTTTTAGATCATTCGGGGAAAAGCCATGAATAATGAAAAAGTTAGTGCAGAATGTGTTGGAGATTCCTGTAAAATGAGAGACCTGATATTCAAATATCCAAAGACCTTTCTGGCTTTGATATCTGCATTGGTTTTTCTTCCTCTGATAGGCAGTTATCCGCTTTTATGCCAGTGGGAGCCCCATTACGGCAGGGTTGCGATGGAAATGATCGCAAGCAGTTCGTGGGACTGGTTCCTTGATCCTGTTTATCTGGGCAAGCACAATTTCTGGTCAAAACCTATATTCTGCTTCTGGATGGTCATACCGTTCATGAAGATACTCGGTCCTACAGAGTTCGCACTGAGGCTCCCTTTTGCGATAAACGGGATTTTATTCGTTCTGCTGGTCTACTACATAACAGAAAGGCTTTTCAAGGACAGGGCGAGATCGCTTGTGACAGGTTTCATAACAATATTTATGCCTTACACATATCTTATAAGCCGGCAGTTCATGTGGGACATCACTTTTGTGACATTTCTCACCGGTTCGATAGGATTCCTGTTCATCGGTCAAAGGGACAAGGATAAAAAACTTTTAAGGTTCGCATATCTTTTCATGGGTCTGGGAATGTTGACAAAAGGGCTTCTGTCGGTCTTTTTTCCGGTCGCTATAATATTGATCTGGATGCTGGTAACACTTGATTATTCCAGGAAATTCAAGGAGATGTTTTCTGAGGCAGTTTCATTTGTAAAGTCGCTTCGTCCTTTTGAAGGGGCGGGAATATTCCTTGCCGCATGTGCATGGTGGTATGCATACATGGGGATCAGACACGGAATGCCTTTTTTCAAGGAGTTCTTCGGTGAACATCATTTCGGAAGACTTGAAGGAACCATCAACAAGCCGGACGGCCCTTTTGAATTCTATATCTGGCAGCTGAGCATCGGGACTTTTCCGTGGATAGGTTTTCTAATTCCTGGGCTTTATTTCAGTGCTTTGAAGATGAAGGAAAAAAGAGAGGAAGGATATGTCATTATCTCATTTTTCTTCATGTTTCTGTTTTTCACCCTTGCGGCGACAAAGTTCCCTCATTATGTTTTTCCCGTCGTCCCTTTCATGTCGATCATAGTTTCAATCCTGTTTGTTGAGCTTTTCAGAAATGAAAAAATCGGGAAACTCTACCCCGTGATCGCGGTCGTTGCCGCACTCATTGTCGGTATTGTCGGCAAGGATATGGGAACGGGAATGAACTATGCCGATCTGATATATATTATTACAACGCATAAAGTTCAGACATGGTTTGGCAGGGTATTTGACATGTTGCCGTATCTGTCTGTTTTTGTTCCTGTTATGGTTGTTTTCATACTTATTCCGATGATAAGTCCTGTGAAAAAGATGTTGATGAAAATATCTATTGCCGGATTCATTCTGACAACTGTTGCATGGTCGGGATATATTAATTTTTACTGGGTTCCCAGAATGCTTGATGTGTTCACACCAAAGCTTCTTGTTCAGAAATATCTCGAACTTAAAAAGGACGGCGACATAATAGTTGATTATGATAATTGGAAAAACCGGTCGATGTATTTTTATCTGGGTCTTAATGAAACCCTGCATAGAGTTGATAAAGTTGAGCAAATTCAAAAGCTTATAGAAAAACACCCTGAAAACACCGTTTATATCACAACAAAGGATAAAAAAGTTTCTGAACTCAGGTCGGCTCTTTTAACCCAACCGGGTGTTCCGCTTACCAAAATAATGGATGATGCGGTTGATACATACATGGAGATAGAAATGTTTTCAACTTCAATGAAAGACCGTGACAGCGGAAGAATGGAACAGTGGAAGGAGAACATTGTGCCCGAAGCGGAACTTCCGAAAAATCTCAAAAAGATCAACTCCACTATCGGTCAGGGTTTGATAGAAATAGTAGGATACACAATAAACAAGGAAAGATTTGATCCTGACGAGGAAATGGTGCTTACGGTTTATTATAAGACATTGAAAAAAATAGAGAAAAGCTGGAAAGTGTTCTTCCATTTCGATGTTTACAGCGGTGCTCTGCCGCACAGCTGGAAGATAGACGATTTCCCGCAGAAAGGGTACTATCCGACAAATAAATGGGAAGAGGGGATGATCCTCAAGGATGAATTTGTTACAAAGATACCGAGAAGTCATCCGGGAGGCGGGATCAAGATCTACACAGGTTTCTACATCGACAAAGACAGACTGGAAATTGATGATGAGTCTTTCAACGACGGGCAGAAACGGTTCATTCTCGGAACTTTCAATGTCAACATCAAATGACCCCTTCAATATTTTTATTCAAAACAGATTTTGATTCTGTTGCGATAGTCTGGAAAAAGGTTAATGGTGTTGTGAAAATTCTGGAGATAATGATCACAAATCCTAAACTGTCGGCTGAACAGAGAGTTGCCGCAAAGTATTTTCAAAGCAGTATTTCAACTTGTGTAAAAATAAGTCAAATATCTGAAAAAATTAAGAATTGCTGTCAAGGAAAAAACGAGGAATTTGATCTTGAAATGTTTGACTTTTCTCAAATTCCTAAGTTTAGAAAAAGAGTTTATCTCACACTTTTTAAGACAAAACGGGGCGAAACGCTGAGTTATGGCGAACTCGCATCAAGATCAGGTTATCCAAGAGCCGCAAGAGCAGTCGGAACCGCAATGAAGAACAACCCGTTCCCGTTTGTAATTCCCTGCCACCGGGTCATCAAATCCGACGGCAGTCTCGGCGGCTTCTTCGGAGCCGAAGAAATGAAAAAAAAGCTGATAGAGATGGAAAGATCAAACTGAAATCTGATTAATTCTTGAGCTTATTGTGTTCATGTATTTTTCTTTCATTTTTTCATTTAGAAATGAGTTTTGTATTATTTTTGAACTTTGAGAAAGCGAACTAATTATCCTGTCGATGATGGATTCTTTAACCTTTTGAATTAATTGCAGTTTTTTGGCAAGGTGATCAAAATCAGCTCTTTTGAGTTTTGATTTTTTTCCGTTTATTGTGAGTGCTGATTCTTCTTTGTCAGATGGAATAACTATTGCGGTATTAAGAAGATCATATGCGGGTGCAAGCTCTCGAAAATCGGGCAACCGATAAAAAAGTGAATAGTTCTTTAAATGCATGTCGGCGTTCCCTGTCAGAAACGAAAAAACAACCATTTCAAAAAGCCTCTGAAGATCATATCCGGAGTTTGAAGAGTGTCTTTCGATAATTTTTCCTATCTGTTCAACTGATCCCCGGTATTTATCTTCGGTCAACCGTTCCTGAAGCTGGCACATATCTTCCATGTGAAGCTTTCCCGATTTTGATCTGTCGATCCTTTTTGTGATATATGCAAGTTCACCGCTTTGAAATTTTATCAAGGCGTGAGGAACGGTTTTAATTCCGCAGCTTTCTGCAAGGTGCATTGTAAGATGTTCATTTTCCGGGAGAAATGGATAGCTCGGTGATGGCGGTTTTAAAATATATGATCCCCAAAGACCGACAATCGTGAGGTTTCTCCCTTTTTCTTTGACCGATTTTGATAAATGAAGTGAAAGTTTCGGCTGAACTCCGGTAAGAGTAATGCTTTTTAATACAGTTTCTTCAGCGATTTTGTTGATCTCATCAAGTTTATATTCAAGAACTGGAGCAGCATCAGAGCCGAAAAACTTTTTAGAACAGATCGAGTGATATTCAGTCCCGTTTATATGAGGTTTTCCACAGATAAGACAGCTATTTGTCATTGTTTTTCCCTCCGTACAGAAACTGCGCCGATAACATCACTGCAACAGGCAAGAAGAAGCTCCATTCTGTCTTTTGAATTGATCTTCCAGCTTTTCCATGCAATATCGAGGAGCCATCCCTCTGGAATAAGTCCGTCAAAAAACGGAAACATAACCAGTGATTCATATGGCTCTTTTCTTAAAGGAATTGTGCAACTTATGGCAATTGAACCGCTTTTAGAAACATAATCAGGATCATAAGTGAATCTGTACCCCGTTTCGGTTTCTTCAATAATTCCCGCAAATTCATCATGCATGAAAACAAATCCGGTTTTTCGGCTCATTTGTCACCTCTTTCAACTTGAACAGGAGCCATTTCGTGCCCGAACAGTGCAAGAACCTGATTGATCTTGTCAAGACGGAGAGTAGCTTTTCCCTGCTCCAGTTCACGGATAAACCGCAGACCCGTTCCACTCCGTTCAGAAAGCTCAAGCTGGGTCATACCGAGCATCTTTCTTCTTTTCTTAACAAAATTTCTAAGTTTTTCTGAACTCATATTATACCTCATCGGGTGTAAAAAACATCAAACACAATGATTTTATACCTTATCGGGTGCAATTGTCAAGTTGTTTTATGATTTTATACCCGAAAGGGATTAAATTCTTAGTTGAAAAAATTCTTTCTTGCCATTCAGACTGAATAAGTTACTATATTTTTGCTAAATCGTGGAGGAATAAATGAATAGAACTGAAGCAATACTTAAAAGTATAAATAATGTATGATACACGGATGTTTGATAACATGTGGATTAAGAAAACATCATTAAATTGATCGGTTAATTAAATGATTTAAGGGGGTTGACATGAAACATTTCATTTTTATTTTATTTTTAATTGCATCTTTTCAATTAATCAATGCGGAACAAATATCTCAAAGTGATGATGATGTTCAAAAAATGGCAGCGCCATTATTGGAAAATGTGTTAATGGGAATTGAAAAAAAAGATTATAAAATGTATTCAAAGGATTTTGATGAATCAATGAAAGAAGCATTGTCGGAATCAAGATTTATTGCTACACAGGAACAAATAAATACTCAGTTTGGAAAAATATCATTAACTAAATATTTAGGATTCTTAAACAAAGGCAGCTATACGCAGGTCATTTGGAAAGGAAAGTCTGATAAATTGAAAGATGATGTGTTGATCCAATTTGTCTTATCTAAAAGAAATAATAAATTATTTGTTGTTGGACTGTGGTTTAAATAATAAACCATAAAAATCAATTTTTATAAATTCAAAAAAGCCGATGCTGAAAGAATTCCGTATCAGACACTTATGCAGCTTGTTTTAAGCCAATTCGCCCAGGGAAAAATAAAGATACAGATATAAAAATGATTTAAAAAAGGATAATGGCTTGGTTCTTTTCTAAGAAATGATTGACACAGAAATTGATTCGTTTTCTTGCCATTCAGACTGAATTAAGTACTATATTTAGGTCAATGTTGTTGGAGGGAGCGATGAAAATAAAAGAAGATATCAAGCCCATCTCGTATGTTAAGGCACATGCAACAGAGGTGCTGATGCAGGTAAATGAAACTCAGCGTCCGCTTTATGTGACTCAGAACGGAACTGCAAAAGCGGTTATCGTTGATGCTGAAACTTACGAATCAATGAAAAAAACTATCGCCATGTTGAAACTTATTGCAATGGCTGAAAAAGATATTGAAGCGGGAAATTTGATTAATCAGGACGAAGTTTTTGAAAAAATTGAGAAAGAAAACCCATGGCTCAAAAAATAGAAAAATTTGAGGTTTTATGGACAGTTGGAGCTGTAAACGATCTTTCTGATATAGTCAGTTATATTGCTGCGGATAGATCACTTACATCACAAAATGTTTACCGGCTGATTAAAGAAAAATGTCAAACACTTGAACTGTTTCCTGAACAGGGAAAAATCTCTCCTGAATTAAAAGAACTCGGTTTGACCAGATATAGAGATATTGTTGTTGATGTCTGGAGAATTCTGTATGTCATCCGTGACAGAAAGGTCTATATTCTTTCAGTATTTGATTCAAGAAGAGATATCGAAAAAATAATCTTCAACAAGATGATCGGCAGATACTGAAATGAAACACACGAACATTCAATCACAAAAACCCCTTTCAGAAATGACGGCTGATGAACTTGGGCGGCTGTTTCCTATATCTCTGTCAGATCATGATCCGGAGTGGAAAGGATTATTTGAAGCTGAAAAGAGGTTGATAGAAGAACTGACAGGAGTTGAAAACATTGTGCGGATAACTCATGTCGGAAGCACTTCAGTTTCTGGAATAAAAGCAAAACCGATCATTGATATTCTGCTTGAAGTGGTTGAATTCTTTGATAAAACAGCATTTATAAAAAGATTTGTCGATGCCGGATACAATTATATTCCACAACCTAAAAATTCTGCTCCCCACATTATGCTTGTAAAAGGTTATACCGATTCAGGATTTGCCGGACAGGTGTTTCATATTCATGTCAGATTCAGTGGTGACTGGGAAGAGATCAAATTCTGTGAATATCTGAGACAACATCCTGAAATTGCAAAAGAATATGAACAACTCAAAATTGAGCTCGCACAAATCCATAAATATAACCGCGAAAATTACACAAACGCAAAAACAGATTTCATTACAAAAATTAACGAAATAATCAGAAGCGGAGAAACATGAATTACACAAACATTCTATTTGATCTTGACGGGACTTTGACCGATCCGAAAGAGGGAATTATAAATTCTGTTAAATTTGCTTTGGCAAAATTCGGAGTGAATGAAAGCGAGGTTGGTGATCTGATGAAGTTCATCGGGCCGCCGCTTCATGTCTCTTTTCGTGATTTCTGCGGTTTTAACGAAGAAAATTCAGAACTTGCAGTGCAATATTTCCGCGAATATTTCACCGATAAAGGTATAAATGAAAACAGTATATTTCCGGGAGTTGTCGAGCTTCTTGAATCGCTTGAAAGCCGGAAGTTGAAGATCATTCTTGCAACTTCAAAACCGACAGTCCATGCAAACACTGTGCTTAATAATTTCGGAATAGCTAAGTATTTCCAGTATGTTAAAGGAAGTAATCTCAACGGAACGGAATCGGGCAAACCGGAAATAATCAGCCACATCATAGAAAAGTTCAAACTCGAAAAAGATAAAACAGTCATGATCGGCGACCGGTTTTATGATATTGTCGGCGCAAAAGAGAACGGCATCGACTCCATCGGCGTCACATTCGGATATGGCGGCGAAACAGAACTCAAAAAAGCCGGAGCGACTTATATTTGTAGAAACATAAAAAAGCTTAACACTTTACTTTTGGAGACAATCAATGAAAATCATTAACGAATTCAAGACTTTCGCGATGAGGGGGAATGTCATTGACATGGCTGTGGGTATAATTATCGGAGCCGCTTTCGGCAAGATCGTAACCTCGATTGTCGGGGATGTGGTCATGCCGTTGATCGGCCTTTTTGTAGGAGGCTTGAACTTCACAACTTTGCAGTTTACAGTGGGTGAATCGGTTATCAAATACGGTAATTTCATTCAGGTTACATTCGATTTCACCATCGTGGCTTTTGCGATCTTCATGCTGATAAAGGGACTTAATTCACTGAAAAAGAAAGAAGAATCCGCGCCCTCCGCTCCGCCGGCTCCATCTGCCGAAGTTGTTCTTCTCACTGAAATAAGAGATCTTCTGAAAAAATAAGAGATTTTTTATTCGTCATCATCCATCGGGCCGGGACCTTCGCCACCCATTCTTCCCATGAAATTCTTTCTTTTTTCCTTCATGAGTTCCATCATCTTTTTTCTCTGGTCAGGAGTGAGCGAACTGAAGGTGTCTATTTTGAAATTACCCATGAGGATAAACTGTTTCTTTCTAAGTTCTGCAATCTGATTATTCAATGATTTCAAAGAATTGATGTCGGGTTTTTCTTTTTCGTACTCATTTTTCATTTTTATCCTGATCTCGCCGATGTTGAAATTGATGTCCATCATTTCTTTATGAATGTCGTGCCCTTTTTTTCTGATCTCGGCTCTTTTTGTCTCGGGAACGCCCGCCTCTTCAAGCATTTTTTCATGCATCATCATCATGTGTTCGCCCTTTTTTCCACCGTGTCCTTTTCCCATTTTCTGTGCGGAGACAGGCATAACTGAAAAAATTGCAATTATGATCACCGCGAGTTTAAGTGAGTTTTTCATCTTCTCCTCCATTTTAATAAATTAACATTTCCAGATCTTCGTCAAAAAAAGCGTCGGCTGCAACGAGAGCAACCTCTATCTCATTACCGAATTGATCTGTGGCCATCAGATCATTACGGTTAATATCGCTGTCTTTATAGGTAGTTACAAACAATGAAACTGCAAGCAGAATAACAAAACTGATTCCGCTGAATGTTTTTACCAATGTATTTCTTTTTTTGATCTTTTTTCCTTCAACCATGACATCGTTAAGCATTTTTTCCCATTTCATGTTGTCGTTATTCATTTTACACCCCCTGTTTAATAAATTTTCTTCTGATACTTTTCATAGCAATGGAAAAAAGATTCCTTGCTGAAACCTCAGACATTCCAAGCATTTTTGAAATATCTGAAAAACTTTTATCCTCAAAGATCCGAAGAGAGACGACTGCTCTTCTTTTTGCCGGAAGTGCGGAAAGAGTGTTTCCAAAAGTTTCGATTACAGAGCTGTTTTCCAGATCCATTTCGATATTGACATTTTTATCAGGAAGAATGTGTTCAAGAACATCATCAATTGTAACTTCAGGCATCTCCTTGGATTTCTTGAAGAAATTCATGGTTTCATTTACTGCGATGGAATGAATGTATCCGTCCGGATTCGTTGAACCGTGAACTTTTTTTATGTTTAAATATATCTTAAGAAAAGTCTGCTGAACTATGTCATCGACTCTGTCGGGATTTTTCACATATTTTCTGATCACTGACTGAACAAAGAACCTTCTGTTCCAGAAAAGTTCCTTGAAATAATTGTCGTAATCTGTTCTGTCAAACATTGTCCCTCCTCCGGGTCGTCCGGATATTATAACCGCAAAACTGTTAAAAAAGTAAAAATTGTTTTTCAAACTTCGAAAATTATAATTGCACAGACACTTTGAAATTTCGGAGGGAACAGGGATGAACTTATTTAAAGCATTTTTAACAGTTGCGGTCACTTTTTTCTTTTTTCAGCTTTTTGCGGGAGTTAAGATCGTGACTGAAAGTGTAGAACATTTAAACAATGAAAAGAGTTCCGGTACTCTGTTGATCGATGGTGATCTCATCAGGGTGGAAACCTCGGAATCTGGCGAACAGTCTGTCATTTATGATATTGCTAAAAAAGAGGTGATACTGATAAATCACAAGGATAAAAGCTGGATGAAAATGACCAAGAAACAGATAGATGACTCAAAAGCACACATCAAGGAACAGATGAAAGCGGCTGTTGCCCAGCAGCAGGCGGCTCTTGCACAGCTTGCTCCGGAACAGAGAGCTCAGCTTGAAGCACAGATGCAGATGATGATGGGGAATGAAAATAAGAAACCTGTCAACTATGTTAAAACAGGAAAAACGGGAAAGTGGGGAACCGGTGATTGTGAGATCTATGAAGGAATGAGGGGTGATATCAAGACAGAAGAGATCTGCACCGTTGTCCCGAAAAAACTGAAATGCTCCCTTGTTGAGATAGAGCGGCTTAAACAGATATCACTTGACTATGCAATGGACGAAAACGATGTCTCTGCATGGAAAGATGTCAAAAATATGGGTGTTCCTGTTATCCACAGATCTTTTCAGAATGGAAAAGTTGTCGTTACAAATACACTCGTATCTTTTGAAAACACAAAGATCCCGGCAGAAAGTTTCAAAGTCCCTGCAGATTACAAACATACTTCCTCACCGCTCGATTCGGTAATTCCTGCAACTGAAAAGAAAAAATAACAGACAAAAAAAAGACCGCCCGAAGGCGGCCGGCAAATCAGAACAGAAAAGAGTTAAACTCTCTTCTTCTTCATGTTCTTCCTGCGTCTTCTCTCGGCTTCTTCCTTTTTAAGACGGTTACGCACTGATGGTGGTTCGTAGTGACGACGCTTCTTAAGTTCCTTATAAAGACCTTCAAGAGCCATTTTCTTCTTTAAGATCTTTATTGCCTTCTCAAGATCATCAGTAACATAGACCTCTAAAGGAGCGATAACTTTCTGCCTGCGCATTCTTTTTCACCGCCTTTCATACTTCGGATTTGTTCAAACAACATGAAGCGGGCTTATCTTATGGAAATACAAAGGGTTGTCAAGTTTGTTTTTTGTGATAAAAAAATAAGGAATCAAGTTGACTTTTGGTGTGTGGTTTATAAGATAGCAAAGTTTGTTGTTGCTTTAATATAATAGGTGATGGAGAGATTGAATGAGTGATGCCCAATCAGTAAAGATCAGTTCGCTTGACTCAAAAATAAAAGACATTTCAGATTATTTGAAATCATCTGTACTCGACCCTGCCGAAAAGGAAAAGGAGAGCATTGTAAATTCAGCAAAGGAAGAATCGGCAAAAATTATTGCAGAAGCCAGAAAACAGGCTGAAGAGATGCTGGCAAAGGCGAAGAAAGAATCGGATGCGTTAAAGCAGAACACTGAATCAGCACTTAAGATAGCGGCAAAGCAGTCCGTTGACAAACTTAAGATGGCACTTGAAAGGGAGATTCTTTCATTTGCTGTGGATAAACCGGTCAAAGATGCTTTAAAGAGCGAAGCTGTGATAAAGGATCTTGTTGCAGATGTCTTGAAACATTATTCAGATAAAGGTGCTTTTGCTATCGTTTTAAGCGATGAACTGAAAAAAACACTCTCTTCATATGTAAATGAGCAGATCGCTTCAAAAGGGACCGCCGGCATAAAACTTTCAGGCGAAACCATCCCTTCCGGTTTTTCAATTGTGTCAGGAAACGGTGTTTTAAAATATGACTTTTCTGAAGAATCGGTTATTGAGCTTTTAACTGAATTCATAAGGCCGGAACTGCGAAAAGCCCTTTTTTCAAAGTGATCCGGAGGTTTTATCTCAATGATGAAATTCAATTACTACACGATCGGAGCTCTGCCGAAGCTGACATGGGATAGTGAACTTCCATGCTCAATATCAGAATTTCTTGAGGATTACTGGATCCAGCTTGAACCCCTGATGGATGGAATAAGCGACATTCTTCTTCTTAACGATGTAAAAAACCTTGAACTTATTCTTAAAGCCAATATTGAAAAAAATGAAAAGTTCAGAGGGAATAAGGATGACGGTAAGGTTGATTACTACCGTGCAAGGGTGGTTGAACCGGAAGAGCTTGAAGCTTTTCTGGAAGATCCCTTCATAAACAAGCCTGATGAAAATTATCCTGAATTTATGGTAGAATACTTTCTTAAACACAAAACAGATGAAGAAAGGTTTCACCACATTGAAGAGCTGTATATTGATTATTTCAGGTATATGCAGACAAGGGAGAACGGTTTTATAAGATATTACGGCCGTATTGCGACAACGATAAGAACTGTTCTTTCCGCAATGAGAATAATGAGAAGGGGTCTTGACCTTGATAAACATCTCAAAGGAGATCCTTTCGTTGTTCAGACGATACTTGAAAACAGGAACAATGCAGATCTGGGGCTCAAAAATCATTTTCCGGAAGTGGCTGAGGTTATTGCTCTTTTTGATCGCGGCAGGGACCCGATAGAAGTTGAGAGAGATCTTGACAGAATAAGATTTCAGCTCATGGAGGAGGTCGGCAGAGAGACGCCTTTTGCAGACCACATTATTTATTCCTACATAATCGGTTTCCAGGTTCGTAACAGATGGAATTCACTCAATGACGAAAAAGGACATGAGATCCTTGAAAACATAATAGAAGGAAATTACTGACAGGAGTGTTCATAATGGTTTCACAGGCTGAAAAGACAAAAGGAAAGATCGTTGCCGCACAAGGTAATCTGATGACGGTAGAGTTTGATGGAAATGTCAGACAGAATGAAGTTGTTTTCGTAAAAACCGGCGGGCAGTCGCTTAAAGGTGAGGTTATCGAGATCAACGGTAATCAGGCAAAAGTACAGGTTTTCGAGCCGACAAAAGGGGTAAGACTCAATGACGAAGTTGTTTTTGAGCAGGACCTTCTTTCGGTTGAGCTCGGACCGGGCCTTCTGAAGAGGGTTTTTGACGGTTTGCAAAATCCGCTTGAAGACATAGCTGAAAAATCGGGTTATTTCCTCCCCAGAGGGGTTTATCTCGATCCGCTTCCCAGAGATACAAAATGGAAATGGCATCCAATAGTAAAAGCCGGTGACAAAGTTGAAAGAAGTCATTTTATCGGCTGGGTTCCGGAAGAGAACATACAGCACAGAATAATGGTTCCATTCAATTTTCCCGGTAAAGGAACCGTTGTTGAGATCAAGTCTGAAGGTGATTTCACCGTTGATCAGGAGATAGCAAAGATAGAGGATGAAAAAGGGAAGGTACATTCTGTCAATATGATCCAGGTCTGGCCGGCAAAGTTTGCACTCCGCTTCGGTGAAAGACTTCTTCCCAAAGAACAGCTCGTGACTGCAATGAGAGTCATTGACGGTCCTTTCCCTGTTGCAAAAGGGGGGACATTCTGCACTCCCGGA
This sequence comes from uncultured Spirochaetales bacterium, assembly GCA_964630905.1. Taxonomy (GTDB): domain Bacteria; phylum UBP6; class UBA1177; order UBA1177; family UBA1177; genus JAGOEX01. The sequence goes on along the minus strand of CAZVWR010000036.1, from coordinate 6,946 downwards.
CCTTTCGGAGCAGGCAAAACGGTTCTTCAGCATCAGGTCTCAAAATATGCAAAGACACAGATAGTTATAATAGTCGCATGCGGGGAAAGAGCTGGAGAAGTTGTTGAAGTTCTTAGAGAATTTCCTCATCTTGATGATCCGCAGACAGGAAAGAAGCTCATGGACAGGACATGTATAATCTGCAACACATCGTCAATGCCTGTTGCTGCGAGGGAAAGTTCGGTATATATGGGTGTAACCATTGCTGAATATTACAGACAGATGGGTGTTGACTGCCTTCTTCTTGCTGATTCAACTTCAAGATGGGCGCAGGCACTTAGAGAAATGTCAGGCCGTCTTGAAGAGATACCGGGAGAAGAGGCGTTCCCCGCATATCTCGCTTCAAGAATCGCAGAACTTTATGAAAGAGCTGGAGTGTTGAAACTTTATAACGGAGACGAAGGTTCGCTGACAATAGGAGGAAGCGTAAGCCCGGCAGGTGGAAACTTTGAAGAGCCTGTCACGCTTGCCACTCTTTCTGTTGTAGGTTGTTTCCTCGGACTGAGCCGGCAGAGAAGTGATGCAAGAAGATATCCCGCGATAGATCCGCTTATCAGCTGGTCAAAATATACCGACCGTTTTGCAGAATATGGCGATCAGATGACAAAGGAAAGGGTTAAAACCATAGCTCTGGCACAGGATATAATTCTCAAAAGTGATGAAATAGGAAAAAAGATGTCCGTTGTCGGTGAAGAAGGCATAAGCATTGATGATATAATAGTTTATCTCAAAGGGGAATTCTATGATGCTGTCTATCTTCAGCAGAATGCGTTTGACCCCGTTGACACTGCAACCGATATGGACAGGCAGAACGAACAGATAGAGATCGTTTCAAAGGTGCTTAAAAGAAATTTCAAGTTCAATGACAGAGATTCGGCAAGGAATTTTTTTCTTGATCTCACCGACAAAGTTATCCAGCTTAATTACACACCGAAAGACGAATTCATCTACAAAGACAAAAAAGAACAGATACTCAATATGATAGAAGGTGAATAATATGGTAAAGACATACAACCGGATAGAAAGGATCAAGGGAAGCATAGCCCAGGTCAAGGCTGAGGGTGTAATGCTCGGCGAACTTGCAAGGATAAAAATGAATGACGGGAGAGAGACTCTCGGTGAAGTTATAAGTTTCGATCACGACCGTGTAAATCTTCAGGTTTATCTCGGAACAAAAGGGGTAAGTACCGGAGATCAGGTGAGATTCCTGGGGAAAATGATGCAGGTGGGATGTGGAGACAGCATGCTCGGCAGAGTTTTCAATGGATCGGGTGAGCCGATAGATAAAGGGCCTGAACTCATGGAAGAGAAAGTCGAGATAGGCGGGCCTTCGTTCAACCCTTCAAAAAGGATCATTCCGAAAAGGTTTGTAAAAACGAACATCCCGATGATAGACATGTTCAATGCTCTGGTCATAAGTCAGAAAATACCGATATTCTCAATTCCGGGAGAACCCTATAACGAACTTCTTGCCCGTATTGCAAGCCAGACTGATGCCGACATAATAATTCTCGGCGGAATGGGGCTTAAGTTTGATGACTATCAGTTCTTCAGAGATTATTTCACAAAGACCGGTGCAATGGAAAAGACATCAATGTTCATCCACCTTGCATCAGATCCTGTCGTTGAGTGCATACTTGTTCCTGATATGGCTCTGGCAGCCGCTGAAAAGTTTGCAATTCAGAATAAGAATGTTCTTGTTCTTCTTACCGACATGACGGCGTTCAGTGACTCATTAAAGGAAATTTCAATATCAATGGACATGGTCCCTTCAAACAGAGGATATCCCGGTTCTCTTTACAGTGACCTTGCGGCAAGATATGAAAAAGCGGTTGACATTGAAAGTTCAGGGTCGATCACCATCATCGCAGTTACAACAATGCCGGGTAACGATGTAACCCATCCGGTTCCCGATAATACCGGTTACATTACTGAAGGTCAGTTCTATCTTCACGGCGGAAGGATCGATCCTTTCGGTTCGCTCAGCCGTCTTAAACAGCAGGTCATGGGAAAAGTGACAAGAGAGGATCACGGTGATCTTGCAAATGCGATGATCAGACTTTATGCAGACGCTAAAAAGGCCCGTGACAGGGAATCAATGGGTTTTCGACTTTCAGGATGGGACAAAAAACTTTTAAGCTATGCCTATATGTTTGAAGAGAAAATGATGGACCTTCGTGTAAATCTCGATATTGAAGAGCAGTTGAACCTCGGCTGGCAGATACTTGCCGACTGTTTTGACAGAAATGAAACGGGTTTAAAGAACAAATGGATCGAAAAGTACGGAAAATGGGATAAGTAATGTCAGCTATTAAACTGAATAAAACTGAACTCAAAATTCAGAAAAACCTCCTTGCCCAGCTTACGAAATACCTTCCGACCCTTCAGCTGAAGAAACAACAGTTGCAGGCAGAAGTGGAGAACACAAAGAATATTGAATCTTCAATACTTGCCGAGATTAAAAGAAGAAAGGACTTTGTCTCTAACTGGGCTGTGGTTTTAAGTCAGAAACTTACAATCAATGTCTATCAGATGGTTGAGATCGAAGAGATCTTAACAGAAACTGAGAACATTGCGGGAGTTGATGTCAGGGTTTTCAAGGATCTCAAGTTCAAACCGTTCGAATACTCTTTTTTCATTAAGCCGGTATGGGTTGACAGAGCCTATGAAGAGTTGAGAGCGATAGTTGTTGAAAGAGAGAAACTTAAAATAATAAGAGAGCGGATGGAGCTTCTTTCCGAGGAGCTCAGACAGACAAGCATCAAGGTCAATCTTTTTGAAAAGAGAATGATCCCACAGTGTAAGGAAAATATCAGAAAAATAAAAATATTCCTCGGAGATCAGGAAGTTGCGGCGATATGCAATGCTAAAATAGCAAAAGGAAAATTAAAGAAAAAAGATGAAATGCAGTATGCGGAGGCGGTATAGTGATAACAGGAATGCAGAAACTTCTCCTTGTGGGGCCTGCTGAAAACAAGGGAAAAGTGCTTGCCGCTCTTCAAAGATCGGGCGTTGCCGAAGTGGAATCATATAAAGGATCGCTTTTTCCTGTTGACGGCAGAGAGGTTTCAACAGTGAGAGCCGATCTTATAATATGGACGGTCAAGACAATTGAAAAATATGCAGTTTCTGCAGAAAGGACTGGTCTGAAAAAGAACGGTTACGAAGGAATTCCTCAGACAATCGTTGACAGGATCCCGGTGCTTGACAGGGAATACAGAAAATGCAGAGAGGAGGCGGTTCTTCTTCATAACAAACTGAAATTCATTGAGCCGTGGGGTGATTTTCTGCTTAAAGATATTCTGGAAATAGAAAAAAGAGGTAATGTCGTCATCCAGTTCTGGGATGTTGCACAGAAAGTTGCCCATGAAGTAAAGGTTGAAGGGGCGATCGCTGATATTGAAGTGTTCCACGACAACGAACGGAAATATTTCATGACATTTGCCAATAAACCGCTCAAAATGAAACAGTGCATCGAGGTCAATTACGATACCGATCCGGTAGAACTCAGAAATGAGATATCATCACACGCAAAAAGAGAAAGAGAGATACTTCAGGAACTTCTGGACATCTCTTCAAGAAAAGATGATTTGTATAAATATTATCTTGAAGAGCTCAACAGGGTTAATTTTAACAAAGCGGCAGGCGGTTCGGTTCACGAATTTAACGGCAGAATATTTCTTCTTCAGGCATGGTGTCCTTTAAAAGATATTGAGGATCTTAAACGGACGCTTGATAATGAAATGGTGACGCTGATTCCTGTTGAACCTGAAAAAAACGAAAGAATACCGACACTTATTGAGCCGAAGAAAGCGACTGATGAATTGGGGATCGATCTTGTAAATATTTATGATACCCCTTCATATAAAGACTGGGATCCGAGTTCATGGGTCTTTTTTGCCTTCACCATTTTCTTTGCAATGATAATGGCTGACGGCGGATACGGTCTGCTTCTTCTAGGATTTATGATATTTCTGAAAATAAAAATAAAGAAACCGTCTCCTTCAATAAAGAGATTCGTTAATCTTTCCATTGTGTTAAGCAGCGCAACGGCTTTTTACGGACTGATTTCCGGCGGTTTTTTCGGTATTGCCATTGATAGCCCGGCTTTCCAATTTCTTGCCCCCTTCACTGAATTTTTAAAGAGCATCCGTTTTGTAAATTCAAATGATACCCAGATGATGATGCTTGTTTCGATCATTATCGGAATGGTTCACATCGGAATTTCGCTGATATTGAAGGGATTGAGGGCGCTTATTGATGAAAAGGATTATATTACACCGCTCATAAATCTAACCTGGATCGCCGGCATCTGGTCATTTTTCTTCTGGTACAAATATGAAGGTGTTGCAGGTGCGGAACATATCACGACAGGCGGATTGCTTGGTCTTAAGATTGTCGGCGGAGTGCTTGTTGTTTTATATGCAGTCGCTGCAAAAACGCTCAACCCGTTGAAAATGTTCATGTCTTCGTTTTTCGGTCTTTACAATGGAATTCAGTTTTTCAGTGATATTTTAAGCTATATCAGAATTTTTGCTCTCGGACTTTCGGGAGCTCTGCTTGCCCAGACATTCAACAATCTTTCTTTTGATCTGTGGAATGCCGGAATTGGCGGAATGATAATCGCCCCTGTCATTTTTCTGCTCGGACACACACTTAACATTACTCTTTGCATAATGGGTGGAGTGATACACGGACTGCGACTTAATTTTCTTGAATGGTACAGGTGGTCTTTTGACGGTGGCGGAAAAAGATTCGTCCCGTTTAAGGATTTGCTTAAAACATATGTAAAATCAGAGAGTTAATGGATGTCAGTCAAAAAGGCAGATGGGTTTTCAACAGCAGTTCTTCTATTAATTTTTTCTGCTTGCAATTCCGGCAATCCAATATTAAACATAGACGACTTTTCTGATGCTGATAGTTCTGATTATGATGAAGTTGAATACATTTATGACAATGATGTTGATGATCTGACTAACGAAGAACCGGAAGATTCACCGGATGAAGATTCTGATTCAGTTGCCCAATATGCTAGCTGCTACGATGAAATCCCTGATGAACCTTATGGGGGATTGTTTGCAGATCCTAATCTTGAACAACAGATAAAAAGCAAGCTGGGGATTGGTGACGATGAAGAGTTAAAAGAGTCTGACCTTGAACAGATAACAGATTTATATGTCAGGCAAATTAAAGATTTTCGTGGACTTGAAAAACTTGTTAATCTTGAGAAATTCGGGTTTTCTGTTGGTGGCAACATCTATGATTTTACACCTTTGTCGGGTTTGAAAAAAATTAAGAAATTCACTATTTTTTACAATGATTTGAACGATTTTGATAATATGAACTGTCTTGACGGATCGTTTTCCAAGCTTACATCCATTGAGGAACTTGAAATAAACGGAACTGAATTAAAAGATGTTTCACCGATTGAACAACTGACAAATCTCAAGATACTGGATATAAGTGAAAATCAGATTGAATTTCTTCCGGAAAACATGGAAAATTTGCAAAAACTTGAAGAGTTATATCTTTATGGAAATAAAATTGATGACATTTTACCACTTGAAACTTTAACTAATCTTTCAAATCTTGCTCTCAACTATAATAATGTGAAAGATATTTTGCCAATAAAAAACATGTCAAAACTTGCCAGGTTTAATGCTTCTAATAATAACATTGCCGATATTTCAGTAATAGAAAACCTTCCTAATCTAATCAGTTTTGCAGCACATATTAATAAAATTACAATACTTCCTGATAATTTTTCAGATTTGAAAAAATTGAATTATCTGGATCTTTCATACAATGAAATTTTAGAACTGCCAGCGATGGCAGGGCTGGATTCGCTTAAAACGCTATATCTAGGTCATAATGAAATATCAGACATGACACCACTCGATTCACTTGAAAACCTGGAAGTTCTTTCCGTTGCAGGGAATAAAATCACAAAAATTCCTATATTGAAAAATCTGAAATCATTATGGGATCTGGGTCTTGAAATGAATGAAATTACTGATCTTTCCGGGTTAAGTGATAACGATTCATTCCCGGGACTTAATAGGTTAGGTTTAAGCTACAACAAAATAGAAAACGCTGAACCGCTTAGAAAGAGGGAAGGTTTAGGTTCATTATATATAGATAATAATTGTATAAAAGATCTATTGCCACTTGAAGAATTGAAAGAAAGCGGTTGTTCAATTTCAGGGATGGACGAACAGCTTGAAAGATGTGAAGATACAGTGTCAATTTCAGAGGTGGGAATGACATGAAAAAGGAAACATCACAGATCATTGCTCTTGGTGAAAATGAAAAGATCGAATTCAAAGAATCTTTTTCAAAAGAAGTTATTATTTCTCTGGTCTCTTTTGCTAACCATCATGGTGGAACTGTGTATGTAGGAATTAAAAATAATGGCGAAATCAAAGGCGTTTCAATTAATGAAGAGGCTGTTCAGCAATATATAAATGAAATGAAAAACTCTACTCAGCCTGTTATTGTTCCGGAAGTTTCAATCGAAGAAATAAATAGAGATAAAAGAATCCTTATTATTTCCATATCAGAATATCCGATTAAGCCGGTTTCTTATAAAGGCAGATACTACATCCGAAGAAAAAATAGTAACCATGTAATGAGTGTTGACGAAGTTATAAATTCAAGGCTTCAGTCAATGAATACAAGTTGGGATTGCTATCATGACCCATATCATGGAATGAAAGACATATCTTTTGAAAAAGTGACTGAATTTATTAATAGAATCAATGCTATAAGAGGTAAAAAAATAGAAGATGATCCCAAAACCATTCTGAGAAAATTTGAACTTATCAGAGAAGAAAAATTGACCCTGGGCTGTTTTCTTATGTTCATGAAAGACCCGAGCATTGTTTCAACAATTGAGCTTGGACGATTT
>CAZVWR010000035.1:0-33064 GCA_964630905.1 uncultured Spirochaetales bacterium | reverse complement strand
GCTCTTCGTTGATTATTTTAACAAATTCCTCGTGATTTTTCCTTACCGGATTTATAACCCTGATATGAGCCGGATCGACACCGAGCCCTGTAACTATCTGGATAACCCTGCCCTCAGCGTGCGATTTCTGCCCGCCTGTCATACCAGTTGTCGAGTTGTCAGCGATGAAAACTATTATGTTGCTGTTATCCATAATGGCATCAAGGAGAGATGTCATTCCGCTGTGACAGAAAGTAGAGTCGCCTATTACAGCAACAGCCGGGAAAAGGCCTGCATCGGCGGCACCTTTTGCCATTGTGATCGATGCACCCATGTCAACACAGCTGTTGATCGCTTCAAAAGGCGGAAGGGCACCGAGCGTATAACATCCGATGTCGCTGAAAACATGTCCGTCACCATATTTTGCCTTTACAGCCGCATTCAGAGCATTGTACATATCAGCATGTCCACAGCCTGTGCAGAGCTTCGGAGGTCTCGGTGCAACAATAGCGGGAACTGCATCACCTTCAACATCTTTAAGTCCGAGCGCTTTTGCCACGATGTTCGGATTGAGCTCTCCGTCTCTTGGAAGCTCACCTGTTATTCTCCCTTTGACTTTCACATCACGGTCAAGAAGTCCGCGAAGGTCTTCTTCCACCATCGGCATACCATCTTCAAGAACAAGAATTTCACCGCACTCTTCAACGAGTTTCTTTATCATGTTCTTCGGAGCAGGATATTGAGAAAGCTTTATAACAGGATGGGGGCAACCGTCAGGATAATTTTCCATAAGATAGTTATAAGCCAGACCGCAGGCGATTATTCCGCGTGTTTTGTCTTTTCCATCTATATACTTATTCCAGCCCGCGTTTTCAGACTCTGCAAGGAAGTTCTTCTGATTTTCAAGGAGCATTTTATATCTCTTTCTTGCAATTGCAGGAAGAAGGACAAACTGCCTTTTGTCTTCAGGAAGTTTCATTTCATTCTGTGGAAGCGGCTCTCTCACTTCAACACCGGCCCTTGAATGGGCAAGTCTCGTCGTGACTCTCATCATCACAGGAACTTTATATTTTTCAGAGATCTCATAAGCATAAAAAGGCATGTCATATGCTTCCTGCTGATTTGACGGTTCAAGTATAGGCATCAAAGCAAACTTGCCAAGTATCCTTGAATCCTGCTCATCCTGTGAAGAGTGCATGCTCGGATCATCAGCAACAGTGACGATACAACCGCCATTCGCACCGGTGATGCCGGAGTTGACAAACGGGTCCATCGCAACATTGAGACCGACATGTTTCATCATCGACATTGTCCTTTTGCCCGCATAGCTCATGCCGAGAGCACCTTCAACGGCTGTCTTTTCATTTGCAGACCATGTTCTGTGAATATTCCTGGCTGCCGCGAACTTTGAATGCTGAACAAATTCCATTATTTCTGTTGACGGAGTTCCCGGATAGGCATAAAAGCCAGACGCACCGGCATCCATCGCACCCTGAGCGATCGCCTCATCACCCATGAGAAGCATCTTTTTCTTTGTCACAATTACCTCCAAGTATTAATATCAGTATTCTTTTGGAACTTCTTTGCCGTCAATTACTCGAAAAGCACCGTCTGCGAGTGCATCAAGTTCATTTTCACCGGGATATGAGAAAACAGGTGCCATCCAGCCGACATACTCTTCAAGTTCTTTTACGAATGCCTTGAAATATGCACATCCGCCGGTGATGATAATCCCGTCAACTTTTCCTTTGAGTGCGGCGCAGTATGAACCGATCTCTTTAGCTATCTGGTATTTGAACGCTTCATAAACCTTGAGCGTCTCAGGATCTTTTGCTACAACTCTGTCTTCAATTGTTCTGAAATCGTTTGTGCCGATATATGCCTTGAAACCGCTTTCGCTTGAGAATATCTTTTTCACTTCTGCTTCAGGTTTGCTGTAACAGAGCTTCATAACTCCGCGTAACGGCAGTGCACCGGCTCTTTCAAGGCTGAAAGGACCCATTCCGAGCAGTCCGTCATTGACATCAACGATCTTTCCCCCCTCAAGTGCGGCAACCGAAATTCCGCCGCCAAGGTGAGCGACAACATAATTCGCCTTATAGAAATCTGCTCCGTTCTTTTCAGCGATCTTTCTTGCAACAGCTTTGATATTGAGTGCATGAACTCTGCATGCCCTTTCAATCCCCGGAAGTCCGCTTAATCTCGCTTTGTCCCACATATTGTCAGTTGTAACAGGGTCAACGATATAGCTTTCATTCAAACCGTAATCCTCAGCTATTTTATGAGCGATCAGACCGCCTAAATTGGAAGCGTGGTTTGCATATTTACAGCTTGTCAGATCCTCGATCAAAGACTGGTTCACTTTGTATGTACCACCTTCAAGCGGCTTTACAGGACCGCCGCGACCGACAGAACCGACAACTTTGAGCCCTTTTTCCTTCACTGCCTTGTCAACCGCCTGCTTGATCATCCCGTAACGGAAATCGAACTGTTCAGACACCAGATTGAACTTTGCGATCTCTTCCTGCGGATGCCTTACCGTTTCATCATAAACCGATCCGTCTCTGTTGAAAAGTGCGAACTTTGTTGAAGTTGAACCCGGATTTACAACGACTGCCACTTCGAGCTTGCTCATTATTCTCTCCTCAAAAAATTGATCAAAACACCAAAATCTGAAAAACCGTAGCATATCAAAAACACCTTTGCAACTTTTTAAAAAACAAAAAAATTAACTGAAATATCTTTTGAAGTTCCACCAAAAAAGTTTTCAATAGATTTATAACTGGCAGTGAAAGCTGTTTTGATTCGAGAGAAATTAATTGCCAGCATCTATTTCCGGGTCATTAGAGTTGCATGAAATCATAAAAAGTGTGAAAATCAGAATCGCAACCTTCATTAAACCCTACAAATTCAAATAATTAACGGGTTAGATTATCTTAAAAACCAAGATTAATCAAGTGACGATATAAATAATTTGACGAAAACAATTCAGGACATTATATTAGGCGGTGTTTAGTTTTGATTAGAGGAAAAAATGAAAAAACCAGATATTATTTCAAAAGATCATGACAGTTACAGAAATCTGCTTAACGAGCTGAAAAGCATTCTCAACAAAGGTCTGGCAAGAGCTTATAAAGCTGTTGACAACATAAAGGTTCAGACATATTGGCAGATCGGCGAGCGGATTGTGAGAGATGAAATTGAAAACAAGGAAAGAGCTGATTATGGACAGTTTTTAATTAAAAACATTGCAGCTGACTTAAACATTGACCAAAAGGAACTGTATAAAATCGTTAAGTTTTTCAGATTATATGAAAATGTCGTTACACTGTCACGACAATTAAGCTGGAATCATTATGTTGAACTTATAAGAATTGAAAATCATATAGAAAGGAGCTTTTATCAGACAAAAACTGTCAATGAAAACTGGAGTGTCCGGGAACTCCGATCACAGATCAGAAACGATCTTTTTAACAATTCTATTTCAAACAATGAAAACCTACCTGCCAGGAAAAGACAGTCAATCTCGAATGCTCTGGAGATTTTTAAAGCTGAATATGATCTCGGTTTTGCAGGAACATATCAGAATGAAGAAGAACTTGAAAGCGGAATTGTGCATAATATTGATTCCTTTTTGCGTGAACTCGGTCATGAGATCGCTTACTGTGGAAGACAAGTTCCCATAAAAATTGACGGTTTGAATCATTACATCGACATTCTTCTTTACCACAAAGGGATTCCCTGCAATATTCTGGTTGAACTTAAAACACGAAAACTTGATGCAAGAGATGTCGGTCAGATGAATAAATATGTCAATTATTTCAGAGGTAACCGCCAGTATGAACATGAAAAAGACACCATCGGACTGATTATCTGCTCAGAAACCGGAATTGAAGAAGCTCAATATGCTCTGTGCGGACTTGAAGAAAAAATATTCATCGCGACATATCAACCGAAACTTCCGACAATCGATCAATTGAAAAACGCTGTGAAAAAAGCGACGGAATAAATCCTACTCTTCAAACGGGCATACCCCTGACTCTTTACAATAACATTCCCAGTCACGCATAATTGCAACCGGGCTTGTTGCTATCTTCCACAAGTGCCACTTACCCCAGAAGGTGTTAAAGCCCATTAAGCTGTCTGGTGATGTGGAAAAGATCTTTTCCTGCGGACAGTATGACTTCTTCTTGTCAAATCTGTAGAAACAGCCAATTACATCAAGTGTTCCTGAACCCATATCAAACATTTCTCCGTACACCACATTCTTTCCCCTCACAGTATCCACACTAAATCCGGCAAACAGCTCTTTCTTTTTAGGAATTTCATGTTCGGTGTATTCAGGATTATTTATATCGGCGAGATCCACCTCCACGAATATCTGAGTTGAATCAACATTGTAAACCAATCTATATTCATTTTCCGTATCAATTTTAGGCGAATTCCCCTGTTCATAAGTTATTTTGTCATTGCTCAGGCGGTTGATCTTCTTACAATCGTTGATGTGTTTGGGATACTTTCTCAGGTCACAGTAATATATTTCACGGTTGTTTGTAATGAATGTTAGGTGATCCCCGACTATGTTCCCTTCTCCGGCATAATTCTGTATTCCTTCAATATTATGCCACTGCCAATCCTTTGAGGCGGCATATTTAAATTCTGTTTTTGTTCCCTCTTTTCCTTCCCTTACCTGTATAAGAACCCAGTTTTTTCCTGAAAAAGGAGTGCGGGATAAAAAAGAGTTGTGATTTTCGTTATCATGGATCAATTCATAATAATATTTTCCGTCTTTTATTAAAACTGAAACAATAAATCTTTTGCAGTCAGCATACTCATCAGGATCTCTGTCATATATTTCGATTAAATATCTGTTTTCATTAAATCCCAGCATATATGAGTGTCCCAAGCTTGAATATTCATCTTTTTCAGGGTCATATTCAATTACTCTTGTTGAATGTCCGAAACTCATCCCTGCAACACCATCACTCATTCCATGTGTCCAAATCGTTCCCATATTTACGGTAAAATCGTTTACGGTAAGCCATCTGTCGCACTTGCTGTTAAATGATTCAAGGGTTGAGTTTGCTTTCATATCAGGCAATTTGCAAGGCCACGGATAACACTCTCTTTCCAATTCCTGATTTGGGTTTTTCTTTTCCGCTTCAAGGTAGACCTGATATTCGCTCCAGTTGTCCCATTCCCAGATATTTCGGACACACTGAGGGTCTGTTTCCGTCGGTGTATCACATCCGGGACGGCAGAATGTCGGCTTTCCATCCTTGTTTTTGAACGGGAAGTTTGTTTTGATCGTGTTTTCGTTATACCTGAGATCAAGACATGGAACAGCGGTGTCAGCATCTGTATCGGCATCTGTGTCAGCATCGACATCTGGTTGCTCGATATCAACTTCAACAGTATCGGGATCTGGGACTGGAACATCAACATCTGTGATCCCTGAATCCTTGTCGCTGATGTCAGCAGTTTTGTTTTTTCTGCATGACACTGCGGCAAGAACTATTAATAACAATATCAGGTATTTCTTCATTGTCCGCCTCTTTAAATTACATCAGGTCATACATATCTTTACGAACATATAAAAATGGGCCGATTATCTCTTCTTTTGATGGAGTCGGGCTTTTTGAAAGAATGAGAAGATGAAGTTTATGAGATCTCATCCCTTTTTTCGGTAGCTCGTGCGTCATCAGCTCAACAAACTTTGAATATTTTATCTTTCCTGACCACTTGAACCGGCTCTCAATGGAAAAATCATCCATTTCAAGATCACAGAAGCCTTTGCTTCCGAGACGATCGCCTTCAATTGCCCCGATATAGCTGATAATGCAGTAATTAAACTCTTCAGGGCATTTTCCATCTGGGCAGAACTTTGATTTTTTAAGGTCTTCAAGTGTCAACGAAACCGGTGAATACATGCTTGTTTTCGCACTTTCGCTGTTGTGAATTCTTATCCGCCAGACATTTTCTTTATTTTCATTTTCAGCAGAAAGAAACCAGACAGAAATGACAGCGACTAAGAATACCGTTAATATAATAAGTGATTTTTTCAAAATTCACCTCCATCAGAGAATTGTCAAAAACCCTATATATAAAAAAGTTTGAAACAGTTTGATTTATTTGGATTTTCACACATTTATTTTCTCCCACTGTGTCTATTTAGAGTTTTATTAGATGTTTTTCAGCAAGTCAAGGGAAAAATTTAATTTTTATCTCATATTTTTTAGAGGATTTTAGAAATATCTTGTTTAGAGTAACCAATCGGATATAATCAGCCGGGTTGCTTTTCTTTTACGGAGACTTAGTCGTGAATATTCAAAAAATTCAATATGTTGCAAACAATTTAAGGAAGCGGGTTCTGACTCATGTCATCTCTCAGAACGGCGGATATATGTCTCAGGCTTGTTCAAGTGCAGAGACTTTTTCTGCTCTTTATCTACATATTATGAACCTGCCGGAGCTTGACACTCCGCTTAAACCGGGACTTTTTCAGGGGGTTCCGTCTGCTGACAACATCAACTACAAAACCGGTTCTGAATATAACGGCGGACATGTTGAAAGTTTTGACCGCTTCTACCTTTCTCCTGCTCATTATGCCCTTGTAGTTTATGCTCTGCTGATCGAAACTGGAAGAATGACTGCTGACGGGCTTGATTATTTTAACCGTGACGGATATTCAGTCGAAATGATCGGAGCCGAACACTCTCCCGGAATGGAAGTTACAGCAGGGTCACTCGGCCAGTGCATAAGTCGAGCCGCAGGTGCCGCCCTTGCAAGAAAGCTCAAAAACGATAACGGAATAAATTTTGTCTATCTTTCTGATGGAGAGTTCCAGATCGGCCAGACATGGGAGGCGATACAGGCGGCAAGTCATTATAAGCTTGATAATCTGATCATTTTTGCCGACATGAACGGTCAGCAGTGTGACGGACCTGTCGGAAATGTCATGGAAATGGGATCAGTCGCAGACCGTCTCCGCTCTTTCGGGGCAGAAGTTGTGACAGTTGACGGTCACGACATTGAAGCACTTTGCAAAAGCGTTGAAACTCCCCATGAAAACAAAGTTCTTGCAGTTCTATGCAAAACAGATCCATGCAGAGGACTTGAGATATTAAGAAGAAATGCTCCCAAACTCCACTATCTCAGATTTAAGTCTGATTCTGAAAAAGCTGAATATACTCAAATACTTAATGAACTTGGAGGAAAGTGATATGGAAATAATCTCTAAAGTTCACGGACACAATATTGTCAAATGGGCGGCAGATAAAAAAGAGGTCATCGTTCTGAGCGCAGACCTTACAAGTTCATGCGAAGCCGATCTTTTCAGGGATGCTTACCCGGACCGTTTTTTCTCTCTTGGCATTGCTGAACAGAACATGCTGAGCTGGGCCGCCGGAATGGCAGGTGAAGGGTTTGTCCCTTATGTTCACACTTTTGCCGTTTTCATTTACAGAAGGGCATATGATCAGGTCGCAATGGGAGCGGCATACAGCAATATTCCGGTTAAAATGATCGGATTTCTTCCCGGCGTTACAACTCCGGGCGGAGCAAGTCATCAGGCGATCGAGGACATTTCGCTGATGCGGTCACTTCCCAACATGACAGTTCTTGAAACGGGCGACGCTACAGATGTTGAAACAGTTCTTGATGTTGCACACTCCATTAACGGACCGGTCTATATAAGAATGCTCAGAGGCGAAATACCGCGGCTTTTCAAAGACCCGCTTATTTTCAACCGTTCAAGAATCCTTTCAAACGGTACCGACATTCTGCTCCTTACAAGCGGGATATGCACCGAAGAGGCAATGAGAGCGACAAAGCTCATGAAGGAAAAAGGCGTTTCTGTCTGCCACCACCACATTTCAACCCTCAAACCGTTCACTGACCCTCAAGTTGAAAACGCGATAAGTCAGGCAAAATTCGGCGTAATAACCATGGAAAATCATTCAGTTATAGGCGGTCTTGGAACCTGTGTAGCTGAAATAATAGCTTCTAATGGACTGAACAAAAAACTTGTAAAGCTTGGAATTCAGGACAGATTTCTGCACGGAGCGTCAAAACGGTATTTGATGAAGGAACACGGGATAGATGCTGTAACACTCATAAAAACAGTTGAGAAAATTATCGGAAAAGAACTTAATATAAGCGAAAGAGAACTTGGAACAGTGCGGATAGAAGCAGTTCACAGCGAATCAAAAGCTGAAGCACTTTAAGTTGAGGAATGAATGATAAAAGGTACTGAGCGGTTTAACGAACCTTCTTTAATTGACCATATTTCAAAAGAACGGTTTTCCGTTATTTATCAGATATCGGGAACTGAATCAGAAGCTCTTGAAATTGCTGAGAAAATATGCATTGAACAGACTGTTGAATTTCCTGAAGATCTAATTCCCAAAGGAGCGATCAGAGACCATATTTTCGGCCGCATTGAGAATTTTCAGATTCACAAAAACGGTTCACACACCGCTGAAATAAGCTACGCCGTTGAGATCTGCGGAAACGAACTTACACAGTTTCTCACTGTACTTTTCGGCAACATATCTTTGCTTAAAGGGATAAGGCTGTTAAAGATAAACCCTCATAATTACTTAAAAAACATATCAAAAGGGCCAAGGTTTGGAATTGAAGGATTAAGAAAACTCACCGGTGTTCACGACAGAGCGCTTCTTTGCGGAGCGATAAAACCGATGGGACTTGGTCCTTCAACACTTGCAGAAATGGCGGCTGATTTTACTCTGGGCGGAATTGATCTGATAAAAGATGATCACGGACTTGCCGATCAGCCGTTTAGCCGTTTTAAGGAAAGGGTTAAAGCGGTAAGTGACGCAGTAAATGAGATAAATTCAAAAACCGGGTCAAAAACTCTTTATGCTCCAAGCATTTCTTCATCCGCTTCAGAAGTTATTGACCGTGCACATTTTGCAAAAGAGGCAGGGGCAGGCGCTTTGCTTATCGCCCCGTTTGTGACAGGGATCGACTTTGCAAGAATGATCTCTGAAGATGAGTCTATCGCTCTTCCACTCATCGCCCATCCTGCACTTTCAGGAAGTTTTGTTACTTCTGATGAAAGCGGAATAAGCCACTATGCCCTTTTTGGTCAGTTGATGCGGATGTCGGGGTGTGATGCAAGTGTTTTTCCAAGTTACGGCGGAAGATTTTCATTTTCTAAAGATGAGTGCAGTTCAATTCAGAAAGGATGCACGGAGCCATTTGCAGGATACCGTCCGATATTTCCTGCTCCGGGTGGAGGGATGACCCTTGAAAGAATCCCCGAACTCAAAGAATTTTACGGAAATGATGCAATGTTTCTTATCGGCGGAGGAATGCTTCAAAATAATGGAAATATTTCAGAAAATGTGAAAAGATTCAAAACTGCTTATTTGAAAATGGAGTTGTCATGAATGGTGCTGCAAAAGATAAGAATCTGAAACTACTTAAAGAACTCCACGAATACTCATTTGAGCTTGCTGAAAAGAACCATGCTGAAATGTTTGATTTCATCGTTACAAAAGCAAGGGATATTTTCTCAGTTAAAGCCTGCTGGATATCAACTTTCAACAATGAAATCTCTGAAATCCTTGTTAAAACAATCGCTCTTCCAGGGAATGAAATTTCAATCATCAACAATCTCTTAAAGAAGAATGTTGTGGGGACGACCATAAAACTGACACCTGAACAATATAAAAAAATGATAACAGAAAAGATCAGTCCGCCTCTTTCTTTAAAGCAGGTGGTTCTCGGCTCAATTCCTGAAACTGTGTGTGACGTTGTTCAGAAAACTCTCGGTTTCAGCTGGTTCATTGGAATATCTCTGGTCAATCACGGTCATCTTTTCGGCAATATCTTTTTTGCAGGACACCGTGATCAGACACCGCTTGAAGAGGATGAACTCCTTATTTTCAGAGCAATTACTTCAACGGCAATGGCTAAGAAAATGACAGAAACCCAACTCCTTGAAAGTGAGAAGCGATACCGTTCAATTTCAGAAAACTCCTTTGACATGATCTGTCTGCTTGGAATGGACGGTTCATACAAATACTGCAACGAAAGCTATATGGACATTCTCGGGTTTTCAAAAGATGAAGTGATGGAGTTAAAACCATTTTCTCTTGCCCACCCCGAAGACCTTGAATTCACTGTGAATTCTTTCAGATCTGCAATTTTAGAAAAGAGAAAAGATGCCACCATAACAATAAGACTACGCTGTAAGGACGGTTCATATAAATGGGTCGAACATCGGGGAAAAGCGATAAAAAATGAAAACGGCGAACCTGATGTGATCCTTATAAATGCTCAGGATGTCACAGCAAGAAAAAACTATGAAGAGATGCTTCTCAAAGCAAAGGAAGCGGCTGAATCGGCAAACAAGGCAAAATCAGATTTTCTTTCAAACATGACACATGAACTGAGAACACCTCTTTGCGGTATAATCGGTTTCACAGACCTTCTTGAGACCGAGACAAAGCTTGATGAAACACAGACAGAGTTTGTCCAGATGCTTAAAAGTTCGGCAAAAATACTGCTCGATCTGGTAAATGACACTCTTGACCTGAGCAAAATTGAAGCAGGCAAACTTGAACTGCACACACAGGAAACCGATTTGAAAGATCTTTTTAATGAAGTTTTTAAAACCGTTGAACCACTGGCAAAAGAAAAAGGTATCTCTGCGTCTCTCATTATGCCTGAAACTCTCCCTAAAACCGTCATCACCGATCCGCTCCGACTCAAGCAGATCCTTTTGAACCTGACAGGCAACGCTGTAAAATTCACAAACAGCGGATTTATAAACCTTAGGCTTGAATATTCTGAGGAAAGAAAAGAGCTCCCGTTTCTTAAGGTTTCAGTTGAAGATTCAGGAATAGGGATAGATCCCGACAAACTTCATAAAGTAACAGAAAATTTCTATCAGGCTGACACTTCAGCTACAAGAAAGTTCAGCGGAACAGGACTCGGACTCGCTATCACTGACAAACTTTTAAGAAAAATGAATTCATCCCTTGAAATATCGAGTACTCCTGAAAAAGGGAGTGTGTTTTCTTTCAGGATCTCGTTTCCCCGTAAATAACATCAGATCCCGTCTCTCACCGGCTGAACATCAGTTGTGAACACCGTCTGATTTTCGCAATATTTTGAATTAGTTAAACTCTTTTCGAGATTATAGTAACTGCTGATATTCCAGGCATTGACGGCACTTATGTTTTTTATGAAATTCGGTGTTCCTCCTTCGGTCACCTCTGAATTTTCAATGTTGAGTCCGTTATTGTTATTGAAAACATAAATGTCCCCCATTGTAAGATTTGACCCCTGATAAAGGGAAATTCCGTGACCGAAAGGAACTCCCGGAGCAAATTTACAGCTATTCAGTTCATAACATTCCCGCGGCATCGTGTTCTTTATTTCAACATTGTTCATCTCAACTTTTCCGTTGACCGCCATAACTCCGCACTCTCTGTTTCCATCAATTATCCCGTTTTTCATAATTAATTCAGCGCCTTCCTGAACAGCGACCCCCACTCCGAATTCAAAAATACTGCTGTCTGATCTAGTTTGTGAGATTGTGAAGTTCTCTATTTCTCCAAAACATTCACCATCCATGAGAATTCCCGCAGTTTGACTGTTTTTTATAGAAATACGGTTAAATTCTGAATCGCTTCCGTCAAAAAGCATCATTCCTGAGCCGTTATTTCCAAAACCGTCAGAAAAAACAGAATCAATTGTTATATCATTTGCAGTAATTTCAGTTCCATTTAAAAATATCCCGTTACCCCTTGAATTTTTTATATAAATCCTCTCCATTTTCGCAATTATACTGCCGTCAACAACGATTCCGCCCTGCTCTTTTTCTGCTTTAATAATATTCTCAAGTGTGACATCGGACAAATTCAAAGCCGCACCCGTCATATCTGATGAAAAATAAATAAATGTTGCGGCACTGTCATTTATTTTACTTTCTGCAATTGAAAGCACTGTCCCTCCTTCTGCATATACTGCATGGCCTTCAAAGATTTCGTTTCCCCCACAAATATCTGATATCAATGTGTTTTTTATTTCAGCAACAATGCTTTCATGCTCATTCTCGCCCCAAAGTGCGATTCCGAATGAATTAAATCCCGACATAACAGAATCTTTAATTGTTACTCTGCCCGGCCCCATTGAAATTCCGTAACTTATCTCAGTTTGTTTTTCAGGAACTATATTTTCAATTACGCTTCTTTCAAAAAACAGTTCACTTCCGCAGTCAGATTCACCGCCGCAGACATTTATTCCCCCTTTCACGCAATCTGATATAACCGTTTCACTAATAAATACAGTACTTTCCTTTTCAACAAACACTCCTCTTGTTAATCCGCTCAATGTCACATTGTCTATATTTACTTCAGAATTTTCTTTAACCGTTATAACAGCCTGTGCATCAGTTTCTTCACAGATTATTACCGTTTTTGTGCTACCTTTTCCGGTTATTGAAAGTTTTCCTGAAACAGTTATGCATCCATGATAGCAACCGTCTTCAAGAACCATCTTTTCTTCCGTTATTTCAGGTATTTGAGTGCAGCCAACCATTTCTTTTGAATAACCTGGCAATTCATCGATCTCAGGGACGCTCGGCATAACGGGGGTTTCGACAGTCACTTCATAATTTCCGCATTGAAGTTCTGAGTCATCTCTATTTTCATGATCACTTTCCAGAACCGGTTTTTCCACACCGCAGGAAATTAAAAACATAAGGACAAGAAAAATGGTCAACATGCTACATTTCCTGAATTGTTTCAATCAGATAGAGCGGACTGGTCAAATTTTCATCATTTTGCGAAAATGTGTTTACATCAATTCCGTTCCTGAACCCTGCCGGCTCCAATCCATTCTGCACAACCGCTCCGAACTGGCCATTTTCAGATGTGATGCTTATATTTTCAAGCACTATCCCGTTTAAAATAGAATCGCTGTCTCCGTCAAATATAATTCCGGCCCTTTCAAATCCTGTAACTTTCAAATTCTTTATTGAGACACTCCCCTCTTTTGTCATCATTCTGTTTTTGACAACGATACCGTCCCCGACAACTTCCATATTTATCTCTCTTTTTCTCACTCCGTTTATTTGAGAATCTGCGATTTCAAGATTTGTTGAACCGAGAATCTGCAATGAAACTGCTCCGTTATCATTAAGTTCGCTGCCTGAAACTTTCAGTATTCCGCCCGTTTGTTCACTATTCTGGACCCATATTCCTGCAAAACCGCAATCCGAAAAATTGCTTGATATAACTGAAATTTCATGTGATCCGTCTATCAGAAGACCTGTGCCGTCAGTTTTCTCAATTCTGACATTTTCAAAACTGACATCAGATCTTTCTCCTGAAATTACAACTGCTCTGCCTCCGAAAAGTGAGCCCGCTTTTATATTGGAAAAAGTGACTTTTTCAAGCTTAACTGAGCTTCCTGAAATGAACATTGCTGAATCATTAACTGAAATATTCTGAAAAGTTATGTCCGTTACACGAACATTCTGAGCATTGTAAAAAGAGAGGTTCTTCAATATGGATGTCCTGTCTTTTCTTCCGATTATGTTCAATGTTTTTGAAACAGTTATCTCCCCATCCAGCAACCCTTTTTCCAGACAGATACAGTTTGAGAACTGTGCCGCTGAATTTGCAACTGCATCACGGAATGAGTTCATGTCACTTACAAATTCACATTTTCCATCACAATCCCCGGGAAGGTCATAATCACTGTAATTATCTCTTTCACATGAGAATAACCCGACGACCGCCGCAACTATCATGACTGCAAGCTTTTTCATTTCAACCGCTCCATATTTTTAAACCATAAGCATATTAATATTATTCATTAAAACTGTTTTATCAATTTTTAATTAGAACTTTTTTAAAAGATGAGAATCCCCTGAGCGGGGATTTTCAATCGTAAAAGAAAATAACCATAGAACATTTAGTAAGAATGTACTGAATAGCACTAACGGAATTTAATTTATTACGATTTTTTTATTTGTCAACAAGAATTTGAGGAAATTTTTTCCTTGCCATAAAAAATGATGTCATCCACTCGGAAGGCAGGTCAAATAAGGTCTCACCTTCAGTCGCAAGCCGTTCAATAGCCCTTCCGACAACAACTTGGGAAAGATTATGCGGATAAATATCGGGCATTGAAGATGAAACGGGCAGACCGATCCTGATGACAGGAATGTTCAGTTTCATTGCTTCAAGAAATAAAGAAACTGTTCTTTCTATAACTTCTTGCGTCGGAATAAGTTCTTTTCTTCCGGATGATATCTCTTCAAACATTTCACTCCCTTCAAGAGGGATAAACGGATATATCCTTATAAAGTCAGGACTAAGATTTTTGAGATAATCAACAGTTATTTCAACATCTTCCGCACTTTCATCAGGATATCCTGTCATGAACTGGAGACCTGTTTTCATTCCATTGTTTTTTATGATCCCGACACTTTTTAAAACATCATCAGATGAATGCCCTCTTTTCATTTTTACCAACAGAGATTCCGACATTGTCTGGACGCCGAGCTCAACTGTTTCAAAATGATTCTCTTTTAATATCTTCACTGTTTTTTCGTCAACGGCATCAGGTCTTGTCGAGCACCTTAACGCATCAACTGTCATTTTTTCAACAAATTCAGCCCCTTTTGATATATACGCCATCATCGTTTCTATGGGAATGGCTGTAAAACTTCCGCCGTAGAATGATATTTCCGTCCGTTTTCTTTTTTTTGAAAATGAAAGATACTCTTCAACGGTCCTTTCTACATCATCAAGAGATGGCTCTAAAACCCCTGTCACAATTTTCTGATTGCAGAATGTGCACAGATTGGGACAACCCATGTTGGGGACAAATATCGGAATTATCAGCGGTTTTTGTGTTGCAGCGGTAAATCTGAACATTTTCTAAAACTCAAATTCCGCTTTTAACGCGGCATGATCTGAGCTGAGCAGCGAATACCAGCTCGGAGCATCTTTTATTACTTCTACTGATTTTGAAACATACGATCCTGACCCTTCAACGCAAAAGAAAATGTGATCTATTGCAATAGGTCCGTCATAATAGTAAGTCGCCTGGTCTTCTGTTGGAGAAATTTCTGCCGCCACTCTCACAAGCTCAGATGAATCCTCAAGAGTTGATATCGGCCCTGAACCGGGTGTGTCGTTGAGGTCTCCGCCCATAACTATCAATGCGTCAGGGTTACTGTCTGCAACATCATTTATTATTTCAAGTGCCGCATCCGCCTCGGCCTGTCTTCTTTTGGGATCATCGTTGCTTTTTGCCTTGAAATGGGCGGAAAAGACTATTATCTTTCTCCCTCCGAGGTTGATGTGAGCTTCAAGGAATGCTCTTGTAAAAGTTGTTGTCCCTCCGTCGGGATGAGGGATCGAGCCAGTGTGTTTATTTGTGTAGGTGATCTCCCCTTTTGTTATAACTGCGGTATCAATTGACGCATCATATCCCGTTTCGCCGATGTAAAGATCGTCATATACTCCGTTCATTTCATCAAAAAGGTCTTCAAGGCAGATCTTCTTTTCGACTTCCTGCAAAAGAACAATGTCGGCATTTATCATGGTGAGAGCTTCAGCCACATAGGCAACCTTCTTATCATATTCAGAAACGGAGGGCTGTTCTTCAAAATCTGAAGAAGCACAGGAACCTGAATCGCATACTGTGTCAAAGAACATGTGGGTGTTGTATGTAGCAATAACAACTTTTTCAGGAGATTCAATATCTTCATCAGGAGTCACGGCTTCATCAGGAGTCACGGCTTCATCAGGAGTCACGGCTTCATCAGGAATCACCACTTCATCAGGTGTCACTGTATCATCGGGGGTTGAATTATCATCGGGATCTGTGAGTTCGTCACTGAGATCGGCAATGTCATCGTCAACAAAAGCAAATACATCATCATCAGCATCAATGTGCCCATTGCTTGTATTGACAAAACTGCATCCGGCAGAAAAAACAGCCGCAAGAATGAAAAATATAATTTTTTTCAAAACCGTCTCCTTGAAAAATAACCAGGCTACATTTTATTATCTGATGACAGGATGTCAACTGTTGCCCATTTATATTGCCCTTTTATTGCAATTTTTTTTCTAAGGTGTAATTTTTCAATGTGCCGGGTTTTTTATTTTTCTGGAGGAAAATATGAGCAGGGTTGTTATTCTCGGGGCGAGCGATCAGCCTCACAGATATTCGAACATGGCGCTTCATTCACTGATCAGTCATGGCCATGAAGTTATTCCGGTCCATCCTGTATTATCCGTAATTGACGGGGTGAAAGTTACAAAAAAGATGTCTGATATTACTGCTGATGTTCACACGGTGACGCTTTATATCGGCTCATCAAGGGTTGATGAAGTTGCTGATGAGATCATTGCGTTAAAACCCGAAAGGATAATCGCAAATCCGGGAACGGAAAGTTCAATTTTAAGGAAAAAGGCGCTTTCAGCCGGCATCCAATATATCGAGGGATGCACACTTGTCATGCTTTCAAGCGGAGTGTTTTGAGAACTGAATCAACCCACACCCCGGGCGAACACATGGGTTCGCCCCTACACCATTCCACCATTCCACGGGCGCGATAAATCGTGCCCCTACACCGGGAATTTTATTCCGCGGTGAATTCTGCTCTTAATGTTACGGTTTCGGTCATTGTTATTGAGAATGTGGGGAATTCGCCTGTAAGTTTTGATACACCTTTGCCTTTCCATGATGAAAAGACAAAATTCGTGTCGGGAATGACTGTCAGGGTTACAACGGTGTCTTTTGCATAACATGTTGTTTTTGTATCAATTGTGGCGGTTCCTGCCGGATTTCTGTTGACAACTCCGCCGCCGTCAACATTTTCAGTTCCGTTGTTATAGCTCGTTCTGATCGTGAGTCCGAAAGTGTTTTCAGGGCATGATGGAGGTTCCGGTTTATTTGTGTCATCATCAGGTGTCTCTTCCCCGTCAAGAGTTTCATCTTCGTCAATTTCTTCAATGATATCAGTTGTTTCATCATCAGGAACTACTGTTTCATCGGGAATGACATTGTTGTCGGGTTCAATGTTGTCATCGGGAACGACTGAATTGTCCTGAACGATTTCCTCTTCTGTTGTTTCTTCATCTGTTTCAGCATTTGTGTCGTCAACCGCGCTGTTGTCATTTACAAGGGCATCGTCAATCTCCACTTTTTTTGATTCACTGCATGAAACAAGCCACATAAAAACGCTTAAAACAGTAATAATTACAAACACTTTTTTCATAATTTCCTCCAAATTAATAAACATCGAAACGAATATATGACGCAGGAAAAAGGGAATTTGTTCCAATAAAAAAGGACGAACACATGGGTTCGCCCCTACACCATTCCAACCCTATCCCCGGGCCGTTGACCGTGGGCTAAGCAAACACCACCCTTCAGGCGGTTTTATCTGTTCACTGCTCACTTCCCTTCTCGATTTTTGGAGAGACTTTCCTGAGCTTTCTTTCAACCTTTTTAATATCTTCATCAGGAGGAAGACTTTCAGGCTGTATTCCCCGTTTAAGTAAAAGGGCTCTCACTTCCTCGTTGTTTTTAACATGTTCATCAGTTATGTCATTTTCACCATGCAGATCATCTTTTTTAACATTAAAATTGGTGATTTCTGTTGCAAAATCTTTTGCTTTTATCGTAATTGTCGGCAGAAAATCGGCGACAGCTCTGCTTTCGGGAACTCCCAGTTTTTTCTTAATTGTCTTTGTGTTATTACCGCCGAAAAGTGCCTCGTCTCCTTTGCTTCTTATTCGACCGAACCCTTTATTGTCAACTCCTCTTTCATAAATTATAGCGGAAAGTTCTTTTTCGGTTTCACTCAGTTTTTTTCTTGCGTTTATCCTTTCAACTTGCGCTATTCTTTCTTCAAGCAGTTCCTGCTTTCTTGTCTGTAGTGCAAAATATGACTGGGCAAAAGCAATTTCTTCCTTTTTCGGATCTCCGTTCTGTGCTATTAAATAACAGGCATATCGAGTCAGCATAATGTCTGATACTCCCCGTTCTGATCCCGAACCGAGCGCAACCATTTTGTTGATGTCAACAAAATGGTCAATCACACTTATCCTGCTGTTTTTACATGATATTTTCGCCTTGTCGATTGCATTAATGAAATTTCTCCACTCAGAATATCCGAGTAACACCTGCAAGTCTCTTGCAAACCAGAACTCCACACCTTTCTCTTCGTATGCGTGTTCCTCAAATGTTTTTCTAAGCGTCAGAACCAACTCTTTCTTCATTTTGATCCTCCTATAAAGAACAACCAATTATATCTAACATCAGATTTAATGCAATAAAACATTAAATAGTTATTTTCGGTGAAGTGTTATTCAAAAAAAACTGCCAGCCAGACTGTAGGATTGCTTGTGAAATCGACGCGGTGTTTTAAGTGGGCGGGAATGTTGAAGAAATCCCCTTCAGAAAGTTCTGTGCTTGTTCCGTCTTCAAAGCTGATCACTGCTTTTCCTTTGAGCACAATGACGAATTCGTTTTCCTCCTGGTCATAGAAGAAACCTTCGGGGGAAGTTTGACCAGTTGAAATTATCCTTTCAATTCTAACTGATTTGCTTTGAGCGAGGATTTCAGTTATTTCGTCTCTGGCGGATGCGGGGATGTTTGCGTAAATATTTGATTTTGTTATTGTTTCCATTTCAGTCTTCCTTTTTGTTATTATTAAATCTTTCTTCGACTTCTTCTATCTTTTTTCTCAGGTCTGATTTGTTCGGAAGATAAAGTTCATATTGACTTGCCAAAATCGTTTTGTTGTTTTCCGGAAGAGTATATTTTACAACAGCATCATTCTTTGATGTTGCAAGCAAAATGCCAATTGTCTGATTTTCTTCAGGAAGTTTCTCTGTTCTGTCATAGTAATTGACATACATTTGAAGCTGACCCAAATCTTGGTGAGTCAACTTGTGCGTTTTAAGTTCGATAATTACAAAACATTTTAAAAGACGATTATAAAAAACAAGATCTATAAAAAAATCATCTCCATCCAAGTGAATTCTTTTCTGTCTGGCAACAAATGAAAATCCATTTCCCAATTCAAGCAAAAACTCCTGTAAATTAGTTATTATTGCCGTCTCCAGGTCTTTTTCGTAATAAAATGCTTCTTTTTTTAAATCGAGGAATTCCAACATCATTGGATCTTTAATAATATCTTCGGGATCTTCAGGTATTTTCTCACCACGAGCCATAGACAGGACTCTTTCTTTATCATTACTCAAAAGAAGTCTTTCATAAAGTTGGCTTGTTATCTGTCTTTCAAGCTGTCTTGAGTTCCAATTATTTTTGCAGGCTTCCTTAGAATAATATTCTCTCTTGCCATTGTCTGGCAATGATATTAACAACTTATAATGTGTCCATGTGAATTGCGACCGCAATGCGGACGCAATTGGAAACTCTTTATAAAACTGTCTGCATCTTTCAAGCTGCCTCACAGAAAAACCGCTTCCATATTCAGGTGTTAAATTTTTTGCAAGACTCCTTATTATGTATTTTCCATATTCTGCCCTTTTACTTCCGTTTTGCTCTTCTTCGATTATTTTCCTGCCTATATTCCAATACATCAAGACCCTATGAAAATCGACAGACCTTATTGCATCCGATCTTGATGAAACAATAATATCTTTGATTTCATTAATAAATTCATTGCTTAAATTGATATTTTTTTCTTTCACAGCACACTCCATAAACCGAACAATCTTATTTATGGTATTTTGTATATAGCTAATGTCAATTTTATTATTAAGACTGACATGTTAATATATTTGGCTATTACTTTAATTTCTTAGGTATTTCCAATTCTAACCGATTTGCTTTGAGCGAGGATTTCAGTTATTTCGTCTTTGGCAAAGTTGGGGATGTTTGTGTAAATGTTTGATTTTGTTATGTTTGTCATTGTTTGTCTCCAAAAAAATAATCTTCAAGAATCGTCTCAACATCCATTTTCATAATAATAAAACCTGTCACTTTATCAAGCCAAAGTTTGACTTCTTCACGACTTTTGCATTTCATAAGTTCTTGAATCTTCTTTGATTTCATGTCGCTATTTTCCAAAAAAGTGAAAATATCATCATAAAAATACTCGCTAAATTTCTCTGGTGGTTCACACGCATAAAAATGCAACCACTCAAAGATCTTTTCTTTTTTCATGTTTTTCTCTAATTATTAAATTTTCAATCGTTTTCTTTCCTTTTCATCCTCTTCTTTTGATAGATTGCCATTATAAGAATCCAGAAAATATTGAAAAACTTTGGTCAAATGCTCTGTTCCATCGCCATCAAGCGGTTCATCACCAGTTATTTCATGAACCAAATCTTCAATTAATTCAATTATGTTATCTTTCACTTTGCTAATAGACAATTCTCCACAATTGTAACATTTATAAATTCCTTCGTCTTCCCAGTTGTCGATCCATTCAAAATGCTGAGAATGATGCCGTTGTTCATCGACTGACATTTCTTCCCATGCGCCACATTTGCAGGAAATTAGACGATACTCTTTCTTTTTACACATCAGTTTTTCATCTCTCCATTTCACAAAAAAACTGTAACGATTATTAACCGGAAAAATTTCAATGTCTACAGACTATAGCTATCATTTTGAGATTTTTTATATTACTGGAATACCGAGTAATTTTAAATAATTGAAAGTTCCGTCATAGTATTCAGGCAATCTTGTGTGGTCTTCTGAATTTCCTTCTGGAACAATTATTATCATTCCTTGACGAGCTCTTGTTAATAGAACTCTGTAAGCATTAACAAGATACTTTTGTCTCTCGTCTTTTCTTATGTTCAACCACTTATTTCCTTTAAATTCAAATGTTTCCCAACTATTTCCATTGTGCCTTAAATCACCGTCCCAAGTTAAACCAACCCAATCCAACTCCAACCCTTGAATGTGAAATTCTGTTGCAACATCTTCAAGGTAATATGAAGAACGAACATCATCTTTTCCGTTTAAAAACCAATGAACAGGATCAATGTTATATCTTACATCAATTGCAAGTGGTCTAAGTCTTTCAGCTTTTGATGAAACAACTATTCCATATCTTTCGCTTCCACGAGCTTTTTCTTTCAACCATTTTTTGGCAGTTGCAAGATTTCTTGTTAAAAATATCGGATACTTATCTGATATCAAAGAAAAAACACTTCTTGCTTCCAACAAATTTAAATCAAGTAAATTCTTTACAAACGATGAAAGCTTTTCCGCTCGAAAAGACCTCATTGAAACTGCCAAGTGTAAATCTTGATTAAACTTAACAACTGAATTTCTCTTCAATTCATCAATTATTTCCTCAGCAGCATATTCAGAATCGGTCAGATTCGGAGAAATAAATACCTCCCAGTTAGAAAAAACATCTTTTATTCCTCTTAACCATTCTGAAATTCCAGCTTCGCCAGTGTTTATTTCCTGTCCACCACCAACAAGACAAATAACAACCGCCCAATCTTCGTGCCTATCCAAACAAGAAATCAGAAATTCTGGCTCAGAAAAACTAAAGTTTGGTTGATTTTTTTTTCTCTTCATAAAATCAACGGTTTGATGTTTGTCCCAAGCTCGCTGTGCTTCATCAAAAATTGCAACATGATCATATGGAGCACTTTTATCTTTTAAATATTCGTCCCTGTAATGATGAATAATCTGAATAAATGCTTTAACACCTTGCTTAGCGTCCATTTTAGATATTTTCTTTCCGGACTCTTTTTCCCTTTGAACTCTATCTCTTGTTAGAGCTTCCTGAAGAATGGCAACAAGAGGTGCATTGCCAGAAAGATAAACACTTGAATCCCCTTTTTCTCGATCTAAATGAGAGATTGCAACCTTTAAGCCAACAAGCGTTTTTCCTGCACCTGGAACTCCAGTCACAAAACAAATTGCTTTTTTTCTATTCTGTTTTGCATATTCAATTATTTTGGAAATTGCTTCTGTTGTTACTGTTAAATTTTTTGCATCTGCATCGCTTCTTGTTATTTCATCAACGGTATGACTATTATAAATTGAAACCGCTGCTTCAATAATTGTTGGCGTTGGTGAATAACTTCCATTTGCGTATGAATCACCAGAAATAACAAGCTCTTCTTTTTCAAATTCAAGAACATTTTCAATTACTTGACTCAAACTGTTTTTATTTGCATATATTGGAATAAGTATTTTGTCATTGTGATTTGTTGTAGCAATTCTTATCAATGGTTCTTGAGCTTCTGTCGCAACTAAAATGGGGGCTAAAACAAGATTGTGACTCGGTTTATGAAAGTTCTTAAGATCAAGAGCATAATCCCAAACTTGTTCAAGAGAATAATTATTAAATTTACTCTCTCCAACTTTAAATTCTATAACGAAAACAACATTTTGAATTATTGCTATTGCATCAACTCTCCGACCCATTCTTGGAATCGAAAATTCAAAAAATATTGTGCCACTCTTGCCATAAAGTGCTTTTTTCAAAATAGTAATCTGCTGTTCCCAAGCCCAAATTTGTTCAGTTGTTGCATCAAACTGTGTTTTCATTGTTATCGCACCGATTATTTCCTCTGTGCTTTTGGCAATAAATTCATCAATTTCGCTTTTAAAGTAATAATTAAGCATAGTTACAAGTCCTCTTTTCAAGTTTCAAGCGATTGATTATACACTTTAAAAAGGAATAATAAAACAAATATTATAAAACCCTGCACACAATAACTCTACAGTCAATAACTATCATTTTTCGTTTTTCGACATAAATGCCGGTGGAAAGGTGGAAGCGGACTGAAGGTTCGCGCTAACTTAGCCCACGGTCAACGGCCTGGGGCACGGGGTGAGTTGTTACTCTTGACTTCACCTTAAAAATAAATTAGGATAGTGGAGTCTGATTTGTTTATTTAATTTTGAGGTGGATCATGGAAATTATCAAAAGAGCTCCCAAACCTTCAGATGAACTGATGAAGGGTATCTTCAAAACACCGAAAGTGAACACTCCCGCCCTTGAAGTTCTCGAACTTGAGATAGCTCCGGGAAGCGGACTGAAACCCCACGACATGCCGAGCAAAGTGGTATTCTTTGTCATCGAGGGAACCGGCACTTTCACATACGGCGACCGCGTTGAAACAGTCAGTCCAAACGAAATGGTCCATGTCAACCCAGGACAACTTCGCTTCTGGGCAAACAACACAGATAAACCATTAAGATTATTAGTGATAAAGAGTCTGGGGGAACGGTGAAGCGTGATGCGTGATGCGTGAATGGTGTAGGGGCGAACCTGCTTGCCTGTCGTAGTCTTGACGAAGATCGGTGTGTTCGCCCGTGGATCGGTGGAACCGTTCCCGGGGCGGAGCGTGAGTTGAGGTTCGGATAAAAAAGTTCGGAAAAGACTGGACATATAATTGTTTCTGAATAAAATATGCCAGGATCATTTAATAAATTCAGGAGATTATAATGAAAACTCTGGAGCTGTTCCTTAAAAATGAAATGATGATTCCTGCTTATACTGTCTGGCTCCTTAACATTCTGAGCGAATATAAGGGAAAGCAGGAACTTTTTTTAAGACAGTCACCTGAAAAACTCATCGCCCTTAAAGAATCATCAATTATAGAAAGTGCCGTTTCATCGAATAGAATCGAAGGGATAGAGATAGAAAAGAAAAGAATAGGAACAGTTCTTTTCGGCGACGGACTGCTCACCGACAGAAACGAAGAGGAAGTAAGGGGCTATAAAAAAGCTCTGAAATGGATCCATGAAAAACATCACGAAATTGAAATAAATTCGCAGACAATCCTGAAACTCCACGAAATGACAAAACCCGATATCTGGGACAGCGGAAAACTCAAGGAACGGGACGGAGAAATAATTGAAAAACATCCTGACGGACGGATAAACATAAGATTTATCCCCGTTTCAGCCGTTAAAACGCCCGAATATCTTGAAAAGCTCTTCGATCTTTATCATCTGGCAGTAAAAGAAAAAGTGATCCCCGACATAATCGTCATGTCGGCTTTCAATCTCGATTTTCTTTCAATCCACCCCTTCCGTGACGGAAACGGCAGAGTTTCGCGACTTCTAATTCTACTCATGATGTATAAATCGGGCTTTGATGCAGGAAAATATGTGAGTGTCGAAAAAATTATCGAAAGAAACAAGGAACGGTATTACGAAACACTTAAAACAAGTTCTCAAAACTGGCACGAAGGAAAACATAACCCTTGGATTTATATAGATTATTTACTCTCAACACTGAAAGAGCTTTATGAAGAGTTCGAAAACCGGTATAAAATCGCCTCTCCTTTAAAAAGTTCGGAAAAGAAGTTCGGAAAAGGTTCGGTAAAAAGTTCGGAAAAGATACTCGATCTCATTTCTGAAAACCCTTCTATCACAATTTCTGAAATTTCCGGCATACTTCAAATATCATCAAGAGCAGTCGAAAAACAGATCCGTTCTCTTCGCGAATCCGGCACAATAAAAAGAGCCGGCTCAAGAAAGAAAGGTTCGTGGGAATTATTGTAGGGGCGAACCCATGTGTTCGCCCTAGGTTACATCACCGGGGGCTGGCCTGTTTCTTCAAGGACTGAAAGCCAGAGCTGACCGTTTGTGTCTATCTTCTTTCTTTTTGATGTCGCAAGTTCCATCGGGATGTGGATGAATTCACCGTTGAGATATCCGACGACCATTCCGGTGCGACCCGACATTCCTGCATGAACCGCCATCTGGGCAAGCTGTGAACAGAAAATCGAATCATTGGGTGTCGGAGAACATGAACGGATTATATAGCTTGGATCAATATATTTTATGCTGTGATGAATGTCTCTTGCCTTGAGATAGCTTTTTATCTTGTCTTTTATGAAAATGCCGATGTCACCAAGCTTCGTGTTGCCCGATTCGTCATATTCAAGTTTGTTGGGATCTCTCACATATTCCTGACCTGCACCTTCAGCGACAACTATCACGCAATATTTTTTTCTGCGGAGCCGTCTTTCGACCGATTCAAGAAAACCCCCTTCACCAGTCATTCTGAACTCCATCTCAGGGATAAGACAGAAATCGATCTGGTTACTTGCCAGAGTTGCATTTGCGGCAATGAAACCCGATTCACGCCCCATCAGCTTCACTATCCCGATTCCGTTATGTATCGAAGTCGCTTCCGTATAGGCCGAATCAATTGATTTGCACGCTTCGGAAAAAGCCGTCTCAGTTCCGAAAGAACGGTCTATATAGTTGATATCATTGTCAATTGTCTTTGGAATGCCAATGACGGATATTTTGAGATTCCTTTTGTCGATCTCATTTATGATGTCCATCGCACCCCTTTGCGTTCCGTCACCGCCGATCGTATAGAGAATGTTCACACCGAGTTCAGCAAGACGGTCAACCATTTTAACGGCATCCTGCCCTCCTCTGCTCGTCCCGATTATCGTGCCGCCGCGAAGATTTGCACTCTCAACAAATGAAGGGGTGAGATGCCTCACTTCATAACCGTATTCCTTCACAAGACCTGCATAACCGTTGCTTATTCCGAGAATCCGCTGGTTGTTGTAGCGGTAATAGTTCATCACAACTATCCCTCTGATAACAGCATTGAGCCCCGGGCATATCCCTCCGCATGTCACAACTGCGGAAACTGTTTCACCCGGCTCAAAGAAAAGCTTTTCTCTCGGACCCGCCTTTTCAAATGTGGGTGTTTCAAGGTTGACATTTTTTATCGAATCGACAACACTTTTATCAATGAACGCCAGTATCCTTTCATCTTCAGGGATCACCTGTGTCGAATAGATCCTTTTGTTCTGTGTGAGCGGAGATACAAAATCCTGTCTGCCGAGCTTTTTTATCTCAAGGTTGTACTTGAAAAGCTCCCTTTCCGAATCTGTCAGTCCCTTCACCTTTGAAATTTCCATTGCGGTCTCCTATTGTTCTATAAGTTCTATATGTTGAGCACTTTTTATGAAAAGAACGGGCGGCAGATCATCATATTTTGATATCTGCTTATCAAAGAAGTATTCGTTCAGATTAAATATTTTAGACAAACTTTCCTTTGAAAAATGTCCGGGAAGTCCCATCATTATTAGATCGGCGTCACCGGAATGCCTTTTTAATATCTCAAAGAAATCTCCTTCCTCGTTCTCAAGTATGACAATTTCTCCGGTAAGTCTGGCATTTTCAAGAAGTGTGTACATTTCAATTCTGTCTGCATCTACAGATTCACTGCTGTGAGCCATTCTGAGGATTCTGATCTTCTGGTTACGGCGCTCTTTTCTTTTATCAAGCGTGATGATATATGCAAGAAGTACCATGAGGTTACCGTTCATTTCACCGCGCCACCAGATGTCGATCTTTTCAAGTCTATCCAGTTTGCTTCCGTTCTTTAAAAGGAGAATGTTCTTTTTCTTCTCTATCATTTCTGATATCAGTTCAACTGAATTAAGCTTTTTCATGTACTGGAGAAGAATTGTATTTATCTCAACTCCTGTCGGATGCGATGTGAGAAACAGTGTTTTTACGGTTTCGTTCAGATCATTCGTCTCTATTGTCGCAACAGGTATCCCGAATGTATCAAATTCTTTTTTCTCACCTATCACATTTAAATTGACCATTCCCTTATGCCCTGCGAGAAACGAAGCGAGATATGCCATATGCTGAGCTTTTTCAGAATTTGACACAGCAGTGACAACAGGCCGCCAGTTCTTGCTCCCCTGAACAACACTTTCCAGCATTTTAAGCCATTTTGTAACAAGAGAAAAAATTATCCCCCACCAGACACCTTCAATGGTGTTGTTTGCTTTATATTTCAGGATAGCTCTGAATATTATATACTGTGACAGTATTATCATCATTCCGATCAAAGGATCAAAAAGGAGAATGGAGAATATGCTCACGACAAATCCGTAAAGCGATATCGACCAGTGGTTCTTTGAAGTAGGTCTGAAACCGGGGTTACCGCTCGCTCTTTCAAGAAATGCACTGCCGTTGATCCACCCGTAGACAACCAGAAAAAGTATTCCGACGATCATCGAAGCTGTGTTGATGCTTCCTGACCAGATTATCGCAAGTCCCAGAATTCCCGAAAGAATTATTGCATATCTCGGCTCAGTCCCGTTTTTCCGAAAATCTTTCGCAAAGAATTTAAGCCTGTCAGGAAGGACATCG
This sequence comes from uncultured Spirochaetales bacterium, assembly GCA_964630905.1. Classification (GTDB taxonomy): domain Bacteria; phylum UBP6; class UBA1177; order UBA1177; family UBA1177; genus JAGOEX01. Next base: position 5,929 of record CAZVWR010000035.1, on the reverse strand, counting down.
TTAATGGCAAGCGCCTGCAGAGTTCTGGGAGAGGTCATAAAAACAGAAAGTGCTGATGAACCTGTGGCAAAAAGAATGCCCAGAACAAGAATGATCCCCAGAACATTTGAAGGGAACATGTCTTTATAACTGATAATGTCGGTCAGAAGCACCGGAACAGGGGCGTTCCCCTGATAACCGCCGATCAGAATATCCTTTTTCATCATTGAAAAAACAATTGCGGAGAGAATATAAAGTATGAAAGTCACACCGATCGCCCAGAATGTCCCTTTTACAAGACTTTTCCTCGGGTTTTTGAGGTCTCCGCTCATCCCGATGCCTGCATCAATTCCGCAGACGGCGGGAAAGAACTGGGCGAATGTCATGAAAAACAAAGCGACAGTAACCTCTCTGTTTCCCATAATATTAAAGCCGTTGGCAAAAACACCTTCACCTTTGTAAGTAATATTGAAAAACGGTGAAATAATGACCGCAACAATGCTCGTGCCCAGAACAAACAGGATAAGTGTCTGTATTTTAAGGGTAAAATCTGCTCCTGCCATTACTATCACAAAAAACATCAGAAAGAAAAATGTTCCAATAAGCTGTTTCTGCAACAAAATGGAAGCCGGATCGGTCTGATTAAAAAGCGGAATGAAATCAAGCATCGGGATAACGATATTACGAAGCGGTTCTGCAAAACCTATCGAATAGAAACCTATGCTTGCCGCCTGGGCAATATAAAGCTGAAAACCGATACTTCCGCCAAGTGCCTTACCCAGACTTCTTCTGGAAAGAGCATATAAACCGCCCGGACCGATATTATTGAGGTTGGTGGCACAGTCAGCGATCGAAAATGATGTCGCAAGCGTTACTGAATGGGCAAGAATAATGACACCGAGCATCGCCCAGAGACCCACATCAGCAATAAGCACCGGCATAAGGAGGAACAGCACCGTTCCGAGTATCGCCTCGGTCGAAGGGACAAAAACCCCTTTGAATGTTCCGAATTTAACGCTCAAGAATATTATTCTTCTTCAAAAAGGATATCACTTCCGGGATAGTATGCAGTTTCGTCAAGAAGTTCTTCAATTCGAAGAAGCTGGTTATATTTTGCGATCCTTTCGCTTCTGCAGATACTTCCTGTCTTGATCTGGCCTGCGTTGACTGCAACTGCAAGGTCTGCAATGAAAGTGTCTTCGCTTTCACCTGATCTGTGGCTGATGACTGTTGTATAACCCGCTCTGTGGGCAACTTCAATGGTATCAAGAGTTTCAGTGAGAGTACCGATCTGGTTGAGCTTTATGAGAATTGAATTTGCAACACCTTTTTCAATACCCATTCCGAGTCTTTCAAGATTTGTCACAAAAACATCGTCCCCGACTATCTGTATCTTGTCACCGAGACGCTCTGTAATCATTTGCCAGCCTTCCCAGTCGTCTTCAGCCATACCGTCTTCAATTGAATATATCGGATATTTATTAACAAGTTTCTCATAAAAATCGACCATCTGTTCGCTCGTAAGTTTTTCGCCTGTCGATTTCTTGAAAACATAATGTCCGTCCTCGAAAAATTCGCTTGCGGCAGGATCAAGTGCAATGACAATATCTTTTCCCGGTTTGAATCCTGCTTTCTTTATCGCTTCAACAATAACTTCAAGTGCTTCTTCATTTGATTTGAGATTAGGTGCAAAACCCCCTTCGTCGCCTACTCCCGTTGCAAGCCCCTTGTCTTTGAGTATTTTTTTAAGTGTGTGGAATACTTCAGCATTCATTCTGATACCTTCACGGAAAGTTTCAGCTCCCACAGGCATTATCATGAACTCCTGAAGGTCAACTGTGTTATCTGCGTGTGATCCGCCGTTGATGATGTTGCTCATAGGAACAGGAATAGTATCCGCCCTGAGACCGCCGATATATCTGAAAAGGGGAAGTCCGAGTGATGCGGCAGCGGCTCTTGCGACAGCCATTGATACTCCGAGCATTGCATTTGCACCGAGTTCCGACTTGTTCTCTGTTCCGTCAAGGTCTATCATGGTCATGTCGATAAGACGCTGGTCCAGGGCGTTCATGCCGAGTATCTCAGCAGAGATCTTTTCAACATTTTCAACCGCTTTCATTACACCTTTACCCATATATCTTTTCTTGTCACCGTCCCTGAGTTCAAGCGCTTCGTGAATACCAGTGCTTGCTCCGCTTGGAACTATCGCTGAACCCATAACACCGTTTGCAAGTTCTACTTCAACTTCAATTGTGGGGTTTCCTCTCGAGTCAAGGATCTCACGCCCTTTAATTCTGATGATTTCAAGCATTGTTCTCTCCATATAAAGAATTGTTAAATAAACCGCAGAATAATAATACTTTTAAAAAAATTTTCAATGTTATTTGTGTTTAAAAGAAGTTTGAACTTGATTTTTATTTAATGTTGCTGTTTAATTTTTAAAGATTTGGAACGAGTGTTACGAAATCAGCAATGGAGAATCAAATGAAAAAATCGATGTTGTTCGTCCTGACGGTTTTTATTTTCTTCAACATTATCCTTTCGGGTGAAGAAAAGAATGAAGAACCGGAAAAGAACAAAGAGCAGGAAAAAAGCGAAGAACCTGAACCTCAGCCGGTCGCTGAACCTGAACCTCAGCCGGTCGCTGAACCTGAACCTCAGCCGGTTGCTGAACCTGAACCTCAGCCGGTCGCTGAACCGGCACCTCAACCGGTCGCTGAACCGGCACCTCAACCGGTCGCTGAACCTGAACCTCAGCCGGTCGCTGAACCGGCACCTCAGCCGGTTGCTGAACCTGCTGCAAAACCTGCAGAAGAAAAACCTGCAACAATTTCAGATGCATTGAAAGCTGGAAATATCAGTGTCGGCGGATACGGTGCTCTTTCAATGAAGTTCACGGGAATAGATCAGAATGACGGATTCCTTTCAGAGAACACTTTCTTTGCATACATGATCGGTGCAAGAGGCGGCATACTTCTTGATCACAAATGGACTATCGGCGCAGGGTTCTATGTTCTTACCAATAAATTTCATTACAGATGCCCTGCAGGTGATACAACAGACTTCTGTACTGATGATCCGTGGCTGAACAAAATGATCCTCGGATATGGCGGATTATATTTTTCATATCTTGCTGAAATAAAAAAATATATCGGAATCGACATGGGTTTTCTTGCAGGTGGCGGATCTATGAAAGGAAAAAAATCAGAAGATGACGATCACTGGTATAATGATGAATACGGGGCTGAGTACAGTTTTTTCATTTTTGAGCCGGAGATTCAGCTTGTTGCAAAGTTTACTGATTATTTCGGAATGGCGATCGGTGCAGGATACCGTCTTACCGTTCCTGACAGCAAAAGTGCATACAGCATCATGGACATGAGCGGACCTTTTATTTCAATGGAAGCAAGACTCGGTGTCTTTTAATGGAGGTTGAATTGAAAACAAAATTTCTGGCATTTTTCATTGTTTTGTCCGTTTTTATCCAGGTATCAGCACAGGAAGTCGAGATAAAAGATAAAAAACCCGCTAAAGTTGATGTTTCTCTTAACGGCGGACTTTCAATGAAATTTTCGGCTCTTGGAAGTAACGGCTTTTTTCTTTCATCTGATACGGAATTTGCGTATCTCGTCGGGTTCAAGGCGGCTGTTGTGTTCAACAAATCGTGGTTTGTAGGCGGGGCAGGATATTTTCTTGGCAACAGAATTGCACACCGCTGTGATCAGATATATAATACTGACTACTCAGATGAACCCTGTTACAAAAATAACTGGAGCGGAACTGTGAACGAAGGACACCTTTCACTTGGATACGGCGGTCTCACAGCGGGATATACTTTCAACATCAGACACTTTTTCAGGGTCGAGACCGGCTTTCTGATCGGCGGAGGAAGGTTCAGCAACCAGAATGAGTATGGTGATTACTACTCCCCGCAAAGCTTTTTTGCACTTGAACCTGAGATCAACCTCCTGTTTGTAATTACAAAATTTATTGCAACATCGATAAATTTCTCTTACAGGCTTATAAGCGGAATGGGACAGAATAGTCTCTATTTCACTGCCGATATGAGCGGGCCAACAGTCGGACTTGATATAAGACTTGGAAGTTTTTGAGGTGTAACATGAAAAAAATTCTTAAAATTTCCCTAATAGTTTTAATTCTTTGCGGCTTTTTATCTGCTCAGGATGCAGAAATGACAGATGATGTACAGAATCCGGATTCTGAGCAGGCAGACGAAGATCTGACAGAGAGTGAACAGACGGATGTTGAACCTGTGCCTCAGGAAACTGAAAAAGAACCAGAACCTGAAAAAGTGGTTGAGCAGTTTATTCCTGTGTGGCTTTCCGAAGAACACGGGTTGATAGATCTCAGCAGGGAGTGGAATTCAAAGCTCAAAATATTCCCTGAAATGCCTGTTTTTCTAAATGCCCGTTTTTACAAAGGAAATGTCGAGAACTACAAAATAATCATCCTCTTTGTCCACAGTGACGGTCATCTTGAGGAAACGGAACTTGTCGTTACTGAGCCAGTTATTACGGGAATAAGAGATAAAGTAGCGGCATACACAATGGAAGAGAAAAAAGTTGAAACCGCTCAGAAAGATATGAAAGAAATCGTTAAATCGACCGACAGAACTCTATTAAAGAACGACATGGGGGTCATGGCGGAACTTCTTGCAGCTTCAATAATGTATTCAGGTGGCTGGGGAGCATCTCTTCCCTGGATATTCGGCGGAGAAGAGGCCGGCGCAAAGGCATATCTCTCTTCAAGTCTTCTGGGAGCCGGTGTCGGATTTTTCGCACCGTTCCTTGCTCTTAGAAAAAGTGATCTGAGCACAGGCGGAGCAATAGGGGCCGAGCTCGGAGGTCTTCGCGGAGCTCTCGACGGATTTCTCCTTTTCTCCCTTCTTGCGGGCTTTGATGATCACGATACAACAAAGGTTCGGGGAATGACAGGACTTATAACTTCGATCAGCATGACTGAATACATTGCCGGGATGTACATTGCCGACAGAATGAAAATATCCGAAGAAAGAATGCGCGCAGTGACCCTCTACTCTTTTACCGGCTATCTTGCAGGACTTGAAATGTTCTTTCTTGCCGCAGGAAACGGCGGAGACGATAATCTGAGTGATGTCAGCAGGGAAACAGGCATAAGGATCCTTTCCGGAGCAATGCTTGCAGGAGGTGTTGCAGGAATGACGGCAGGATATTATCTTTCAGGAAAAGCTCATTACACTAATGGTGATACCGTTATCGCAGGAACAACAATTCCTGTCGTTGCCGGACTGCCGCTTGCTCTTGCATCACTCGGAGATGATGTCGATGCGAGAATATATGCGGGAGTTTCTCTGGCAGGAACGATCGCAGGTGCCGCTACAGGTCATTATTTTGCAAAAAACATGGATTTCAAATCATGGCAGGCGGTGATGGTAGATCTTGGAACAATCGGGGGAGCATTGATCGGTTTCGGGCTTGCATATCTTATCGGTGATGAGGAAATATTTGAAAATACAGGAAAATATACAGTTCCGATCGCAATAGGCGGTGCTGTCGGATTTGCCGCTCTGATGGCTGTCTTTGCAAAAGATGCTAAAAAGCAGAAGATCGAGCACGAAAGCTCAATTCTCAGCGGTTTTAAAATAAATCTGAACCCTTATGCTTTCACAATGCTTGACAAAAGTCACCGAGTGAATGAGAAAACATTGCAGGACCCGCAACTTATCGAGAACTATATTTCTGAATATTCTTCAAACACTATCCTGAATGTAAGCTACGAATTCTAAGATATTTTCAAGGTCTCACACATCTTGTTGACCAGTTATTATCAACCGGTCCCCATCTAAGCCTTCCTGCACCGCCGCAAAGTTCAACAGTATATCTCTGGTTGTTATAAATTGTTGAAGAAGGAATTTCACGAATTACGAATTGAAAGATACCCATGTCATAAA
>CAZVWR010000034.1:0-33772 GCA_964630905.1 uncultured Spirochaetales bacterium | reverse complement strand
TTTTTATCCCATCTCTATCATCCCATGAAACAACCTGATCTCCAAGCCAGAAAAGTGTTGAATACATTGGACTTTTTGTGAATCCGGCCCGATTAAAAAATGCAACCTCACCCTCTTTTTCAAGTTCAGTTATCACTTCTTTGTTGAGTTTTGCCCAAAGCTCGACATATCTATTATGAAAAGTTGATGTTGATTCTCCGCTTGCAGGAACAACTTCAAAAGGAGTCGCTTCGCCGAAATCCGCCATCCAGCCGTCAATTCCGATATTCAGCATATTATCTTTAATTATCCCTTTCATCCATTCAACTGCTTCACTGTTTGACAGATCGACCAGTGCCGCATCAAAACCGCCGTTACCTATCATCTTGACACTTCCTGAATGATCTTTGAGGAGATACCCCTTCTCCATTGCTTCAAGAAAAAGATTTCTATCAAAATTCTTTTTTGTCTTCACATCAACAAGAAAAGGATTGACATATCCAAGAACCTTCGCTCCAGTTTCATGAATATTTTTAACAAGTTGATCCCATTCCGGATAATGATCTTTGTCAAGTTCCCAATTCCACCAGAGTCGACGACCGATAAGAGTTTCCCGCTGCCCTACCCAGTCCTGAAGCCAGATTCCTGCAAGAGGGACATTGTGTGCTTTGAATTTTTCAATTATTTCAGTTACTTTTGCAGTTCCGCCCTGAATTCCCGCTATTGCCCCGTTATCCATCCACTCAGGCAGAGCATCCATTCTTCCACAAAAATCAGTATAGTTTTCAATCAGTTGCGCTATACTGTCACCATAAACTATCTGCCCTTTCAAGATGTTTGAATCAGCTTCAACTGAAACCGAGCCGGGCTGAGTCATATCAAAAACAGAATATTCGTAATTCTCAAGGAACAGTGATTTTTTCGTGTTCGTAATATAATGGGGAACAGAAGCATAACTAGTATACCAATCCCCTGCAGAGCCGGGATTAAGCTGATTTATGACGGTTGTAAGGGGTTCCGAACCTCTGCCGAGTCCCTGCTCCTGAGAAATTACCGGCAGCCGGCGACCCTTCATATTAAAAACTGTATACTGTTCTCCGAAACCGTAAAATCCTTCATCAAAAGAACTTTCATATATCATTCCCGCTCTCCAGACAGAATTCACATCTGTACCCTGGTTTTCAGGAATTAATTTTACCTCAAATCCGAGCCGGGAATTTGATCTTGCAGAAAACTCGATACTGAATGAAACATCGCAGTCGCCACCGAATTTCCCTTTTAATTCAAGCATTTCGCCATTATATTCTATTTTGCTGACATTCATTCCCATACATATTTTGTGAATTGTTTCAGTAATGGTGAAAGATCCCGCGTTCTCTTTGTATGAAGTCGAAGTAAGTTTAGCGTTCACAAACGGAAATCCCTTTATTGTTGAAAAGAGAGATCTCTCCGGTTCATCAATGTGTGTCACCGTTATTAAAACTGGATCTTCTTCATATTTGAGTTTAAAGTTGCCAAGGAAAAAACCACTCTTTAAAGAATCATAATATTCCAGATTTATTCTATAATCCGGCAATTTATTAAACTTGGCATTATCTTCATCAGGAAGTTCCGTTGTCTCTCCTGAATCATCAGACGACTCTCCTTCTACCGTATCTTCATCCGCATAAACTGTGTCATTATCAGAATATTTCTTTTCTTCACCGCAGGATATAAAAATCATAAAAAAGGACAGAAGTAGAAATTTTATCACAACAAGCCTCAAAAAAATGACACTTGAGTCTACCAAATTACCAAGCAAAATCAATATAAATGTTTTGCTATTCGCAAAAAGCTCCGCACTTCTCAAAAATTCAATAACGCTAACGGGCATTAACTTAACGAAAATTAGAGATGTATAATTTATATTAGATTTCACTTTTAAATTGACGGTTTCTAAAGAATAATTATCCTTTTATCAATTTGGGATCATTCATTAAAGGGAGTAAAGGATGCTCGATCTTGTTATCTACACTGGCATTGCAGCATTTGTCGCGGCGTTTATCTACATTATTGCCAGCTATGCCAAAGGATTGAAAGGTTCACCAAGAGAACTTTATCTGATGTTTTTCACAAAAGTCACGGAATACTCCGCATACGGCGGGATAAACATCGCCTTCATTCTCTATCTTTCAAAAGACATGGGGCTTTCCGATGTTTCAGCCGGAACGTACATGGGAACATGGTCGATATTCTTAACTCTTCTTGTCATTATTGTCGGTCCGGTCTGTGATGCGATAGGGATCAGAAAAACTCTTCTTATCGGCTCATTCATGCTCGTTTTTTCAAGATTTCTGATGCCTTTCATGCCCAACATTTTTCTTTCCACTTTATTCGGTTTCATTCCGATGGCGGTAGGAATAGCGATCACAGGACCTGTCCTTTCAGTTGCCATAAAAAGATTTACCACAAAAGAAACTGCGGCATTGGGATTCGGTCTTTTCTACACTCTTATGAATGTCGGATTTGCAATAGGTGCCTATATTTTCGACCTTGTGCGGCACAAATTCGGAGAACACGCCTATTTTTCAATTCCGCTGACCGGACTTTCAGTGTCAAGTTATCAGCTTATTATTCTGATCGGCTTTTTCATTACAATTCCGGGAATGCTGTCTATCCTTTTTATGCGGGATGGAGTAGAAATGACTGAAGATAACGGAATAGTTATAACTCCGGGAAAAAATATAGGTGACGGCGGAGCTTTCTTTCCCGCACTTATAAGCACTATCAAGCATACGGCGGTCGATACTTTTACGAAAATGAAGCAGGTTTTCACGGAGAAACCTTTCTGGATATTTATTTTTATGCTTTTCATAACAGTTTTTGTGCGACTTACTTTCCAGCATTTTCATTATACTTTCCCAAAATACGGCATCAGGATCTTCGGTGACGGCGTGAAAGTCGGGAGCATTTACGGAGTTCTGAACCCGACAATGATAGTTATACTTGTCCCTTTGATCGCAGCTCTGACCAAAAAGATCGGTTCATACAAAATGATGCTGATAGGAACTTTCATTTCCGCTTTTTCGGTTTTCATTGCTGTTATTCCTCATCAGTATTTCGCATTTTTGAACGACACATGGGTAGGAGAGCTCATTTTTGCAAGATGGCTTGATGTGCCGGTTGAAGGAAGATCACCTCTTTTCTTTTCAGTTATATTGTTTGTTATAATTTTCACTATCGGAGAGGCTTTCTGGTCACCAAGACTCATGCAGTTCACCGCGGAAATTGCTCCGAAAGGGAGAGAAGCTTCATATCTTTCACTTGCAGTTCTTCCTTTCTTCTTTGCAAAATTCTTTGTCGGACCTCTTTCGGGATGGCTTGTCAAGACATATACTCCGGAAGGGCTTCCAGCAGGCGTCGAAAACTATCCGGATCACTACATGGTGTGGGTCTGGGTCGGAACAACAGCCGTCATTTCACCGATAGGTCTTGTTATTTTCAGAAAACTTTTCACACATGCAGAAAAGAATATCGCTGACGCAAAAGCGGCGTGCTGATCAATCCGGTTGTTTCAACGGCGGAATAAATTTCTGGGCGTTATAAAGTGTGTACATCCAGTCTTCTTCCTTGCCCATAAAAAGCTCCCACACAATCTCGCCATCTCTTGTTACTTCAAAAAAACGGGAATCCTGGCTCAGGTCATATAACCCTGCTGTTACAAAAATATTCCCGTTAGGTAAGGAATCAGCATCGCCCCAGTATTCGGCAAACCAGATTCTTTCGTCATTTGAACCATCATAGATAAAAGATATTTCCGCTGTCATTTCTTCAAAATTAAGTTTGTATTCAATAACCCTGCTATAACCCCGTTCGACTGAACCGTTGTCATAAAAAATAATTGTATCACTGTCAAAATTCTTTATTTCAGGATCATGTGCGAACTCAAACCAAGGATCAGGATTGTCAGTTTTCAAAGTAAAATCACCATCTTTCCCGAACTTCCACAAAACATTGCCGGTGATCATATCAATTTTTAAATATTGAGAGAAATTTCTGGAATTTAAATATACAACATTCTTTTCTTTGAACATAGAAACACTGTTTGAATGAGTCCAGTCACACCATTTATCAGGTGTACATCCGGGCGGCTCAAAATGATCCATATAATTCCACGACCACAACTCATTATAGCCTGCATCCACATTGATTATCCTGTCTCCTACCGTGGTTTCAGAAAAAACAAGATTAAAAAAGACAAAAGAGCCGTCAGGAAGCTGTCTATACATATGGTGCCAGCTTCCTCTATCATAATATACACTCAATATTTCCGGTGATCTCCACAAAACATTTCCTTCAAGATCGATCTCTATCGCTTCTTCAGCAGGAATTTCCGCCATATTTGGACCTTTCATCAGCCCGATAGTTATTGTCCCTTTTTCTTCAATATACTGCAAATCACCGATAAGATTGTATCCTGACATAAAATATTCAAAATACCAAACCACTTCACCATCGGTATCTATCATTATAGCTACAGGAAAAGTCCGGCTTTCAATTGATGCCGAATATGTAAAAAGAAGGAACCCTTCAGAAACCTTATCAATTTCATTTACAGCAAGATGGGTATAAGGGATGGAGTCAGGCACCGTTCCGGGAATATATTGTGTGATATCAAGCGGTTCATCAAGATTCTTTTCATCATATATTTCTATGGTGTATTCTCTTTTCTGCCTCATTCCCCAGAGAAAGAAATAATGCTCTGTGTTTTCATTTTCTTCAACAATCTCATAGCCTTTATGATCTTTTGAGAAATATTTCACAACTGTTTTAATCTTCTCTTTTGTTTTGAAAGTAAGCCGGCATGAAAGGACATTTTTCTCATTTTCCTCCACTTTTACATCAAATACAGCCGGAGTTTCAACATTGTCTTCATCGTTTTCAAAAATAATGTCAGGATCTGCCGTGTCATCGGTCTTTGGCGAATTATGAGGGGTGTTCTCACAGGCGGCAGTAAACAAAATAAGCATTACAAATATAGTAATTTTTTTCATCATCATCTCCGCGGCACAAATTCAATATAGTCAATAAAGAAATAATTTAAAGGACTTACAAGTTCAGACGGTTGGAATTTTATTAGTCTGAACCCTTTTTTCACTTTCATCTCAACAGAAAAAAGTTTAAATTCTTCAACAGGCGAATTGAAATCAATAACACCAGCGTATTTATTATCAACGAAAATTTTAAATTTTCCCATATCAGGGCCACTCACCGCTTTGACGATCATTTCATATTTACCTGAGTCATTGAATTTCTGACCAAAATCGTAATATTGCTCAGTATTTACAAATCTGCAGAAAAAGAACCACTGCCCGAACTGAAGATATTTATACGGCGGGTTCATTTCAAAATATTTATCAAGATACGATTTTTCAGGAAAAATGTTGCAGTAATCGGGAGAACCTGTGAGGGGATAATTTTTATCTTCAAGTTCAATATGGATGCTCCCGTAATCCGGCTCAGGCTTTATCTCAATTATTTCAGGAGGTTCAGTGTTTTTCCCCGGTTTTTTGAACTTTGCGAGATAATATGATCTTTGCGGATATCTGCCCATCAGACGGCTGTTCTGTTTTTCACCCAGGTCCCTTCCGTAAATGACACTGTTCTTATCGATATCAGAGTGATCCATCAAAGCAAAACCCGATCCGTAAAGATGTTTCGGCGACACAAAAATAACTGCATTCTTTATCCCCTTCTTTTTGACCGCCTCTACTAATTTTGCATCAATATCCCAGAACCCGTGTCTATAACTTTCGTAAAGTTCCGGAACAATCACAGCACCTTGAAAAAGAAAACCTGAGATGACGAGCGAAACTGCAATAATTTTCACATACCCTTTTGTCTGCATAAATCCGTAAGCTATTATTATTACAAGAAGAAAAGATGCTTCATAATAATATCTCGGTCCGAAAACATTTCCATCGAAATAGAAAAAGAAATAACCTGCGAAAGTAAAAATAAATATTGTGAAAAGTGATGATAATGACTTGACATCACTCTTTTTTTTTGCAAACAGGAACGCACTGTAAATAAATATCATCGTCAACGGATGGAGAAAAAGGTTCATTACAAGCGGGGAAAGCCGTCTGAACGAAACAAGCACTGCATGTGACCATGTAAGCCCGACTTTCGGCATCTCTATCCAGTTGGAATAAGGACAACCCGAACCGATCCCGAAACGGTGACACATTGTCGCAGGCTCACTGTAATTAAAATAGATGTCCTGCTTGAATATAAAAGGATTTCCGGTGTACATCCAGTTGTAGAACATTAAGAATCCAAAGAACGGAATAAATGCGGCAACTGTTTTAAGTCCGTTTTTAAAAACATTTTCTTTTCTGATATTAATAAGAGAGCACAAAGCCAGAGGAAGTGCAATAAAAACAGCATTCTGCGGTCGTATCAGCATGAGCCAGCCAATCGCTGCACCAGTCAAAAGGGGATATTTCCAAGTATCTTTTTCTAACGAAAGGATATAAAAATATATGGCTGACAGGGTCATTGCCGCACAGAAGGAATGGGCCATAAAAGTTCCGCCCATAACGATAAGAAAACTCGACATCAAAACAAAAAGCATTGAAATTACTGCAATTTTCTCATCAAACAGCTTTTTTGCGATCATGCCTGTGAGATAAACATTAAGTGCCGTCAAAAGAGGATTGGCGATCACCGGCATTCCGAGTATCACAAAAGGAACAAGAAAAAATGAAAAACCCGGCAGGAACATCGAATAGAACTTTTCACCATCAGGAATCATGTATAAAAACTTGAAGAATTCATAATGTTCCGGCATTTCGTTATGCCATTTCCCGCTTGCAAAGTTCTGCGCCATCACAAGATAATCAACGCTATCCTGAATGTGCGGCATCCCCTGAAAAAAGATGAAACTTATTGAAAGAGACGCAAAAAAAGCTGCTGCCGGCAGAATATAGAAAAACGGCTTGAGATTTTTAAGATCACCCGACTTCGATATTATCTTTTTAGAGATCAGAAAAACAGTCACCGCAGTAAATGCAAACATCAGATGAAAATAAGGAAAGAACACCTTAAAAGGCAAAAACAGATCTAAATTTACAGCCCAGATCGAAAAAAGAATAAATGCAACAGCAGAAAAGATTGTCCTCAAAATTATACTGTTTTTTTTATCTAATAAATTCAGCATATTCCGCATCAGTGTTTTATCAATAAACATCCATATAAAACGGCTTTCAGCTTATCAATTATTGAAGCAATTGCAAGAAAGAAGGTCAAAATCAGGGATCATTTTCATTTTTCCTTGACTTTGCTTTCACACTCTGGTAATTACTTGCCCGCTGGTGCCCAGGTAGCTCAGTCGGTAGAGCAGGGGACTGAAAATCCCCGTGTGGGCAGTTCGATTCTGTCCCTGGGCACCACTTCTGATATTTTTTCTGATATTTATTTTAGATTACATCATAATTGCTGAACAGCCGTCACTTTTCTTCTTCGATGTTTCTTCATCCGGAACCGGATCATCTTCAAGTGTGCTTTCATCATCAGCTGTTTCGCCATCAGTTTCTTCATCACCGTCAGTAACTTCATCATCATTGTTTGCCGATCCGACCGGAACACACTCTGAATTATTACACTCGGCATCAGGATCAAAACAGTCAGCATCCTCTTCACAAGGCATACTGCAGACATCTTCTTTTCCATTGTACTGTTCATGGCACTTCATCTGCATCATTCCGCCGAAGCTTCTGCAATCAGTATCCTTTTCACAGCTTGGAAGACAAATGTCATATGCGCCCTGACCGCCGAAATCGACTTTCACACATTTTGCCCCTTCATCTCCGCACTGAGCATCACTTGAACACATAAGAACGCAGAATCCACCCGGGATCTGAGTAATACACATTGCTCCGTATTTGCATCCTTCATCAGACTCACACTCTCCACCCGGCTCAGAAGGATTTTTCTTACATTCGCCGTCATCAGTACAGTATGAACCTTCCGAACAATCGGTATCTTTGCTGCATTTGGGGAAACATTTTCCAAGAACGGTATCACTGCATGTAAATCCTTCAGGACATTTGTTCTCCATGTTGCATTCAAGGAAACAGTTTTTGTCAGACTGTGCATCAGAGTATTGTCCGGTGCCGTCAGGACATGCAAATTTTGTGTTCTTGATCGTACAGTATCCTTTTGTAAAATTATATGCCTTGTACTCACCTTTCAGACACTCTACATCTGTTTCTGCAAAATCACTGTTTTTACAGTCTGCATTTTCTGAACACTCTGTTCCTACTTTTGAAAGATCCTTGCCGAAACCTTCATCAACAAAACCGTCACAGTTGTCATCAATGTTATTATCGGTTTCTGTTTCTGTTGTTTCACAGGCATCAAGACCGGCGGCAAGACGCACCGCTTTGTGAAGATTCACTCTTCCGTAACCGAATTTCACGCTGTGTCCCTGTGCATCCCAGAAACCTGTTTCGGGATTTATCTTGTCTGCACTCTCATAAAGTATTTCTGTCGCTTCTTCAAGGGTAAGTGCCGGATTTACCGAGAATATTACACCGAAAAAACCTGTAACAACCGGTGCCGCCGAAGAAGTACCGCTGAACTGGTTGGTGTAGTCATCATCAAGATCGCCGTATCCTACAAGATAAGTAGTAGCAATACCAAGAAGAGGATTCATGGAAAGAGAAGGAGCTATTATATCAAGTTTCGGGCTGAAATTTGAATATGCTACTCTTGTGTCCCATGCTGAAGATGCACCTACACTCATAACCTTCGCATTTACATTCTTGCTGTTTCTTTCAAATGAGAATTCATAGTCAAGAAGTCTGTAATATGAAGCATCCACACCGTCGTTTCCACTTGCATAAATTATCGCTCCCCCAAGACCGTCTCTGCCGTTCTGGAGGAAATTCTTGTGGCTTTCAATTTCAGCATTCGACACCGGAACATCACCCATTCCCGCCATTGGTCCGAATGAACAGTTAATTGCACTTATTGCCGGATCATCAACATATTTCTGATAAACTGTTAAAAGCTGTGATTCATCAACACCGGCACCTGATCCGCCTTCCATATAAGTTACAGGATATATTCCGCACCATCCGCAAATACCGGCAGTACCGATATCGTTCCCTTCAGCGGCTGATACACCTGCACAGTTGGTTCCATGGGAATATCCTGATGTTCCCATCATTCCCCCTTCTTCTATTTCACCCGGGTCGCCGCCTTCACGGTTATGAACCATGTTCCAGCCCTTATCCAGCTTATTCTTGAGATCAGGATGTTCAAAATCAACACCGCTATCCATGATCGCAACTTTTGCCGCTTCAAAGCCGTCAAGCTCACCTGCTTCAATTGCATCATAAATAAATTCCATTGCCTTTTCATAACGGATATCGGCATTTGCAAGGGTGTCAATTGACTTGCTGGATGGATCAATCCCCTTTCCTGTGTTCTTCAGTGACCACTGGTGGCCGCTTTTGTAATATTTATCCATTACCGGGAATTTCACCGGATTTGCTCTGAAATCCATTTTTCTGATAATATTTGCAAAAGCAAACCCGTCACCGTTCTCAACAATCATCTGGGCGGTTTTAATGCTGTCGCCTTTTCCTTTGAATTCTACAAGATTATAATCCGGCCATATCTCAACAAGCTCAAGATTATATTTTTTTGCAATAAATTCAGCATCTTTACTGCCGTCATAAAAAAGATTTCTGTCAGCAATGACAGTGTTTGCACCTGTAAGATAAACAGGAAGATCACCTGTCCCATCTTTAGGTATAACTACAGACCCACCCTTGAAAGACCAGTTAAGGGCATAATTTTGCGGAGCTTTGAGCATTCCCGGTTTAACTTTCATTGCAAAAACATCTGAATTTCTCTTCACTTCAAAAAACGATCCGTCTCTTCTGTAGATCTTCTCGCCGTACAGCGAAGAAACAACCATCAACAGAACAAACATTAAAAAAAACTTCTTCATTCTACCCTCCGGTAAAAAATTATGTAAACGGACAAATCATACTACCAACACTTAATTATAGCAAAAACCTTTCCTTGTTTTTTTACTCAATGATTACAGTTACTTAAAAACCCTTATTTTAACTGCTCTGATCGTTCTGAAACACTTTGAAAAAGGTTTTCTGATCTTGGAACCTTTAACTGTCCCAACCACATCATAAATATGTACCGGCTGATCATACCGCCTTAAACTGTCACCTGCAGTAACAAGAATAAAACCTTTCTTTTTCACAACCCTGTGAACAATCAGCTTCCCGGATTCACTTTTAAAAACAATTACTTGCCCGACCTGAATTTTATCCGGATCAACCGGCTCTACTGTTATCTTATCACCGGTTTTTAAAGTCGGGTGCATACTGGATGAGGCGACGACAAAAAATGACTGCATTTATTTTGACCAGAAGTTCCAGAAAGTACTTGAATCTATTTTTTCCACATCAGAATATTTTTCTCTGATCTCAATGATTTTGTCCGTAATCTCAAAAAAAGCATCCACAACCGCAGGATCAAAGTGGTTGCCCCGTTCTTCATGAATTATTGAAAAACTTTTTTCAATTGAGAAGGCATTTTTATATGGTCTTTCGGTCGTTAATGCGTCAAAAACATCGGCAAGTGCAACAATCCTGCAGTAAAGAGGGATTTCTTCGCCTTTTTTTCCTTCCGGATACCCCTTGCCGTTCCATTTCTCGTGATGACCCAAAGCAAGTATTTCAGCAAGATTTATTATGTCTGAAGAAGATCCTTCAAGAATTTTTGCCCCCATAACCGAATGATTTCTCATTGTCACCCACTCTTCATCTGTAAGCTTACCCGGTTTCTGAAGAATGCTGTCAGGGATTCCAATCTTTCCGACATCATGCATCGGAGCCGCCCACATGAGTTTTTTTATAATCTTTTCATCAAGGTTCATCTGTCTGGCAATCTCGGCGGCATAGAGACCGACTCTGAAAACATGATTGCCGGTATCATCATCACGATATTCTGCGGCTCTTGAAAGTCTCAAAACCGCCTCAAGTGATGCAAATTCCATTTTCTGCATCGTTTCCTTAAGCTCAAAAGTCCTCTCTTCAACTTTCATCTCAAGAACATGCTTCTGATGAACGAGACCATCCTGATATTTTTTCAACATAATATGATTCTTTACTCTTGCTTTCAATTCTTCTATTTCAAACGGTTTTGTGATGTAATCAACAGCACCGATATTAAAACCGTTTTTCTTACTTTCTGAATTAGACATGCTTGTTAGAAAAATTATCGGAATATGCTCAGTCCTTTTATCCTCTTTTAATTTCCTGCACACTTCATATCCGTTTATTCCCGGCATTACAATGTCAAGAAGAATCAGATCCGGCTGTTCATTTGCTGCCATTTCAAAAACACCGGATCCTCCCTTCATCACGACCATATCGTATGTTTCCCCCAGAGTCTCTATAGCAAGATCAAGATTCTCAACGGTATCATCGACAAGAAGAATCCTGTTTTCATATTTTTTCATTTTTTTCTCCTTCCCTGATCTTGTTAATGAGTTTTTCCAGATAAAGGGCCAGTTCCTGAAAATCATAGTTATTCAGTTTTTTCAAAATGATCTCCCTCTCTTCATAAGAAAACTTTTCGTCGCCTACATTCTTCATGGTGGTTTTCAAAATATTCCGGATCTGGACCGGTCTGTGTTTTTTAGCAAACCCATGCAATTGAATAAGCTTTTCAAGAATTGTTTTATTATCTGTTTTTTCAAATTCAACTTCATACGGCATATTATCTTTTTCAGCATCAACAAGAAAAATTTTAAATTTTGAGCAGACCGCTTCATTCATCTGACCGAAATCATGAACAATTTCAGCTATATTGTCTTTGTCTTTTTCTCTGCTCAATCTTTCTATCTCTTCAGCTTTTTCAGCAAGCGAAACAACACCCAGACTTGAAACAAGGCTTTTTAAAGAATGGGAAAAGATAAAAAGCTTATCAAATTCATGATTCAGGATCATCCCCTTCATTTTTTCGCCGGCATCACAGTAATTATCAACATATTTCCCCGCCATTTTTATATAAAGCTGCACGCCGCCCATATTGGACACAGCGGATTCAATCTCTTCATCTTCAATCCCGAGATCGCTTGCAATGTTGTTAATGTCAGTATATTCAACCGCCTTAAAATCATTTTTATTCAATGAACCGATAACCTTTTCAAGTTCTTTGATCTTCACCGGTTTTTTGATATATGCAAGGCACCCTTCATTAAGCATCTGTTGAATGTCATCATTAATGCTGTAACCCGAAAGAATAACCACTCTGACATTACGATTCGATCTTTTCAAAAGGAAAAAAGTCTCCCTTCCGCTAAGATTAGGCATTGTCATATCAAGAAGAACAAGGCCGGTGCTTTCAGTATTGGAGTCGTAATATTCAACTGCTTTTACAGGGTCACCGAAATCAACCGTTTCATAACCAAGACTTCTGAGCATTTCGACAAGGATATTTCTTATGATGTCCTCATCGTCAATTATTAAAATTTTTTCATGAAAATCACTCATTTTCATTCTCCATCCTGGTGAACAAATTTAACACAGTTTTTCCCTGATCTTTTTGCTTTGTACATCTCTTTGTCAACCCTGTCTATATTTTCTTCAATTGAAATTGACGGATTGTATTCGCCAACTCCGAAACTCATTGTGACAGCAAGTTCCTCCCTTCCGAACACGACTTTTTCCAAAGACACTTTGTTTCTAAGCCTTTCGGCAACGATCATTGCTCCATCCAGCGGTGTTTCAGGAAGAAGAAGCAGGAACTCTTCTCCACCCCAGCGTGACAAATATTCCTGAGTTCTTGTGCCGGCTCTGAATATGTCAGAGATCATTTGAAGAACTGTGTCACCAAATTTGTGTCCATAGGTGTCGTTTATTTTCTTAAAGTTGTCAATATCACATATTATCAGTGAAAACGGCCTTTTATACCGCTGCGTTCTACGGCTTTCCATCTGAAGCACCCTTCCCATCTCTCTTCTGTTTAATAGACCGGTCAGAGGATCATGGCTTGCGGCATCTTCAAGCTTTTTTTCCATGTATTCCCGGCTTAATTCGTGCAGAAATGAAAAAACCGAGAGTGAAACAAAACACACAATAAAAACAACTTTCATCGGAACACTGTAATCTGGAAGAACAAGTCTCGGATCAATAAAGAAAAGAATACCGATCGAGATGCCTGTCATGATGACCAGAATTATCCCGCCAGTTTTTGAGCCGCGAAGGAAAATTAAGATAGGGGGAAGCAGAAACGCCATTAAGATCCCGGTGTTATCAATTCCGCCGAAAATTATGGCATATACTGCTGAAAGATTAAGCAGAACAACAAGAAATGCAGATGAAAACTCACAACTTTTAAAAATTTTAAGAATTATGATATTTATCAATGCAAAAAATGTTATCAGGAAAAAAACTCCGCTTACAACAAAATCCTCTCTAAGAATCGCTGAAATTGCCAGCGATAAGAAAAGTAGCGCCGAAAAGGCACTGAAAAGATTTGTCAGCACAAAATTCCTTGCCGCTTTCACATTATGAGGATCGCTCAATCCGCTGGTAGCGATGCTTGATACAAATTCATTCATTTCTTCTGAGATCTTCTTTTTCATTTAGTTATGCTCCGGTTGTGTGTTTTCATCAAGAACTTCTCTGATCTTCTCTAAAACAGCTTTCAGCTTAAACGGTTTCTGGATAAAACCGCTCGCTCCCGATTTTATCATATCTTCTGTCTGAAAAACTTCGGAATATCCGCTTGCGATAATAATTTTTGAATCGGGAGCGGATTTTTTCATTTCAAGCATACATTTAAATCCCCCCATTCCGGGCATTCCAAGATCAAGAATGACAAGATCTATACTTTGATGCTTTTCATTAAAAATGAGAAGTGCATCTTCTCCACTATTAGCTGTAATGATTTTGTATCCGAACTCTTTCAATGCCGTTGAATAAATATCCCTTATATTTTTTTCATCATCAACAATGAGGATCGTTTCTGTTCCTTCAAGTTTCGCAGTTTTTTCAGTTATCACTTTTCTGTTATCGCTGACTGTGTCAACTGCCGGAAAACAGATCGTAAAAACTGTTCCTTTTCCCAGTTCACTTTTACAATGAATTTGTCCTTCGTGACTTTCAACAATTCCATAAACAGATGCAAGTCCGAGCCCTGTCCCTTTGCCGACTTCTTTAGTCGTGAAAAAAGGATCAAAAACATGATCTTTTGTCTCTTGATCCATTCCCAGCCCTGTGTCAGAAAATGTCATCAGAACACACTTCCCCTTTTCATTTTCAACATTTTCAGTTTTAATTAATATCTCACCTCCGTCAGGCATCGCATCAGATGAGTTTTTGCCAAGATTAAGCATTACCTGCTCGATCTGTACCGGATCGGCTGAAATTTTTGAGATCGTTCTGTCAAGATCGGTTTTTATTTTCACCATTTTCGGGATCGTTCTTTCAAGTATTTTGACAGATACCGCTATTTCATTATTCAGATCAACCTCTTTTTTCATCGAAACATTTTTCCGGCTGAAATTAAGAAGATTGCTCACAAGTTCCGAAGCACGGTCAACAGCTTTTTCGATCGTTTTCAGCTTATCAACTTCTGCAATATCTCTTTCTTCAACGGAAAGGAGCATGCTTGTGTATCCTCCGATTACCTGAAGAAGATTGTTAAAGTCGTGTGCTATGCCTCCTGCAAGAGTTCCGACTGATTCCATTTTCTGAGCATGATAAAGCTGCTCAGTCAGTCTTGCTTTTTCTTCATGAGCCATTCTTCTTTCAGTAACATCTCTTGAAACAGCAAGGATTCCGATCGGGTTTCCGGCATCATCTCTGACAAATGAAAGAACATTTTCCATCCAGATCGTTGAACCGTCTTTACGGTATTCTTCAAGTTCAAGAACCCTTGTTCTTGCCGGATCAGCCGGGCCTGACATTTCAGCCGCCATTTCCTCTTCATATGTTTCCATAACTATTTTTAACGATTCAGGTGTCATTGTCTTATCAATCGAAAGTTTAAGATATTCATCCAGTTCAAAACCGAAAACCCGTTCAACATTGGGTGTGCCGTAAATATAATTAAGTTCCATATCAAGCATTGTGATTACATTTCCCATGTTTTCAGCAATAAGTCTATATTTCTCTTCACTTCTTCTAAGTTCTTCTTCATATTTATATTTTTCAGTAACTTCCTGATTTATGACTATTGCTCCTGTCACTTTGTTTTCATCATCAAGGATTGGAGCAGTGTAATTTAGAATGACTTTCTTCTTTCCGTCAAAAGCATCAATTTCAAGCAGTTCGTTTTCTACTATTATCCCTTCTTTTATTGTTTTAGCAAGAGACCACTCTTCACCTTTTATTTCAACATTTTCAGGAAGTCGTCTCGCCTTGAAAACTCCATATCTCTCTAATCCGACCTTTGGCTCCGCTCCCCAGATCTTTACTCCGGCAGGGTTTCCCATTATCAGCTTCCCTCTTTCATCAGCAAACCACAGCCCTATCGGAAGAATGTCAAATATCTGCTGCAATCTTCTTTCTCTGTCAAGAAGCTCCTGCTCAATTTTTTTCTGTTCAGTAATATCTCTTGCAACACCGAACATTATCCCTTCAGCGGGATAGGGAAAAGAGTTCCAGGAAAGCCATTTTACTGAGCCGTCTTTGCAGATATATCTGTTTTCAAAATGATAGACTTGATCACCGTTATCAAGCTGGACAGCTTTAACATTTTTTGTTTTTTCAACATCGTCAGGGTGTGTAAATTCAACCCATGGTTTTGACAAAAGCTCTTGTGTTGACCATCCGAGAACTCTTTCCCACGATGGATTCAAGGTCTTGAAATATCCGTCAAATCCGGCAATACAGAGCATATCAATGGAATGGTTGAAAATTCTGTCACTTTTTTTAAGTTCAATTTCCGCTTCTTCTCTTGCTTTGATCTCATGTTTTAAGTCGTCAAGAAGATTCATTGTCGCCAGATTAGTGTTTTTAAGCTCTCTTGTCTTTTCTTCGACAATGGCAGCGAGTCTTTGATTTTCAGTGATTTTTTGAATAACGGCATCTTTAATTCTCACCATGGCTTTTATCTGGACAGTAAGCTCTGTTTCATCAACCGGTTTGGAAAGAAAAGCATCCGCTCCGGCAGACATTGCCTTAGCTCTGGTTTCCTTGTCTTCTTTCAGTGCTGTAACAAAAACCACAGGTATGATCGAAAGCTTTTTATCATTTTTTATCTTTCTGCACACTTCAAATCCGTCCATCTCGGGCATTACAACATCAAGCAGAATCACATCAGGATCTTCATCACTTGCAATTTGAAGCCCTTTCTTTCCGCTTTGAGCTGTAAAAACAATTGCTTCAGGAAAATGCTCTTTCACAAGCACTTTAAGTGTGATCAGATTGTCGGCATTGTCATCAATGACAAGCACTTTTACCGGTCTATTATTCATCGCATTCCTCTTTTTTTGTGCCAAACATCATTCTGTCAATCGTACTAAGCAGATCTTTTGGATTCACATCCCCTTTCTGTATAAGCTGATGGATATTGTTCCGTTTAAGAAAACTCAGCTCTTCTTTTGTAATGTGTTTCGCCGTCAGTATTAAGACTGGAACGGAAGCGGTTCGATCTTCTTCTCTGATGCGCCTAAGCACCTCAAAACCGTCAACTCCCGGCATCATAAGATCAAGTATCATTGCATCAGGAACCGTGTCTGAAATAATTTCGAGTGCTTCTTCACCATTTCTTGCAATAAGGATATTGTGCCCTTTTGATTCAAGAATATTGTTAAGCTGAATTATAGCCGGCTCGCTGTCTTCAACAAGAAGTATTGTCGGGATTATTCCTTCTTTTAATCTGTTATGTGCTCCACAATTAAAATTCCCGCCCGGCACTTTTTCTTCAGAATTTGCTTCCGTTTCTTCAAAATATCTTAAAGGAAGGATCAGTGTAAACTCCGAACCTCTACCCAGCTCACTCTTAACGCTTATGCTCCCGCCAAGCATTTCTGCATATTTTTTTGCAATTGCAAGCCCGAGCCCTGTTCCTCCGAATCTTCTTGAAGTGCTCCCGTCCGCCTGTCTGAATTCATCAAAAATATAAGGCAGATTCTTTTCAGATATTCCGATTCCGGTGTCTTTGATCGTTATTTCAATGTTGAAGGCATCTTTATTCACAATTATTTCAACTGTTCCCTCTTCTGTAAATTTAACAGCATTGCCGATAAGATTTTGAAGAATATGCCTGCATTTCCGTTCATCACTTTCGATCTGAATGTTGCATTCATCAACGGTTTTAAGAAGTTTTATCCCTTTTTCATCTGCCTGAGGCTTTATCAGTGAAACAACATCGTTACCTATATCACACATATTGAATCTTGTTATTTCGATCTCTTCTTTTCCTGCTTCAATACGCGAAATGTCAAGAATGTCATTTATCAGATCAAGAAGATTTTTCCCGTTCCGTTCAATAACTCCAAGATAACTGTATTCATCTTCGGGGATTTTGCCTGCAAGCCGGCGGTTTAAAACTCCTGACAGAGCAATTACAGAATTTAAAGGGGTGCGAAGTTCATGGCTCATATTTGAAAGAAAGTTTGTTTTAAGCCGATTTGCTTCATCCAGTTGTTTTTTCTGCATCTCAAGCTCTGTGTTCTGACTGTGAAGTTCCGTGGCTTGAGATTCAAGTTCATTTTTCTGTGCCTCAAGCTCCATATTGCGGTACTCAAGCTCTTCAGTCAATTTCTGGATTCTCCGGTTGGCAAGCATCGCACTCATTCCGGTTGAAAGAGAGTTTTGCAGTCCACTGATCAGTCTGACGGCTTCCGGAGAAAATTTTCTTATATTTGCAAAAGATATCACTGCCGATATTTCATTTCCGATAATAAGCGGCACTGTCATTATTTCAGCAGGTCTGAAGGTTCCGGAAGTTGCGGCAAAATTGAATGTTGTATCTTCCGGGATATCGTTGATGAGACAAATTTCTCTCGTAACAAGAACTCTTCCGAACTCGCCATCCATTTCTGTTGCCGAAAAAGGTTTGCAGTTTGAAACTTCAAGTCCGATAGTTTCAACAGGATAGTATTCTTTCTTTTCATCGTTTATAAGATATATCGCCCCGATCTGTGATCCGGTGAGTTCCATTAGAGGCGACAAAACTCTGAATCTGAAATTCTGTGACTCTATCTCTGCCATCATAGCGGCACTTATAGCTGCCGCATTTTCCCTGAAAACCATCTCTTTATGGATCGTTTCAGCCAGATCATTAAGAGCCGACGAAAGAACACCGAATTCATTTTTGGATTCATACAAACTGCGGGCTGACATATCGCCATTGCGGAATTTTCGAGTAGTTTCAGTGAGCAGAGTTAGAGGATTTCTGATGTTTCTGAGAATCAGTGTCATAAGTACGATTGTCAGAACAAGAATAGCTGCCATAAAAAAAGCCAGCTGGATATTTAAAAGAGTGAAAGAAGTTTCAGCACTGCTGTAAAGTTCGTCCATCTTTTGTTCTGCAAACCGTGATATTTTATCAACATCTTTCATTAAAATCTCAACCTGCTCACCAGCGGTTCCGGATTTTGTTGTCCGGGAAGCGGCTTCTTTAATTTGACCGGCTCTGAACATTCTTATGGTCTCTTCCCGCATAGAGTTCCAGACAGCAAAGTTTTTGCCAAGCTGATCTATGTCTTCTTTGGGGCCAAGATAAAGAGACGACAAAATATCAATGTTATCATCAACATCCTTTTTCAACTTCACGATTTCATTTAAATTTTGAGAAATTTCTGCTTCATTTTCTGCAATAAAGAGATCTTTCATGTTGCGGTGTATCTTAATAATTCCGGACTCAACATTTGCAACGGCTTTGCTTACCTCGACAGGATGTTTATAGATTATTCTTAATTGATCAACCATTTCTTCCGTCTGTGAGTGAGAAACAATTCCGATAGCAATTACAAAGAGCAATATAACTGCAAATGCAAATTTCAGCTGTGTTCCGATCCCGATGTTTTTCATATAATTCATTTCTTTCTCCCGACTTCAGAAACTGAAAATATTGATGAGCTGTCAAAAAGTTCTTTAAAATTATTCTGCAAAAGGATCTCCCTTTCAGATTCTCCTGCAATAACAATTCCTCTCGCAGCAAGGCATTTAACCGCTTTTTCAAGAATTATCCGCTGAAATTCCAATTTATAATAAAACAGAATGTTCGCACACATTACTATGTCAAAATCTCCGAAAATACTTGCCGTGGGACAGTTGCAGTTTTTTCTAAAAAGATCAAAAACAGAAAAATCAATCTCTTTTTTAATCTCAGGAATTATAAAATAATATTCACCCTTTTTCAGAAAATATTTTTCAATTCTTTTTAAGTTCAATCCGCCGAGTTCTCTTTCGTTGAATTTTCCTTCAGCCGCCGCTTTTACAAACGGTTCAAATCTGTCAGTTGCAAAAACTCTGAATTTAAACGGTCCATTCGTTTTGGACATTTCAGACATGAGCATCGCCATGCTGTATGGTTCCTGCCCTTTTGCACATGCGGCAGACCATATTCTTATCTCTTTTCTTCCATTGGTTTTCATTTTTAAGATCATCTGCGGTAAAACGATCTGCTCAAGAACGGCAAAAGTGAGAGGATTGCGGAAAAATTCACTATAACCGATATTAAGTGAATTGACAAAAACACCCAGTTCAACATCATTTTTCTCAAGAACAGTGCTGTATTCCTTTAAGTTTTTGCAATTGGTCGCTTCAACCCTTCGATTTAAAGACCTTTTTAAAAAAGTTTCATCAAGTGCTGAAATGTCAATCCCGCATGATGACAAAATAAGTTTCTGCGCTTTTGTGCTTAAATCTTTCATTCCACAACCGTATATTTTTCTTTTTCACCTGCTTTTTTAAGAAGTTCGTTCACTTCTTTCTTGAGCTTTATCATGTTAAGCTCCCTTCCCACAGTCAGTTCATTGAACCTTTTCATTTCATCAAAGGTTTTCTTCAGTTCATCTTCATTTCCTTCAATTTCAATGATAAGTCTCTGATTGACCATCATTATCAGAGCATAGGTTAAAAGGAGAAAAAGAGCGGTGAGAGAAAGCATCGCTATCATCTCAAATGTTCCGGAATGAAAATAATCTTCACTGCTTAAGCCGTTTAAGAAAAGATTAATTATTCTGGCTAAAGAGACTAAACAGAAACCAAAGAACACATTGGCAGTCCAGAAGCTGATATTTCTTGATTCCGGAGGCAGTTTTCTTTTTAAAAACCAGAAACATTGAAAACAGAAAAAAAACATTGCAAAAGAGATGTTCAGACTTCTGATAAATAGTGACGGCTCAATCAAAGTAAAATATGCATGAATTAATGTGAAAACAAAAATCATGATAAAGTTTAACTTTTGAGAGCTTTCCCTGCCGAAAAACCGCTCAAGCCCCATCAGTGCTGTGACAATTCCTGATAAAGCCAGAAAATTTGCAGGAATCACTGAAACACAAATTGGAACCATTCCTCTTATCCCGATGAGAAAGAGAGAAACTGTCTGCATGAAAAAAGTGGCGACAAGAAAAGATATTCCGTTAAATTTTCTTTTTGTCTGCCGCCACAGGAAAAACATAAAAACAGTGCAGATCAAGTAATTAATGGAACTTAAGAAAACAACAGTCTGGAGATCAATTTTCATTTTACACCTATAACAGTTTTCACTTTTTCACCAAGAGTTTTCATTGTGAACGGTTTCTGGATAAAGTTCATGTCTTCATCAAGAACACCCTGATATGCAATAACTTCAGCAGTATATCCCGACATGAAAAGGCATTTTATTTCTGGATGATGGGAAATTATCTTTTTTGAAAGTTCCCGTCCATTCATTTCAGGCATTATGACATCTGTGATAAGCAGATCAATTTTTCCACTGTGTTCAAGAGATTTTTTAAGTGCTTCCTGCGGTGAATTGGCGGAAACCACAGAATATCCTAAACTTTGAAGCATCAACTCTCCCATTTCAAGGATTGACGGTTCATCTTCAACAAGAAGTATTGTGATGTTTCCCTCCCCTTTGATGCAGATGGGTTTTTCAAAATTTTCTTCAGTTTTGTTTTTTTCATCTTTCTTTGGAAAAAAAATTTCGAAACGAGTTCCGACACCTTCTTCACTGAAACAGTAAACATAACCTTTGTTCTGCTTAACAATTCCAAAAACTGTTGCAAGTCCAAGCCCTGTTCCTCGTCCCGTCTCTTTTGTTGTAAAGAACGGTTCAAAGATTTGAGAAGCGGTCTCTTTATCCATTCCATGACCGTTATCTTCAACGATTATTCTCACGAAATCACCCGGAATGAGCCCCGGTCTATTTTCATCAACACTGTCAACAGTTGCATTTTCAGCAACAATTGTTATTTTCCCACCATCGGGCATTGCATCTTTTGCATTAATGCAGAGATTTGTAAAAATCTGATCAAGCTGTGTCGGGTCCATTAAAATATTCCAGACTTTTTTCAAAGGAATCCATTTCAGCTCAACATTTTCACCGATCAGTCTTTTCACAAGAGCAAGAATTTTTTCAACATTTTCATTTACATCCAGTATTTTCGGAGAGATAACCTGTTTTCTTGCAAAAGCAAGAAGCTGTTTTATAAGAGCTGCCGATCTTTCCGCCGCATTCTGTATTTCGACAAGTTCATTAAAAACTGGATTTTCACTCCCTGTTTTCATCAAAGCAAGCTCAACTCTTCCAATAATTACTGAAAGCATATTGTTAAAATCGTGTGCCACTCCACCCGCGAGCCGACCAATTGATTCCATTTTCTGAGCCTGAACAAGCTGCTGTGTAAGCTTTTCTTTTTCAATTTCCGCTGCAACCTCTTCGCTAATATCCTGAAAGCCGCCGTGAACTTTAAATATTTCACCTTTTTCGTTTCTTACTGCTTCGCCAATGGTTTTTATCCAGACTCTTTTCCCTGTTGAAGTGATTATTTCCATTTTTTCGTTATATGGAATCCCTTTAGTTGCACAATCTGTAAACACTTTTGTGATCTTATCCCGCCACTCATGTGCATAAAAATTTATCCCGTCTTCGAGCATCGGGGCATATCCGGCAGGCATTTCATGAATTTTTGCAACAACATCAGACCAGTAAGATCTGTTTTCTTCAAGATTAACATTCCATCCGCCAAGTTTTGTAACTTCTCCGGCTATACGAAGCAGAGCAAGATTATCCTTCAGTTTTTCTTCGGCTTTCCTTCTTTCAGTTATTTCATGAACAATTACTGCAAACTGATTTTCTTTTGGTCTGTAGGCAACGACACTGTAATATCTATCAAGTGAAGCGGCATAATCTTCAAATTCAACAGATTCTCCAGTCAGAGCGACTTTGCCGTATCTTTCAATCCAGAATTTTTCAGTTTCAGGCAATACTTCCAGCATAGTTTTGCCGAGGATATTCTCTTTTTTCAATCCCGTCAGCCGCTCAAAAGCCGGGTTGACATCAAGGAACCTATAATCGACGGGAATTCCGTTTTCATCAAGGATTATTTCATGAAGAGCGAGCCCTGACTGCATCTCATTCACAAGATTCCTGTATTTCTCTTCACTTTCCCTGACTGCTTTTTCATTTTCAAATCTTTCACTGATATCTGTCGCAATACTCAACAGGACTGGTTGATCTCCCCATTTCGTAATCTTTGTGAAAATTTCAAGAGGAATTATCGAACCGTCTTTTCTAAAATGGTGGACAGTGAAAGTTGCTTCACCATTTTTTCTGATCTTTTCAATTCTTTCATTTATTAATGCTTCACTTTCGGGAACATCAACATCATGGAGGTTCAGATTCATGAATTCATCCATTTCATAACCGTGCAGATCAAGATTCTTCTGATTGGTATAAAGAAATCTTCCACTCATATCATGTACTGTAATAGCACCTGGAGCGGCATCAAGAAGCTCGGCAAGGATATTGACACTCTCTTTGAATTCAACTGTTCCGTGCTGTTTTGTGTGTTTCACCATGACCGGCTCCTGAAAGCAGTTAAGGACTAAATTTTATTAGATTTTAGGAAAAAAGTCAAAGTAACTGGATATATATTGATTGTGAAAATAAAGAATGATTGTGGGTTATGAATCTATTTTTGAGAATATTTTAGAAAACTATTCCGCAGCTGCAACCGGAACCTTTGACATTTCGGATGTCTTCATCATCAAGTTCGTCGCTGTCTGAATCATCCTCTTCATCATCAGATGCGGTGTCACCTGTGTTTCCAGTATCACCTGAATCTCCAGAGTTTCCTGTATCACCTGAATCTCCAGAGTTTCCAGTATCACCTGTATCACCTGTATCACCTGTGTTTCCAGTGTTTCCTGTGTCGCCGGTATTTCCAGTATTTCCAGTGTTTCCAGTGTTGCCAGTGTTGCCAGTGTCGCCGGTGTCGCCAGTGTCTTCATCTGACGGCTCAGACTCGTCAGAGTCGTCGGACATGTCCGAATCGTCCAAAATATCAGAGTCTTCGTCCACTGTGTCAACATCATCGGTGTCATCAACATCATCTGAATCGTCTTCATCGCTTACATCGTCATCGGCTTCTTCAACCCATTCTTTGACTTCGATCGTGTAATCACCAACCGAGCCTTCGAATCCTTCAACAACGATGAAGATGGTTTCATCTTCCGCCGCTTCGTGGATAATGCTTTCAGCAACTCCTGCTGCTCCGTCATTTACGAACTGGAGACAGTCACTGTCCTCACCGCACATATTAGTGAGAGCAAGCACTGCGTTAAATCCTTCCGCAGGTGTGAGTGTTATTTCAACCTTCTGTCCTGCGACAAGATCAACTGAGTATACATAATCGCCTGATGTGTATTCTTCCGCTCCGCAGTAGTCGCCGTAACCGGTAATTTCCGATTCTCTGTCTGTGGTCGTTGCACTGTGTGAATACGGAAGCTCCGTGATCTCTTCAGGGTTGTCACAGAAGCCTTTCGGATCTGCTGCAAATTCCGCTGTAACTGTGAGGTCTGCTGTAACATTTGCATCGGTTCTTGGATTCTCTATTGAGCCGTCACTCCATTTTACAAAGTGATATTTGTCGTCTGCAACTGCAAGTACCGATGAGCCGTCTGCGCCTGATTCAACTTCCTGTACCGCCGTTCCTGAGATCGTGCCGTTGTCCCCTGCAAGATAGGTGAGTGTGTAATGCACTGCCGCCTTGAATGTGAGGTCTGCGCCGTAAGCGGTTCCTGCTGAATTTATCGCATATGCTCTGACATGATAGGTCTTTCCTGTCTCAAGTCCGGTGAACGATACTGTGAATGTGCTGTTTTCTGAGGCATCGTTCATGCATACATCGGCTGTTGTCGGATTTTCGACTTCGCTTATGCAGACTCCTTTCGCTGTGATGTCTGTGCCGCCGTTATCTGCAACTGTGCCTGTAACATTAGCTGAAGTTTCTGTCACGCCGTTCACTGCATCTGTCGTTACAACGGGTTCAACAGCTTTTACTGTGAGTGTTCCTGCGACATAGATAAATGTGTAATTGGCATCGCTGCCGCCTGTCACTTCTATCGGATATGTGCCCGCAGGTGATGTGAGACCGGCTGTCGTTGATGCAGCTGGAACTGTGTCAAGTACCGTTTCATTATCACCGGCTGCAAATCCGCCGTAAATAACTGTAAGCGCCGGATTTTCCTGTCCGTAATCGCGTTCTTTGTTTTCCGCTGTAACTGTGAGTTCAGCTGTTTCAACGCTTATCATCACTTCTTTGAATGACGGTGTGTAGTTGAGTGTGTCATCAGGTGTGAAGTCAACTCTGAGTGTGTGTCCGAATCCTGCATTGAGTATTGTTCCTGCCGCAGGTGTGTAATCAAATGTGCCTGCAACATTGGCAGTCGCGTTAAGCTGTGTGCCGTCAAGAGCAGTGCCGTAAACTATGTCGGCAGGATTATTCCATGTGATAACTGTTGCCGCTTTTGTTATTTCAAATACACCGTTCTCTGCCGTGATCACATAATTGTTCGAGCTCAGTGTGTTGGTGAAGAGTTTGATGTCATATGTTCCCACATTTTCTCCGACCTGACGGAAAATGTTGTAACTGCCGCTTAAATTCGCAGCTGTGTCAGAGAACTTGAAGCCCTCGTATGTAACTGTGAATGCAGGGTCCGTCGTGCCGTAAACCTTTGTCTTGTTATCTGCGGTAACTTTAAGAGGTGCTTTTGTGATGACAAATTTTTCCGGAAGAACGGTGATCTCATAGTTCCCGCCTGCACTCAGTGTGCCGACTGTGATAGCATAGTCACCTGCGTTTTCACCTGCATCTCTGCTGAGTGCTCCTGTCATAACAGTTTCGTCGTCTCCGCTTACAAAGCCTGTCACTTTATAGGTGAACTCCGGATCTTCATCGCCGTAAACCTTCGTCTTTCCCGCTTCAGGTGTCACTGTGAGCATTGCTCCGGTGATCGTGAAAATGCCTTTTGTGTAATCAAGTGTGTAATTGTCGCTTAAGACAAGTGTTCCCTGAAGTATGTCATAATCACCTGCAGCTTCGCCTTCTGCTCTGACAAGCTCTCCGCTGAAACTGTCTGTGCCTGCAAGAGGAGAGTGTGTGAATGTGAGTTCAGGATCGGACTGTCCGTAAACTTTTGTCTTATCCTGCGCTGTTACCGCAACTGTCTTCTTCGTGATCTCGAGTGTTCCGGGGACATAGCTGATCTCATAGTTGACTGCCGATAATCCTTCAGGAATTATCTGGTCTGTATATGTTCCTGCATCAACTGCTGTCACTGCTTCACCCGCAAATCCGAGCGATCCGCCAAGTTCGCCTGTGTTTTCGCCTGTCACAAAACCGTCATAGGTCACTGTGAACCCTGCATAAGGTGTCGAGTCATATTCCTTGCTCTTGTTATCTGCCGTGACTGTGAGCCCTTTTTTCGTGATGTCTGCACTCAGTCCTTCCGGCTGTTCAAGAGTATAGTTGCCTGCATCGCTTCCGCCAAGTGTCAGCACGGGTGTGACAACTATGTTCTCTGACGCGTTCTTATCGGCAAAGATTCCTGCAAAACTATCTATAACTACATCATCTCCACCGACTACACCGGCCAGAGTCGCTCCGCTGATAACTGCGACAGTTGTGCCGTCATACACCTTGTCGTCCGCAACTGCGCCTGTAACGGTGAGCGCTTTCTGAGTGATCGTGAATTCCGCAAGAACTCCTTCAAGTGCTCCGTCAGTATCATTGTCAGGAACATTATAATTCATAACTGTCGCTGGACTGCCGTCAAGATCGTATCTGCCGATGAGTATGACCTTTATGTCGTATTCACCGACCTTTTCACCAGTCTCACGATAGATGAAAACTTCGCTGCAAAGATCCGCAGGACCTTCACCGGGTATGAAACCGTCGTAATCAATTCCGAAAACAGGGTCTATGCTGCCATAGATCTTGGAATTATCGATCAGTGTGATAAGAAGATCTTTTCTAAATACTGATGCCGCCGCTGTCCCTTCAACTGTCACAAGATTGTAGTTCCCTGCATCTGCTCCGCCGCTGATTATTATGTCTGTGAACAGTGCATGGGTCGCAAGGTCAGCGTCTTTTGAGTTGAAGTTGACATTGTATTTGAAGAACAGGTCATCTCCTGTCAGACGGTTGTCACTGAATGTGCCGTCTGTAAGCGTTTCTCCGTCATA
Organism: uncultured Spirochaetales bacterium; assembly: GCA_964630905.1. Taxonomy (GTDB): domain Bacteria; phylum UBP6; class UBA1177; order UBA1177; family UBA1177; genus JAGOEX01. Next base: position 7,078 of record CAZVWR010000034.1, on the reverse strand, counting down.
AACCCTGCTGTCTGCCGCAAAATCACTGAGAATAAGGTCTCTAGGAGTAATGTCGGCAGTAAGACCGGCAGGCTGTATGAAATTATAATTGAATGCGTCAACTCCCTTGATCGACATTGCAGGGGTAACTGCTTTATCATCTGCCGCATTCTTATCGGCAAATGTTCCTGCTATTGAATCAAGTGTCACATCGCCACCGTAGAAGACAACGCTTAAGTCACCCGATATCGTCGTATTGACATTGCCGTCGTAAATTTTTCCTGCGGCAACTGCATTTATAAGGTTAAGATCAGCCTTGTCAACTGTGAGTGTGCCATTTACATGGGTTATATCATAGTTTGCAGCAGTTCCGCCGGTTGCTGTTATAGTGTGTGTTCCGAAAGTTGCCGCTGCACCGGTCGATGTGTTAAGCTCAACTCCGGTAATTACATCATAATCATCTCCGTAATAAAGTGTTCCTGACGGTGTATATGTAAGAACTGGTTACTCGTCTCCGTAAACCTTCGACTTATTATCTGCCGTTACAGTGAGGGATGCTTTATTTACTGTAAGAATAAATTCTGATGAATATGTTTGTGAACAAAGTCCACTCTTGACAAGTGCTCTGTAATACCATGTTCCAACTGCATCCGGATTATCCGTATAAGTTGCAGAAGTGTTTACAATTACTTCCCATTCTCCGTTTTCATATTTTCTTTCCCACTGAAGGATTGAACCGGTATAACCGATTAAAGAAAGATTTTCAGCAGCACCGTAAACGATTGGAGTGGTTCCTGACATCATTCCGCCTACAGATAAAGGATCAACCTTCACTTCAACAGGAACTCTGTTTGATGGGCAGTAGATTATTGCAGCAGTATAGGTTATTTTTATTTCGCCGTTGCCCGTACGAACTCCGGCAGTTGTCTCACCGTTCAACACACCGTCAATATATGATGAACCGCCGCCGCCGGCGCCGGCATAACCGGAGCCATGATTTTCCATCGATGTTCCACCTGCTCCGCCATAGTATCCGGCACCACCGCCACCACTTCCCCATGCATCTAAATTGGTTGAACCATTTCCACCCATGCCTAAAGATCCATTTGTAGCACCTCTAAAATTATCTACAGTGCCTCCTTCTGTCTGGGTTCCGCCTGTTCCACCTTTGGCTGTATAGGAATATTCACCAGTTCCTCCTTCAAGCCCCCCTCCTTCTCCACCATTGGCAGCAAACCATCCACCACCGCCACCGCCGCCGCCGCCAGCCACAATAATGCGGGCAGACAGATCTTCAGAACCTATCCTTATATCAGTTGCACCTCCGCCTCCGCCACCATTCTGGTATTGGCCACTATTATCAAAACCTCCTGCACCACCACCGTTAAACCCGCCAGGTGAATTCTGACTGGAATCTAAAGCTCTGTCACTGCCTTTGCCACCTACATATATATTTAAAACTTGTCCTGGAACAACAGCCAGAGTCCCTTTGGAAAAGCCTCCTAATCCACCAATATTATTAGTCGTTCCACCCAGTCCACCTTGTGCGCCCCAGGCTTCGATTTCAATGCTTGTCACTCCTTCAGGAACGATCCATTCCTGAACTGCACCGGTGTAGTTGAATGTTTCTTCACCCGGCAACACAACATCCGGAAGTTTTGCTTCTGCATAATATGTTGTTGTGACTGTCGGACTGACTGAAAAATCTTCTCCGCTATTGCTTGTGCCGAGTGATTTTCCCCCAACCGGGGTTGTATACCATGAAATCATTGCACCATTTTCAGTTGTCGCATTAAGATTTATCTCTGTTCCGCTGCAGACATAATCGGTGTCAACGGTCACATCAGTCGGTTCAGGAGTCGGATTTTCAGTACAGAGTTTTGTGATCTGAACATCATCAACTGCCCAGCCATTGCCGTAAAGTGAGTCGATCGTATTATATCTGAACATAAGAACAACATTTGATCTGTTATCCCAGCCCGAAAGATCAAAAACATATTCATGCCAAGCACCGTCATTTGTGAAGCTGCATGAAAGAACTTCGCAGTTTATAACTCCGCCCATTCCGTCATCTTCACAGATTCTGAGGTCTTTCTGATCGAAAGATGCACCAGACTCTCCGTAACATATTTTTGTATAGTAACTATCTTCATCCTGCTGCCACACTCTCAAATAAAGAGAAACTCCGACAGATCCTGAAAAATCAAGAACCGGACTTTTCATCCAGTTATGAACATAGGTACCTGTATGCTGATCCACCATCGCATTGCTTCCAAGTCCTATCCCTGCAATATCAGATTTTCTGGTCCAGAGCACAGTGGACTCATAAGTGCCATTGGGGTCATCATACAAACCAGTCGTCCATCCCTGTTCAGAATCGTCAAAATCAAAGAAATATAAAGAGTTTGTGCCAAAAAGAGCTTTTGTCTCCATAACCACTTCTTCTTCTTTAAATGTCTTGAGTTTCAGTTGATTCTCTCTGAAAGCATTCATCCGGGCGATCCGGATCTCAGGATCGATCTCACCATCATTTTCAGGGAAAACAATATCACTGTTTTCCACAGTTGCCGATGACAGACTGTTCAATTCATTCATGACTGTCTCTTCTTCTCCTCCACAGGAGACAAAAAAGACAAAGAACAGCAACGCAAGCATAAGCCGTTTCATACAAACCTCCAAATGAAACAAGTTATAATTCAGCAAATTTAGGACTTCATTATGATACGAATTATGAGTTTTTTTTCAAGAAAATCAGGTTTTTCATTTAACCTGTTTAAATTTGACACAGTTTCTTCCAGAATTTTTTGCCTCATACAATGCATCATCTGCATTTTTAAGCATTTCGTCAATTGAATTGACATTTGAACAGTCAGAAATTCCGACACTGATGGTGATCTTGAGTGCATTTCCTTCATAAACAATTTGGGATAACTCAACAGCATTCCTTAATCTTTCAGCAACTATTTTCACACCTTCGATGTCAGTGTTCGGCATCAGAACTGCAAATTCCTCTCCGCCAATTCTTGATGCAATGTCAACATCTCTGAGATGTTTTTTAAATATTTCAGCAACATTTTTCAGAACCAAATCTCCAGCCGCGTGACCGTATGTGTCGTTTATGTCCTTAAAATGATCTATATCTATCATCAGCATTCCGAACTTTGCCTTATATCTTCTCGTTCTTTTGCATTCATTGTGACCGATCTCAAAGAAATACCGCCTGTTCCAAAGACCGGTCAATGAGTCTGTGGAAGCAAGAGATTCAAGTTGTTTTTCCATTTCCTTCTTTTCAGTTATGTCAGTATGGGAGCCAGCCATTCTGTAAGGGATTCCGTTCTCATCATAAAGCGCTTCACCTCTTGCAAGTATCCAGCGATACGAACCGTTTTTGTGCTTCATTCTGAATTCAATATGGTAGTGATGATGCTCACCTTTTAAATACCCGTCAAGATATTTCATGACTCTCGGTCTGTCATCAGGATGAATATTGTTTCTGAATGAATCAATGTTGTTTAGAATTTCATCATCTCTATATCCGAGCATCTCTTTCCATCTTGAAGATAAAAAAAGTTCGCCTGTAACCATATCCCAGTCCCATATTCCATCATGATTGCCTTCAACAGCGAGCATAAACTGCTCGTGGCTTTTAAGAAGTGCTTCCTCTGTTTTCTTTCTTACAATAAAGAGACCGGCAAGCTTTACAAATAATTCTAAAAGTCCTTCATTGACAAGGGTTTCATCTTTTTCGTAAATAAGTGTGAAATCCCCCATCATCCTTGAATCCTTAACAATTTTAGCAACATAAACTTTTCCGATGTTGAAACTTTTTTCAATCAGAAACATCATCGTCAACGGAATTTTTTCCCCTGTCAGGTCGTGCAGAGTTTCAAAACAGGTTATTGTCTGATTGGCAATTTTCATTGATTTATGAGGATCATCTCCCCATTTTTTTTGACCGATCTCAAATCCGAGAATTTTTGAAGCTTTGTTTATTACTTCGCTCATCCCTGAAACTGCAACGGAATAATAATCATGACCATTGTCTTCATATAGATTGAATATCGCATATTTTGCCGAAGATAACTGTCTGACAATGTTAGTTATTTTCTGATATGTTTCACTGGAAAACTCCTCAGAAAGGAACATTTCCGCAACATCGATGATCTTGTGACAGTCAAAATCGTTTACAGAAACTATGTTTTTTTGTGTGACCACTTTGTTCTGACATTTATCATTCTTCATCTATCAGCAAAGGTTCTTTCTTTTCGAGAAATTTCTCAAACACAGCAACAATTTTTTCATCCGGATCTATAAACTGGAGACCCATGCCGGGATGAAGATCGCTTCCCGAAAGATTTTCAGATTTCCTTGCCCATCTGACTATTGCTTCAACTTCAACATGAACCCCTTCAATTTCAAAAGAGAGTTTCATTTTTGTTCCGATCGGATATACCTGATGAGTTGCGAGAAAAACTCCCCCTTTACTTATATCCTGAGTAAAGCCGGCAAAAAAATTGTGCGGTCCGTCAATTGAAACCTCAAATTTGACATTTATTTCGCGGTTAATTCTTTCACTGGCTCTCTTGTCTGAAAACAGAACATCATCTTTATCCCGTTTTTCTGCGTCAAACTTACCTGAATTCATTGTTTCCCCCGGATTGTCATTGTCTGTTTTTATTGATTAAAAGATAAGGCTCCAAAATGCTTAATAAATTCGTGGCATTATTATAATCATTGGTGTCGAAAAGAAGCGAAACAACTTTATCAGACAAGTTGAGAACTCCGCTTATCTCACCGTGAACAAATATCGGAAGTGACAGGAAGTAATCCTTTGAATACCCGGTCATTTTCTTAAACCTTGAATCGTTCTCGATGTTTTCTACAAACACCGGCTGCTTTGTATCAATAACCGTCCATGCGACACTCTCTTTTTTATATTCCACCTCAATCCCGACGAGTTCTTTTCTGGATGTAGCTTCAACTACAAGGTTCTTTTTACTGTTAAGAAGCATTATGGAGCCTCTTTCTGTGTAAAGCAGTTCAAGAAGATCAGGGAGCACTTTGTTTAAAAAATCAGAGAATTTTTCATTGTTTTTGAATGCTGCTGCCGTATTTTCCCTGAAATCTGAGATCTTTTTGTAATAATATGTGTCTCTGAGCGCGTCCATCGTTTTTACTGACTGAACCATCAATTCGGGAAAGCAGTTCATTCCGGCATGAAAATATTTTTCAGAACATTTAACTCTTTTTATCCAGTTTGAATGTTTTGAGTCATCTCCTGAAAGAACTATTACAGGTATAAAATTGAGTTCACATGAGTTATGGATCTCGATAAGATCAAGGATCGAAGAATAGCTGTCCTCAACAATAAAGAAAAGCGTATCCCGTCTGTGTTCACTTACGATGTCATCAACATTTACCAGAGAATGTTTCCAGCCCTGTGATTTTGTCAACAATATCACTTTGTCTTCATATTCCTTATCTCTTATAGCAGTACAGATCCTGAGTTCCTTTCTCATAATTCACCTCTAAAAAAATTAATACAATACTATTGCGCAACCGGTTCCGCCACCGCCGAGTTTATACACTTCTTCATCTTTTGTCTCTGTGTCGGCATCTTCCTCTTCATCAGAAATTTCATCCGCATCGTCACCTGTATCTCCGGTGTTTCCAGTGTTTCCAGTGTTGCCTGTGTTTCCGCTGTCTCCAGAGTTTCCACTGTCTCCAGAGTTTCCACTGTCTCCAGAGTTTCCACTGTCTCCAGAGTTTCCACTGTCACCAGAGTTTCCGCTGTCTCCAGAGTTTCCACTGTCACCGGAATCTCCGGTATCTTCATCGCCCATTTCATCCTCGTCGTCCACTTGGTCCATATCTTCTTCATCAACAAAATCTTCGTCAATAATGTCTTCGTCAATAATGTCTTCGTCAACAACATCTTCGTCAACAATGTCTTCATCAACAATGTCTTCATCAATAATGTCTTCATCAGGAACCGTGTCATCATCTGTCTCTTCAACCCATTCTTTAACATCAAGAGTGTAACTTCCGTATGATGATACTGCCACTCCTTCTACAACGATGAAATATGTTGTGTCTGAAACTGCTTCGATATAAAGAACTTCGCTTTGTGCAGACAGATTTTCATTAGCAAACGCTACACAATTCTGATTTTCTCCGCATGTCCCAATAACTGCAAGAACTGCGTCGAACCCTTCAGCCGGAGTGAGTGTTATCTCAACTTTCTGTCCTGTTGTAAGATCAAGTGAATATACAAAATCGGGAGAAGGATGATTTGAAACTTCGACAGATCCGCAGTTTAAACCGTAATTTGTAAGTGATGAGTCCCTGCCTGTTGTTGTTGAATTGTGTGTGTATGGAAGTGCTCCGATTTCTTCAGGTTTCTGGCAAACACCGAGAGGATATTCCGTACAGGTTACGCCGTCTCCGTAGTATCCTTCGCTGCATGTGCAGGTGAAATCGCCTATTGTGTTTTCACATGTTGCGAATTCATGACAGTTATCGGTGCCGAGAGTACATTCGTCGTTGTCGGAATACTGTGCATTGACTGTCAGGTCAGCAATAATATTGGTATAACCAGCATCCCAGCCGGTAAAAGCATAGCCGGTCCTCGTCGGATCGGCAGGTGCAGTCGCATCACTGCCGTAATCGACTGTTTCAACTTTAAGATCTGTTCCATCCCAATCCTTGAAGGTGACTGTGTACTGGTTGATAGTAAAAGATGCTGTAACCGTTATATCCGCTGTAACATTCGTATCAGTTCTTGAATCTGTCATAACTCCGTCACTCCACTGGACGAAGTGATACCCTCCGTCAGGAACTGCCGTAACTTCAGAACCGTCTGAACCGTGATTAACTGTCTGCGGTGAAATTCCGGTGATTGTGCCGTTTGTCCCTGCTGTGTATGTCAAAGTGTACTGGTTGATTGTCCACTGTGCAGTGATCGTGATGTTTTCAGCAGGCATATTTGCAGGAACTTCAGGACTCCAGCCGGCAAATGTATAACCGGTCTTTGTCGGATCGGCAGGTGACGAAACTGCTGTGCCGTAATCCTGTGTTATCTCTGCAACTGCTGAACCGC